>NZ_JBIUCS010000002.1:0-492657 GCF_044538485.1 Acinetobacter sp. ABJ_C5_2 | reverse complement strand
AGAGTGGACGAACCTCTGGTGTACCGGTTGTGACGCCAGTCGCATCGCCGGGTAGCTATGTTCGGAAGGGATAACCGCTGAAAGCATCTAAGCGGGAAGCCTACCTCAAGATAAGATTTCCCTAGGACTTTATGTCCTCTAAAGAGCCGTTCGAGACTAGGACGTTGATAGGTTGGATGTGGAAGCATAGTGATATGTGAAGCTGACCAATACTAATTGCTCGTGAGGCTTGACTATACAACACCCAAGCAGTTGTATATAAAGCATCAATCGATTCATAAATCTACAAATAAACTTGATTTAGTTATTCCACTAGATAAAATGAACAAATCAGATTCAATCAGCCCAATCTGTAAAGATTTGGAAAACGCTTCGGCAGTCAATAAGACCAAAGCAAGTATCCATAAACAGTTGTGCTGGCGACCATAGCAAGAGTGAACCACCTGATCCCTTCCCGAACTCAGAAGTGAAACCTCTTAGCGCTGATGGTAGTGTGGGGTTACCCATGTGAGAGTAAGTCATCGCCAGCTCATTATTCCAAACACCCCAGTCTCGAAAGAGGTTGGGGTGTTTCTTTTATGCGCGGAATAAATATAAAACTCACTGTAATAAAAAAACATTTCATAATATTCCCATATTTGCTTAATCTATAAATAGTTAAATTTGAGTTTTCATCTATGCAGTTCAAAATTATCGCAGCCCAAGATCTAGATAAAAATCAACGTCATCAGATTGCTGAGTTATGTTTTTCTGCTTTTGATGAAGATCCTTGGAGCCAATATGCTTTTATGCAAAAAGCTATTCATGTCGTTGGTATATTGGACAATCAAATTGTTTCACATGCCTTATGGACGGATAGAGTTTTTACTATAAATGGTAGCTTCGATGTAAAAACAGCTTATGTAGAGTATGTCACCACTGATTACACGATGAGAGGTAAGGGGCTTGCATCACAATTATTAAAATATTTAGTTGAAGCATTAACTGACTTGGAATATGGACTTGCTGCATTACAACCAGAAGATGAAGCATTTTATAAAAAATTAGGCTGGACTACTTGGTGGGGTGATTTGTACATCAAACAAGATGCATCTACTTATCTGACTGATGATTATGAAATTATGCTATATCCTTTGAGTATCCATATGAAAGATCTACTATCACACCGTTCAGAGGACGATAGTATTTGCGCAGAATGGCGAGAGGGTGAGGTTTGGTAGTTCTAATAATTTAATAAATTCATTTTTTTATTCTGTCTAAACTAGATGTAGCTGTCATTTTTCGTATTACTTAACTTTTTCTACTTTCCTGTTTATTAGACAAGCCTATAATGATTCAGAATCATTCCAAATCTAATAAGGATATAACATGTCTACCGACCAGCAATTTCCAACTCCTAACAATTTAGGTATCGCGGTATATTCCAATAATGCCGAAGCTATTGGTAATACACCTTTAGTACGTATTAACCGTTTGATTAAAACGGACGCAACCGTATTAGCAAAAGTGGAAAGCCGTAACCCTGCATTTTCTGTGAAATGCCGTATCGGAGCGGCACTTATTGCAGATGCAGAGAAACGCGGTGTATTAAAAGAAGGTATGCATATTGTTGAGCCAACCAGTGGTAACACTGGTATTGCATTGGCATTTGTTGCTGCGGCAAAAGGTTATCCAATTACTCTAACTATGCCTGCAAGTATGAGCCTTGAGCGCAGAAAAGTACTGAAAGCTTTAGGTGCTAATTTGGTTTTAACTGAACCTGCAAAAGGTATGAAAGGGGCGGTTGATGAAGCGGTACGATTAGCAACTGAGCAACCAGATGTTTATTTCTTACCACAACAATTTGAAAACCCAGCAAATCCGCAAATCCATGTAGACACAACCGGTCCTGAAATTTGGCAAGCTACAGGTGGACAAGTTGATATCTTGGTTGCTGGCGTAGGTACTGGCGGTACGATTACAGGTATTTCTCGTTATTTTGAACAGGTTCAAAATAAACCATTGTATTCAGTAGCTGTTGAACCTGCTGAATCTCCAATTATTACTCAAACTAAAAATGGTGAGAACATTACACCTGCACCGCATAAAATCCAAGGAATTGGTGCAAACTTTATTCCGAAGAATCTTGATTTGGACCTTGTGGATGAAGTCTTACCAGTGACTAGCGAAGAAGCAATTCAATGGGCGAGAAACTGTGCAACCCAAGAAGGTATTCTAGTAGGTATTTCAAGTGGAGCTGCATTAGCAGCCGCTGCTAAAATTGCAGAGCGTCCTGAAAATGCTGGTAAAACCATCGTTGTTATTCTGCCAGACAGTGGGGAACGTTATTTGTCTTCTGTGTTATTTGAAGGTTTATTTGACGAATAAAATTAGTCGCATAAAAAGCCCATCTATTGATGGGCTTTTGTTTAAGCTTATTTATAAGGCACTTTTTAAATTTTTTTGATGATGCTTAATAGACCGAGCATATTTTTTCGCTTTGTGACGTGTCCAGAAGCTTCGCTCATATCCTGTTGGTCCAACATTATAATAGGCCGTAGCTTTAAACCAGCTATCTGCGGTTTGATAGTAATGATTTAAAATATAAGCACCACATTGGATGTTTGTAGATTCATCATGCAAATTACCAGCACAAGTTTGTTGCCAATAGCTTGGAATAATTTGTGTTAAACCAACAGCCCCAGTCGGAGAACGGGCATTACTATTATAGTTCGACTCTTGTCTGATAACTGCCGCGAGTAAAAGTGGAGGAACATTATATTTGTCAGCACTTTGAATAATCATAGGAGACAATCGATTCGCTGTACTCGGTGGAACGGAATAAGCTTTTTGTAAACCAGATGATAGCTTATTTGAACGCCAAGTAAATGAGCCACTATTAGGGCCTAAGCTTGTACATCCTGTCATGATGATCATCAAGAAAATTATGAAAAATTTCAGACCAAGGATGTGTAATTGTGATGGTTCAAAACGATTTTGGGTTAAAGATGGGGTAAGCAAAATACAAAACCAATAATGAAGTTTCAAATAAAATGATGGTATTTAGCCGTACTTATCGGATCAATATAAGTTCTGTTGCTCAGCACATCTAAAAAGTAAGAATTTTGTATAATTGAAATGAAAAAACCCCGACATCCTGTCGAGGTTCCTTCGTATTCAGCTTTATGTAGCTAACTCCTGTCAACTACCGCTTCCTGCGTTCTTATTCTTCTTCAATGAGACATCCTGTCTCTCTATGATTTATATATTATGAAATAATACTAAAGCTGAATATCCGCAAATCACCGCAATTTTTGTACGTTTTAACTTACAGATCAACTTACTTAAATACGATGTCGACTAGTTTCTGGGCGATAGGGGCACAAATCAATACACTTGGAAAAGCTAATATCCATGCAATAATCCAAGCTGATACCCACAATGAAACGAAGTGATGATTTAGTCCTACTACTTTAAAAGTGGAAACACCTGAAACAATAAAAGACATCATTCCCGATAAAATTAAGAGGAATAAAAGTTTCTGTACTTTCATGGTTTTATATTCCTTGATAAGCACTTAAGGTCAATGCAAAATTTTCTCCAAATTGTTGAGCAGTTTTAATATCCCCTTCATCAAACCTATCGGCATTACTGCCATGTTCGGCCTGAGCCATTAAGCCTGACCACGAACCGAGACGATTGGCTGCTTGAGTATAAGGAATACCTTGGTGTTGCTCGGGTAGAATCGGGTTGCCGACCCATAACATGCCGTGTTGCATACAAAAGGTAAAAATGGAAATTAACGTCGATTGTTTATCACCAGCGGGAAGAGAGGAAACGGTAAATCCAGCTGCTAGCTTTCCCTTAAAGTTCTGCTTTTTCCATAATGGACCCGTTGCATCCATGAGTTGTTTTAACTTGGAAGATACCCCCCCTAAATACGTAGGAGATCCCCAAATTAAACCATCATATTGGATAAGAGTCTCTGGGCTCTCGATAAGATCTTCGGCATTGAGCAGATCTACTTTAATATCTTTATGGATCAAAATACCAGTTTGAATTTGCTGAGCAATAAATTGGGTGTGGCCTTGGCGACTATAGTAAATAATGGCAACGGTTTTCATGAGTAGTTTCCTCTTTATTTAAAGTTGAAATAGTTTTGCAGTGAGATATAAGCCACAACCAAAAACACTATGGTTCATCAAACTTTTTAGGCGGTTCAAAAAAGGATGCGGGGTTTTTGACGAAGCAAAACCACTACCTATGGCTGGTTGCATAATAAAAAAGGGAATGAGAACAGTAACTACACCAAATAGTAGTGCTGAGTAAAATTGAGGATGAATGAGCCAATCTGAGCCGACAATGAGAAGAAAGCTCACTGCAAAGATCAACCCAACACTATAATGAGCAATCCAGCCCAATAAATATTCACCCTTAATTTGAGGGCTTTGAGCGATAGATTGATGGATGAGTTTTCCTTGAACTATCCAACCTACCCAGCGTCCGAGAAAGGCAAAATTTAAGGTCGGTATCTTAAATATTTTTAGTATTAACAGCCATATATCCATAATAACTGTTGCACCAACACCAAGACATAAAGCTTTGAAGAATAATGTGGAGGTATTCATTTTTACACCTTGCTTTTATACGTATGAAACGTGATAAATTTATTGTGCAAGTTCAAGTTCACTTGAAGTCAAGAGGTGATTATGGATATTGGTGAAGTTGCTAAAAAGGCAAAAGTCACAACCGCTACACTACGTTTTTATGAAGAGAAGGGACTAATTAAGTCGATTGGGCGGCAAGGTTTGCGTCGGCAATATGGTAAGCAGGTGCTTGATCAACTGGCACTTATTGCTTTAGGACGTGCTGCGGGTTTTTCTTTAAATGAGATCGCTACAATGTTTGGGCAAGATGGTAAGCCTGATCTTGATCGGCAAAAACTAAAAGATAAAGCTGAACAACTAGAGCAAATGGCAAAGCGATTACATTTTATTAGTCAAGGATTACAACATGCTGCTGTGTGTCCTGCTGAAAATCATATGGAATGCCCAACTTTTCAGAACTTTTTGAAAGCAGCAATTGCTGGAGAATATCAGCCAACAAAACTTTAATTAGCTTTACTAACAAGTTCAGTTTTCTATTGGGTGCTAAACAATAAGCTTGTCATATTTTCGCCATAAAGATTTCATATTTTTGAAGCAAAAACTTCATACAAGCTTGATTAAATTTGCTTAATTTTTTACCAACTGTATAAAATCATGAGCAAAAAAACTTTATTCGCATTATTATGCTGTGCCAGTTTAGGATTGACGGCATGTAATGATAATAACGATCAAGATCAAACATCACCTACTGAAAACGTTACCGAACCAACTTTAATTTCTTTTGCCAAATTGCCTGTAGAAACCTATGCTGCTGGCCCAGACTCTGGTGCATATGTAAAAGGTGCAAATGGAATTTATCCTCCATTTAAAGGCCAGCCTGTACAAGGTTTTTCTGCTGCATTAAAAAATGAAGATGGCAGCTATATGGCAATGGCCGATAATGGCTTTGGTACCCAAGATAATTCAGCAGACTTTTTACTTCGTATTTATAAATTAAAACCTGATTTCAAAACTAAAACCAAAGGTACAGGGCAGGTTACGGTACAAAGCTTTATTCAATTGCGTGATCCAAATAAGTTAATTACTTTTAATATCGTGAATGGTAACACGCCTGAGCGTTTATTAACGGGTGCTGATTTTGACCCAGAGTCAATGCAACGGACTAGCGATGGTACTTACTGGATTGGGGATGAGTTTGGCCCTTATTTACTTCATTTTTCAGCGGATGGTGTGTTATTAGATGCCCCAATTCCTTTACCAAATCCGTTAAATCCGACTCAAGAATTACGTTCACCACAAAATCAGTTTAATAAAGCACAAATTAATTTTGTAGAGCCTTTGGTTCAGCAAAGTGGTGGTTTTGAAGGAATGGCAATTTCACCAGATGGACAGTATCTTTACCCGCTTATAGAAAAGCCAATTAAATCAATTCGGGAAATGGAAAGACAATTACTGATTTCTCAATTCGATATTAAGAAAAAAGCCTATACAGGAAAATATTATTGGTTCCAGCTAGATAGTAAGGCAACCAACATTGGAGATTTCCAACTCTTTAATGATAAAGAAGGCATTATTATTGAGCGTGATGCAACTCAGAATAATTTAGGCGGATATAAAAAATTAATTCGTATTAAATTGAATGAGTCAGGCCAGCTAGTAAGCCGTGAAGATTTAGTCGATTTAATTAAAATTGCTAACCCGAATATGTTGTATGGCACAGCAAGAGCAGGGGATATTGGTACGGGACAAGTTTTTGCTTTCCCGTTTGAAACCATTGAAGATGTGATTATTGAAAATGGCACAACGCTTACAGTACTAAATGACAATAACTTCCCAGGGTCGACTGGGCGTAACGCAAAACTGGCTGATGATAATGAGATTATTCAAATTCGTTTGCCAAAAGCTTTGTTCTAATGCCTATAAATAAATTGTGTTAAGACTACGGCGGATTTTATTCCGCCGTATTTATTCCGAGAATAAAATATTGGATAAACTTTAATCAAATTAATTTCTATATTATTGTTTTCGTATGTTTTATAAACAAGGAAAATGAATGAAATTCATGTTAAAATGATCGGCTTTCATCTTTAGATGTCTCTCCTTCATCTGCTAGCCGAGATTCGCAAGCCATGTCTACCGCTTATACCATGCAAACTGCGCCAAAAGCGCTGTTTGATTACGACAAATATTGGGCGTCGTGTTTTGAACCAGCGCCATTTTTGCCGATGTCACGAGAAGAAATGGATCAACTCGGCTGGGATGCGTGTGACTTTATTTTAGTTTGTGGTGATGCTTATATTGACCACCCATCATTTGTATCGGGTGTGATTGGGCGTGTACTGGAAGCACAAGGTTTCCGTGTCGGAATTATTGCGCAGCCAGATTGGACCAATGTTGAAAGCTTCCGCGTTTTAGGTAAGCCAACAATTGCTTGGGGTGTAACCGCCGGTAATATGGATTCGATGATTAACCGTTATACGGCAGATCGTAAAATCCGTTCGGATGATGCATATTCTCCAAACAATGAACCAAATAAACGTCCTGACCGTGCTGCAACAGTTTATTGCCAACGTTGTCGTGAAGCATTCCCAGATGTACCAGTGTTATTAGGTGGTATTGAAGGTAGTTTACGTCGTATTGCGCACTACGATTATTGGTCAGATAAAGTCCGTCGTTCGATTTTAATGGACTCAAAAGCTGATTTGCTCATGTATGGTAATGGTGAGCGTGCCATTATTGATGTGATGCATCGTTTAGCTAAAGGTGAGAAAATCCACGAGATTACTGACGTTCGTGGTACGGCATTTATTATTAATAAACATAACAAAGCATCAAAAGCAAAGTTTGTTGAAGTTGCGAGTAATGATGTAGATACAGTTGGGCGTGTTGACCCAATTATTAACCCATATGTCATGACAGAAGATATTGATGGCTGTGAGGTTGAAAAAGAAAAGGGTAACTCTTTAGCTCAGTATCAAAACTTCCAAAAAGAGATTGTTGCAAATCCGATTGTGCGTGAAGGCGACAAACTCGATGACGACACTCAAATCGTTCAATTAAAGCCAGCACCGTCAAAAGCAATTAAACACAAATTACCACCACGAGAGTTAGCAGTCATTCGCTTACCTTCTTTTGAAGAAGTGGCAAATGATCAAGTGCTTTACGCGCATGCAAACCGTATTTTGCACCTTGAAACTAATCCTGGTAATGCCCGTGCATTGGTGCAACGCCATGGTGAACGTGATGTATGGATTAACCCACCTCCAATTCCTTTAACGACTGAGGAAATGGACTATGTATTTGATTTACCTTATGCACGGTTGCCACATCCTACTTATGGTGATGCTCGTTTTCCTGCATTTGATATGATCAAATTCTCGGTCAACATTATGCGTGGCTGTTTTGGTGGTTGTACATTCTGTTCAATTACAGAACATGAAGGTCGTATTATCCAAAACCGTTCGGAAGATTCGATCTTACGTGAGATTGAAAAAATCCGTGATACAGCACCAAACTTCACAGGTATTATTTCAGACTTAGGTGGCCCAACAGCAAACATGTACCGTTTGCACTGTAAAGATCCAGAAATTGAAAAGAACTGTCGTAAACCTTCTTGCGTTTATCCGGGCGTTTGTCAAAACTTGCATACCGATCATGCGCCATTAGTGCAGCTTTACCGTAAAGCGCGCGCAATTAAAGGTGTGAAGAAGATTCTCATTGGTTCAGGTTTACGTTATGACCTTGCAGTATTGAACCCTGAATATGTCAAAGAGTTGGTACAACATCACGTGGGTGGTTATTTAAAAATTGCTCCTGAACATACTGAGCAAGGCCCGCTATCTAAGATGATGAAACCGGGTATTGGTACGTATGATCGTTTTAAACAAATGTTTGACCGTTTCAGTAAAGAAGCAGGAAAAGAGCAATATTTAATTCCTTACTTTATTGCAGCACATCCGGGTACTTCAGATTATGACATGATGCACCTTGCGATCTGGTTGAAAAAGAATGGTTTTCGTGCCGATCAGGTACAGACTTTCTATCCATCACCAATGGCAACTGCAACCACCATGTATTATTCGGGCAAAAACCCGCTTGCTAAAGTCGCTCGTTATACTGAAAAGGTTGATATTGTAAAAGGTGAGAAACGCCGTCGTCTGCATAAAGCATTCTTACGTTACCATGATCCAAATAACTGGCCATTACTTCGTGAAGCTTTAAAAGAAATGGGCCGTGCCGATTTGATTGGTAATTCAAAGCAGCATTTAATTCCGACTTATCAGCCAAAAGGCACAGAAGGGGAATATAAATCTGCACGTAAGAAAAACTCGTCTACGGCAGGGGATTCGGTTAAACGAAATAATCAGCAAACAAATAATCATTCAAATCAGAAGCGTCCACAGAAAGGTCAAGTATTAACGCAACATACAGGTTTACCTCCTCGTGAAACAGGTGAGAAGAGACCGTTTGGTGGTAAAAGTAAACCAAAATCAAAAGCACGTGGATAATGATAAAAAAGGCTCTTAAACAGAGCCTTTTTTGTTTTTTACGAGGTTATTTAAATCGGATAGTGAGATTTTTTCAAATTTTTAGCCTAAAAAATGTAATGAAAAATGATAAATGCTAAAAATCTGACGAGCTGCACTTGATTGTTGTTGATTCTATGATTATAAATAATGTGAGGGTGGCTAAATTTAAGCCAAGCTTGATAACTACAAGTGAAATTACTAAGTGAACCTTTTAAAAAAACGGCTGTGTCGTTATCAATTAAAACAAAGTGTGATCTAGCAAAATCATTATAAAAAACTTAAAGGATTAGGCCCATGTATTATTTAATCACGATATTATTACTCTTTTTGACTGTCGTTATGGCGGCAAAGAGTCTATCCAGAAAGCATCAACAAGACAGTGCTTTAAAGCGCCGCGCCGTATTAAGCAGTCATGAACAAATGACACTTACTCGTTTACAAACAGTATTGCCTAAATTTACCGTATTAGCCCATGTTTCATTTGATGCTTTATTAACAACTAAATATGCTCACACACGTCGCAAATATCAAAATATGACGGCTGACTTTGTTGTACTTGATCAAAATTACCAAGTTTTTGTAGTGGTTATGCTTGAGGAAAATGGTTTACGCCGAGCACATCAGCAATATGAGCGCCGTTTATTACAACTTGCAGGTTATCGTGTGCTTCGCTACGGTAGTGTGCCTGATTATCATGATTTAAGAAGAGATTTATTAACCCCTGAATCAGAGATGGCAACTTTACCTGCCACGCCGCAGTTAGAAAGAATCTCAAATGCTTTTGTGAAGTCTTAGAAGTTATAAATAGAGGTTATAGCAATTTAATTTTAGGACTCATTAAAGAAGATTTGAATAAAATGCTGAAATTAAAACTTCTAGAAACATAAAAAACTGAGCACTATCTTGATCAATATTGCTCAGTTTTTTATTGCTTAAAATCAATAAGAATTAAGGAAGTACCGCAACGACAGTCATTTCTACAAGTACATCAGGTGCATAAAGTTTAGATTCGACACAAGTACGAGCAGGTGGATGCTCTTTGCTAATCCATGCGTCCCATACAGCATTCATGGCTGCATAGTCTGTTTCAATATCTTTTAGAAAAATCATGACAGAAAGAATATGACTTTTGTCGGTTCCTGCTTCAGCAAGTAAGCGATCAATATTGTCTAAAGTTTGTTGAGTCTGCGCCGTAATGTCTACGCTGGTGTCATCAGCGAGTTGTCCTGCTAAATGGACTAAATTACCTGAAATCGCCACTTCGCAGTAGCGTGAAGTCACGTGTAAACGTTTTACCGTCATAAAAATGCTCTAAAGTGTCTTTATTGAATAGTTTGATTTTATGAAGAGTTACTAGGCAGGCGCAAGCAAGTGCAAAGGAATTTCGGTAGATTATTGTTGTGATTTATAAGAATGGGTAGAGTCCCATGTACTTTAAGTGCCCTGTAATATTCGGATTTGGTCGTCACGCCAATCACAGGACGATATGCCGAAAGTAAGGTTGCTTTGGCACGTTGCAAATACATGGGTAATGAATATGCGTTGATTAGATTACTTCAAATTTTGATCAAAAGGGAACTGTTTTTGTTTAAAACTTGCTCATTTGGATAAAAAAACAACACTTACCATAAGGACAACTGAAAGTCGTCAGCTTTAGTCTGTAATTGATAAACGCCAATACCAATCAGCCGAAATTGGAAGTTTTCGGGAATATGCATCTCATTTAAAAGCAAGAATAAAACTTGAATCAGGTCTTGTTGAGAATGAATTGGGTTTTTAAAACTTTTACTGTGTTGGAGTGTCTGGAAATTCTTAAGTTTGAGCTTAATATTTACACCACGAGCATTAAGTTGCTTTTTCTCTAAGCTTTGCCAGACTTTTTCGGCTAAGCCATGCCAGTAGGGTTGGCACTGTGCTAGGGTAAAGTCACTATCAAATGTAGTTTCTTTTGAAATTTGCTGACGAGCACGTTCAGCTTGAACAGGGCGATTATCAATACCTTGAGCATATAAATGAAGTTGTTGCCCATATTTACCAAAGTGGTGAACCAAAACAGCTTCTTCAATTTTTTGTAAGTCACCCAGCGTATGTAACTCAAGCTGTTGGAGTTTTTCTTGGGTAACTTTACCGACCCCCGGAATTTTTTTTAAGGGTAAGTCCTGAATGAAACTGGCCACCTGAGAGGGCTTTATAACAAACAGGCCATTCGGTTTATTCCAGTCAGATGCGACTTTTGCCAAGAATTTATTGGGTGCTACACCAGCCGAGGCAGTTAGTCCTGTTAACCTGAAAATATCTTCCCGAATATGCATAGCCACTTCGGTTGCACTTGCGATTTGTTTTAAATTTTCAGTGACATCAAGGTATGCTTCATCTAAAGATAAAGGTTCAATAAGAGTGGTGTATTGTTGAAAAATACTATGAATTTGAGCCGAGATGGCACGATATTTTTCAAAATTAGGCTCAATAATAACAACTTGAGGGCATAGTTTTCTTGCTTGGCTCATGGACATGGCAGAGCGTAAGCCAAACTCACGGGCAGGGTAAGAAGCTGCCGCAATTACAGCACGCGGATGATGCGAAGAAATAACGACGGGAAGATGCTTTAGATCAGGACGCTCTCGCAATTCGACCGATGCATAAAAGGCATCCATATCGATATGAATGATTTTGCGCATATTATTGTGCTTTCACGATGCCTTGCTGCTGTAAAAATTGGTGCCATTCTTTGACTGAACCTTCATAGACATTTAAGTCTACTGGCTTGGTCATGCCTTCAATTTTACCTTGATTACTATGCTGCCAAAAGAGCCATTTTCGCTTGTCCTTCAGCTCAGGTTTTCCTTCGTAATCTCTGACCCAAAGTGGGGTATTAGGGAAACTTCCTATTAACACAATGTGGTAAAAAGTTTTGGAAATATAAAAGATAGGCTGTTTGCCATAATGCTGTTTTAGGCGGTCATGCATAATGCCTATTTCTTTAAGTAATTGTTCTTTGGTGTGCGCATTAATACAGTTGCCGTCATATTCCAGATCGATAACAGGAGGAAGGGCATCAGGTTTGTTGGGTACGGTTGCAATAAAATTTTCAGCTTGTGTTTTGCCATCACGGCATAAACGGTAAAAATGATAAGCCCCAACATAAAAGCCATGTTCGCGTGCTTTTAACCAGTTTTCTTGAAATTTTGGATCTTTATAATCACCACCTTCAGTCGCTTTTAAATAGACGAATTGGAATTTTTTGGGTGATATTTTTTTCCAGTTAATATCTTCTTGATGATGAGAAACATCAAAGCCTTGTACTGGATAATCTTGAGCAATTGCTTTTTGTTGGTAGAACAGACCGAAGTAAGTGAGAACCCCCATAACACAAGCTAAAACAATCCCGATTAGGGTGTTGTAGCGTGGTGCAGAAAAGGTTTTTGCCAGCTTGGTCATGCAAAACTCAGTATCAATATGAAGTTCACATCATAGCGTGATTCACGAGCGAGAAACCATGCTAAAAATGCAACTACTTACACAGGCGTATTTTTTGGAATTTGCCAAAAGATAAGCGCAGTAATGACATTAATACAACCTAAACAAATAAGGGTGACATGGAAGGCAGTTGTCACATGTGCTGTACCATAGTAATCGGTAAATACATTAATGAGGGTGCCCGCGAGTGCTACGCCAATACTCATTGATAGCATCATGATCATTGATAGGAAACTATTCCCACTACTTGCATCTTGTTGAGGCAAATCTTTTAAGGTCAATGTGTTCATACCCACAAATTGCAGTGAGTTTAATGTACCAAATAAGAAAAAGTGTAGGGCTCTAAACCAAGTAGGAGTATCGACCGTCATAATCGCAAAAGATGCAATACATAGACCGACTAATGTGGTGTTAATTAACAAAAAGCGGCGATAACCCATTTTCTGAATAATGGGTCTAACAATCGGCTTTGAAAAAAGCGATCCTAACACCAGTGGAATCATCATTAAACCCGCAATGAATGGCTCAAAACCAAAAGCCACTTGCAACATAAGAGGTAAAACGAAAGGTAAGGCATTGCCACCAAAACGGGCAAAGAAATTACCTAAAATACCAATGGCAAATATTTTATTTTTAAACAATCGGCTACGGAATAATGCATTTTGATGGGTATGTGAATGATAGGCATACCAGAGCGTTGCGATTACACCGACGACTAACAGTGAAATGCTGAACCATTTTGAATATTCACGTGAGGCAAGATGTTCAATACCCAATGACCAGCCAATCATTGCAACAACCAAAAGCACAAACCCAATAAGGTCAAAGGTTTTAACGGTAGGCTCTTTTACATTTGGCATGACTTTCAATGTCATTAATATACCTAATATACCCATTGGAATATTAATAAGAAAAATCCAGTGCCATGTTGCAACTTCAACTAACCAGCCACCTAGAGTTGGACCCGCTAAAGGACCAAGTAAACCTGCCAAACTCATGAGGCTCATGGCAGCTAAAAACTGAGTTCGGGGAATAATTTTTAAAAGTGATAAACGACCAACGGGGAGTAATAACGCGCCCCCCACACCCTGAATGACACGGAAAAATAAAAGCTCATTAAGGCTTTGAGAAAGACCACAACCTAAAGATGCAAGCGTAAAAATCACAATTGCTGATAAAAACGTATTTCTGACACCAAAGCGGTCGGCTAGCCATCCACTTAAAGGAATACAGGCCGCTACAGATAAAACATAAGCCACCACCACGCTATGCATACGTAATGGATCTTCATTTAAATGATGTGCCATTGCAGGAATGGCTGTATTTACAATGGTGGTATCCAATGCCTGCATAAAAAAGCCAATGGAAACCAAAAGAACCAATAGGCGATATTCAGGTTGCAAAGCTTGATGAGTCGGCGTGGCATTCATAACATTTGAAAATTAACGTTTTCGCTTAGTGTAAAACAAATTGAAAGTAAAAAGAGTAAGGCAATGTTGAGTACCCCTTTACTAAATCTAATTGCTTTTGAAGGTATCGGTGAAAATAGTTAAAACAAAAAAAAGCGGAAGAACCGCTTTTTTATTGAGATAGGAGAGTTTACACAACAAATCTCTTTGGCATTTTTAAGTTTCGGATGACGTTATAAATTTGATCGATTTCTTCACATACAATTAATTTAGCTCGGTGCTGAAGGGGAAGGAAACCTTCTTGAACTGCATGGTCTAACTGAGCAATTAACGCATTATAAAAACCATTTACGTTATATAAAATCATAGGTTTTTGGTGCTGATTGAGTTGCCCCCATGTCGCAATTTCCAAAATTTCTTCGAATGTTCCCAAACCACCAGGTAGTGCGATAAACGCACTCGCACGCTCTGCCATCATGGCTTTACGCTCATGCATGGTTTCTACCACATGTAATTCGGTCAGTCCTGCATGTGCGACTTCATAATCAAGCATAAATTCAGGAATGACACCTACAGCTTCTCCACCATGTGCAAGCACGCTTTCAGCGACTTGACCCATTAAACCAATGCTGGCACCGCCGTAGACCAGACCAAAACCTTGTTCAGCAATTCCGCTGGCTAATTCAATTGCCTTTTCGCGATAAATCGGGTTATTTCCTGCTCGTGAGCCACAATATAATGCAATAAGAGGTTGTGTTGTTTTTACAGCTGTTATTGGTGAATCATTTACTGCCATTGTTAATACGCTATTCATTGCTTTATTTTCACCTTATCACGTTCATATTTCTTGTCTACACTAAGCAAAAAATATGACAACTTTATAAGCAGTTTTATAGGAAAGATTCATGTTTTGTATGGGTTTGGTGAATACATATAATGATCAAATAAAAATGATGAATTTATGTTAAATCTTGCCTATACTGAAAATTCGTTTAACAACATATGAACAAATATGGGTAGTGGTTGTAGTCGCTCCGTTTTAATTTCTTGTCCTAAAAAAACATTATTCCCCCTTTGTCTAGGCATGCCTGTTGTGTTGCCCAATAAAGATAAAATCCACCCAGCACAGGAGCAGGATCAATGATCTTTGAATGGATGTCTGATCCGTCTGCTTGGGTAGGCTTAGCTACATTAATTGTTCTTGAAATCGTACTAGGGATCGATAACCTCGTCTTTATTGCCATTTTGGCTGAAAAGTTGCCACCAGAACAACGTACTAAGGCACGTATAGTGGGTTTAATACTCGCTTTGGGAATGCGTCTTATCCTCTTAGCTTCAATTGCTTGGGTCGTGACACTCACCCAACCACTTTTCCATATTCTTAACCATCCATTCTCTGGCCGTGATTTGATCTTGTTATTCGGTGGTGTGTTCTTGTTATTTAAAGGCACCATGGAATTACATGAGCGGATGGAAGGTAAACAGCTTCATAAAGAAGATAATCCAGTCCATGCTGCGTTCTGGATGGTTATCGTTCAGATTGTAGTGCTTGATGCCGTATTCTCATTAGACAGTGTAATTACTGCTGTGGGTATGGTGAAAGAGCTGTCAATCATGATGGTTGCTGTTGTGATTGCTGTGGGTATCATGTTGTGGGCTTCAAGACCACTCATGGACTTTGTAAATAAGCACCCAACAGTCGTTATTCTGTGTCTTGGCTTCTTAATGATGATCGGTTTCTCGTTGGTGGTGGAAGGTTTTGGTTTCCATATTCCGAAGGGTTACTTATATGCTGCGATTGGTTTCTCGATTTTAGTCGAAATGATCAACCAAACCATGCGCCGCAATCAAGAAAAGCTAGTGACTACTACAGATTTACGTTATCGCACAGCTTCTGCTGTTTTACGTATGTTAGGCAGTAAAAATAGCGGTTCTACTTCAGATGCCCAAACGGCTGATAAAGAAGATGTATTGGCTACTCAAGCTTTTGCCGATGAAGTCTTTGATGAAGAAAATGGTGCTTACCACAGTGTACTTGTACAAGGCGTACTGGGGTTATCTGAACGTCCAGTAAAGTCGGTAATGACTCCACGACCTGAGCTGGAATGGATTGACTTAGACGATGAACCGGAAGTTTTAAAAGAACGTTTAATGTCGATGACACATTCACGTTTAATCGTTGCTCGTGGTGAACTTGATAATATTGAAGGTATCGCGCTTACACATAAAGTTTTAAATGGCTTCATTGAAACAGGCGTTGTTGATTTTCAAAAGTACTTACGTGAGCCAGTCATTGTGCATGAAAATGCTCAAGTGCTTATGGTAATGGAACAATTACGTCAGGCTCCTTTGCAAATGGCGATTGTTCTAAATGAATATGGTTCAATTGAAGGTATTGCGACACCAATTGATATTTTAGAAGCAATTGCTGGTGAGTTCCCTGATGAAGATGAACTAGATGCAGCAGCTGAAAGCTTAGAAGATGGTTCTTTAATACTTGAAGGTTCAACTGATATTCGCCATGTATCGCTTTTATTAGGTCGTGATTTGGTAGATGAAAGTGAACAATATTCTACTTTATCGGGTTATTTGTTATTCCATTTAGGTCGTTTACCTGAAAATGGTGAAACTGTTGAAGCAGATGGTTATCGCTTTGAAGTTGTAACCATGGAAGGCCATAAAATCGAGAAAGTTCATATTGTTTCTATCGAACAAGATGAATCAAAAGATTAAATGGCATTTTAAGTCTAGAAACATCATAAAATAGCTCAACTCTGAGCTATTTTTTTATTTGAGAAACACAGAATGACTCAACATACTTGTCCATGTGGAAAAGGCAGCTATTCAGAATGTTGTGAGCCTTTACATTTAGGCACAGCAAAAGCTCTCACGGCGGAGCAGCTTATGCGTTCCCGTTATAGTGCTTTTGCATTACAGCAAATTGATTATATTGTTCAAACCACAGCATTAGGGCAACAAGCTGCTCTTGATAAAGAGGCTATTGCAGATTGGAGTAAACAGAATCAATGGCTCGGTTTGGAAGTCATCCAAGCCAAAGAAAAGTTGGATAAGACCCATGCACAGGTGGAGTTCAAGGCTCATTATCATGATGGAAAAAGTGCTCAAATCCATCATGAAGTTTCACATTTTGTATATCACCAGCAACAATGGTTTTTCCTTGATCCAACGGTCGATATGCAGGTCACCATGAAACAGCCGTGTATATGCGGTTCAGGAAAAAAATTTAAGCAATGCTGTGCACAATTCCTATAACTTTATCTTAAAATACGCCCACCGTTTGGCCTGAAGGAAAGGGCAATGTTACTCACCGTTATTTATATTATTGCGATTACTGCCGAAGCCATGACTGGAGCATTGTCTGCTGGGCGACGGAGTATGGACTGGTTCGGTGTCGTACTGATTGCCTGTGTAACGGCCTTGGGTGGTGGTTCTGTACGTGATGTACTACTTGGGCACTATCCTTTAACGTGGGTAAAGCATCCTGAATATTTAGTTTTAACGTGTTGTGCTGCCTTTGTTACCATCATCATTGCCAAGTGGATGCGCCATTTACATAACATTTTCTTGGTGCTTGATGCTTTAGGTTTGATTGGGTTTACCATTATTGGTTGCCAGATTGCCTTACAAATGGGGCATGGTTTTGTCGTATCGGCTGTAGCAGGTGTTTTGACTGGAGTCTCGGGTGGTATTTTACGTGACATCTTATGTAACGACGTCCCGTTTGTTTTCCGCCGTGAGCTGTATGCAAGTATTTCTTTTGTTGCAGTCATTTGCTATTGGGTCTGTCTAGACTTAGGTTTGAGTTTAGAACTTACCGTTATTTCAACCTTAGTATTTGGTTTTACGCTCCGTTTAATTGCCATTTATTTTGGTTTGGAAATGCCTAAATTTATTTATAAAGATGATGATGCAGAGTCGGCTTCTTCAACTGACGAACATTAATCATGTAGAACTTCATGTGGGCATGATATAACAATTCTATATATGGTCTTGTCCACTTATTCTTTCCAGTAGAGTTACTCCTATGGATCTGGTTTCACGTATACAAAATCTTCCAATTGGCAAATTTCACTACACGCTTTTATGGGTAGTGGGTTTAGGTTGGATGTTTGATGCGATGGATACCGGCATTATCGCTTTTATTATGACAACCCTTGTTAAAGACTGGTCATTAACACCAGCTGAAAGCGGTTGGATTGTCAGTATTGGCTTTGTAGGCATGGCTATTGGTGCAGTTTGTTCTGGTGCCTTGGCAGATCGTTTTGGTCGGAAAACTGTATTTGCGATCACGATGGCAATCTATAGTATTGCTACAGCCTTATGTGCTTTTGCCCCCGATCTAAAGTGGCTATTAATTTTTCGGTTTATTGTTGGGTTGGGGCTAGGTGGCCAATTACCTGTAGCAGTCACACTGGTCAGTGAGTATGTGCCTGCCCATGTTCGTGGAAGATTTATCGTTCTGCTTGAAAGTTTTTGGGGATTAGGCTGGCTAGTTGCTGCACTCATTTCTTATTTTATTATTCCTAAATTTGGCTGGCATATTGCCTTTCTTATGGGTGGCCTACCACTTATTTATATTTTAGTGATATGGAAAAAAGTCCCTGAGTCGATACCTTATTTGATTAATCGTGGTCGTATTGAAGAAGCACATGCACTGGTACAAAAACTAGAAGCCGAAGCATGCGTGCAAATTGTGCATCATATCGAAGTCGTGCCTGTGGCGATGCGACAAAAAGTTTCATTTAAACAACTCTGGAGTGGTCAATTTGCTCGTAGAAGTTTAATGCTCTGGCTGATCTGGTTTGGAATTGTGTATTCCTATTACGGTATTTTCACATGGTTGCCGAGTTTATTGGTGAAACAAGGCTACGATGTTGTTAAATCATTTGAATATGTATTGCTTATGATTTTGGCGCAGTTACCGGGCTACTTGGCAGCGGCTTGGTTTGTTGAACGTTTAGGTCGAAAAATTACACTCGCGGCATTTATCGGTTTTTGTGCCTTATCTGCATATTTCTTTGGACAAGCCGACAGCGTAAATAGCATTATGTTTTGGGGTTGTCTCATGTCATTCTTTAATTTGGGTGCATGGGGAGTGTTATATACCTATACACCAGAACAATATCCAGCCAATATTCGGGCGTTTGGTTCGGGTTGGGCATCGGCAATGGGACGTATTGGTGGAATTGTCGCGCCAATGGTCGTGACCCATATGATGGTTGCCAAAAACGGCTTTAATCACGTTTTTATGATGTTTACTGTGGTTTTACTTGCTGTAGCTTTAGTAATTTTGATATTAGGTGAAGAGACTCAAGGTAAAAGACTAGAGTCGATTGGGCTATAGTTTCTGCCTAACTTTATAGCAAGTAACTAAAAATATAGAGAGATAAGACATAATTTGACGCTCAGGTGACAGAGTCCCTCTTGTGTCTGTAACATAGCCCACTTAGCATAATACACACTTAAAATAACGACTGATTTGGAAGATAAGCTGACTATGACCAGCCTTGCGCATCATGCGACAGAAAACCGCTCTGTAGCCGAATTTACTGAACAGGCTTACTTGAATTATGCCATGTACGTCATTATGGACCGTGCATTGCCGCATATCAGTGATGGCTTAAAGCCTGTACAGCGCCGTATTGTCTATGCCATGAGCGAGCTAGGCTTAAAAAATAGTGGCAAGCCAAAAAAATCAGCGCGTACAGTGGGTGATGTACTTGGTAAATACCATCCACATGGCGACTCGGCATGTTACGAAGCCATGGTACTCATGGCTCAGCCTTTTAGTTATCGCTATCCTTTAATTGAAGGTCAAGGTAACTGGGGTTCACCAGATGACCCTAAGTCATTTGCTGCGATGCGTTATACCGAAGCTAAACTTTCAGCTTATAGCGAGTTGTTGCTGAGTGAATTAGGTCAGGGTACCAGTGAATGGCAAGATAACTTTGATGGTTCTTTAAAAGAACCGATTACCTTACCTGCACGTGTACCGAATATTCTTTTGAATGGTACAACGGGTATCGCTGTGGGTATGGCGACCGATATTCCTCCGCATAATTTACGTGAAGTTGTGAAGGGGACAATTGCTTTAATCCGTAACCCGCAAACTTCAGACGAAAAATTAGCTGAATATATTCCGGCGCCAGACTTACCAACCAAAGCTGAAATTATTACTCCGCCAGAAGAGCTACTTAAAATCCAGACGACTGGTCGTGGTAGTTACCGCATGCGAGCGGTTTATACCGTTGAAAAGCATGAAATCGTAATCACTGAGCTACCATATCAAGTCTCTGGTTCTAAAGTGATTACCCAAATTGCTGACCAGATGCAGGCGAAAAAGCTGCCATTAGTGGTGGATATACGTGATGAGTCGGATCATGAAAACCCAACACGACTCGTGATTGTATTGCGTTCTAACCGTATCGATGCTGAAGCGGTGATGAGCCACTTATTTGCAACCACCGATTTAGAGTCAAGCTATCGTGTCAATTTGAACATGATTGGCGAAGATGGTCGCCCTCAGGTGAAATCAATTCGTCGTATTTTGCTTGAATGGATTGAGATTCGTAAAAACACGGTCACTCGTCGTTTGCAGTATCATTTAAACCGTATTGAAAAGCGCCTACATATTTTGGCAGGTCTTTTAATTGCTTATCTCGATATTGATACCGTTATTCGCATTATTCGTGAAGAAGATCAGCCTAAACCAGTATTGATGGAACACTTCAATATTGATGAGATACAGGCTGAAGCGATTTTAGAACTTAAATTACGTCACTTGGCAAAGCTTGAAGAGATGGAAATCCGTCAAGAACAAGATGAGCTTTCTGCGAAAGCTGCCATTATTCGTGAACAGTTGGAAAATCCTGAATCTCTAAAAAATCTTATTATTGGCGAATTAAAAGAAGACGCGAAAAAGTTTGGTGACGAACGCCGTTCTCCAATTGTTGCACGTGCTGAAGCGGTTCAAATTAAAGAACAAGATCTAATGCCAGCTGAAACGGTAACCGTTGTGTTGTCTGAAGCGGGTTGGGTTCGTGCGGCAAAAGGTGCAGATGTTGATGCTGAAAACCTGAATTACCGTGCAGGGGACCAATATTTAAGCCATGCTGTAGGTAAAACCAACCAACGAGTTTACTTCCTCGATGAAACGGGGCGTAGTTATGCCTTACCAATTAGCAGCTTACCTTCGGCCAGAGGCTTAGGCGATCCATTAAGTTCGAAACTGTCACCAGCAAGTGGCGTAGCGTTTATTCAGGCTTATTTAGATGATGAAGAATCTGAACTGATTGCTGCAAGTTCATCGGGTTATGGTTTTAAAACTCAAGTCAAACAATTAGATACCAATGCTAAAGCTGGTAAGACATTCTTAACGGTACCTGATAAGGCAAAAGCTTTACCGCTCATCTCTGCCCAAAACATGACGCATTTGGCTGTGCTGAGCTCGGCAGGGCGTTTGTTAATTTTAGATTTGGCAGAACTACCAAATTTAAATAAAGGTAAAGGTAATAAGTTGATACAACTTGAAGCCAAAGAGCAGATTTTATCCATGACAACCCTGAACTTAGATGAAATAATTCAGGTGGTTGCAGGTCAACAACATCTAAAATTAAAAGGTGATGATCTACAAAAATACATGGGTAAACGTGCTTCGAAAGGTCAGCTCTTACCACGTGGATATCAAAAAGCAAATAAACTGTTGATTCAGAGATAAAGCTAGCGTCTGGCAACATAAATACGCTATATATGGCAACAAGTTCAAGCAATGAACTGAACTTGTTGGTATGGAATAATGATTAAAAGGGCAGCAATTTGGAGTACATAATTTGTACTCCATGCAAAAAATTTGGCAGGGTCAAATTGTCAAAACTTCTGTCTCATAATCTTGTTCGAAAGTGTCATGAATGTGCCAATAAGTTTTAAATATGTTCTGGCACCAAGAAGCTAAAGAATAGCTGGGGCATTGAATAACAGTTATTACTAAGGATTACGAATCGGAGATAATGGCATTATGGAAAAGATTTGGTTTGCAGAATACCAAAAGACAGGGATTCCAGAAACAGTAGCATTGCCTGCAGAAAATACCTCACTTGTTGATATTTTTGAGCGTAATTTCCAAAAATTTGGTTCTCGTGATGCCTTTATCTTTATGGATAAAGCCATGTCATTTAACGAGTTGGAACTTGCAAGCCGTAAGTTCGCGACCTATTTGCAAAATTTGGGGTTAGCAAAAGGTACGCGCGTTGCAGTAATGATGCCAAACGTATTGCAGTATCCTGTAGTGGCATTGGCGGTTTTCCGTGCTGGCTTGATTTTAGTGAATGTTAACCCGCTATATACTGCGCGTGAGCTTGAGCATCAGTTAAACGACTCAGGTGCGGAAGTTCTTGTCATTATTGAGAACTTTGCGAGTGTTTACCAAAGTATTTTAGGAAAAACTCCGGTCAAACACGTCGTGGTTGCTTCTGTTGGAGACATGTTAGGTACTCTAAAAGGCACTTTAGTGAACTTTGTTTTACGCAAAGTGCGTAAACAAATTCCAGCTTGGAACATTCCTGGCCATGTTAAGTTTAACAGCGCATTGAATAAAGAAAATCCAAGCAATTATAAGCGCCCGACTTTAACTCTAAGTGATACTGCCGTGCTTCAATATACCGGTGGTACAACAGGTGTTTCAAAAGGTGCTGAGCTGACTCACCGTAATTTAGTTGCTAACCTTTTACAGTGTGACGGTATTTTCCAAAGTAAATTTGGTGTAAATGAGGGTGCTAAAGGCGATCGTATTGTTTGTGCATTACCTCTTTACCATATTTTTGCGTTCATGGTTTGTGCGATGTACGGTATGTACAAAGGGCAGGCAAATATCTTGATTCCAAACCCACGTGATTTACCAGCCGTGATTAAGGAGTTACGTAAATATCAACCTTCTTTCTTCCCTGCAGTAAATACGTTATTTAATGCCTTAGTGAATAATGAAGAGTTCAAGCAGCTTGACCATAGCAATTTAAAAATGGCGATGGGCGGTGGTATGGCAGTTCTGCCTTCTACAGCAGAAGCTTGGAAGAAAATTACGGGCACAACCATTATTGAAGGTTACGGTTTATCGGAAACTTCTCCGGTAGCGACTGCAAACCCTCCAGCTTCTACTGAATTTAGTGGCACGATTGGTATTCCATTACCTTTAACAGAAGTTGCTATTTTAGATGATGACGGTAAAGAAGTACCTTTAGGTGAACAAGGCGAAATCTCAATCCGTGGTCCGCAAGTCATGAAGGGCTATTGGAACCGTCCAGATGAGACCGCTAAAGTGATGACAGCCGATGGTTTCTTCCGTACTGGTGACATTGGTGTAATGGACAGCCATGGATATACAAAAATTGTAGATCGTAAAAAAGATATGATTTTGGTTTCAGGCTTTAACGTTTACCCAAGTGAAATTGAAGAAGTTATTGCTAAACATCCAAAAGTTTTGGAAGTTGCTGCAATTGGTGTTCCTGATGAAAAATCAGGTGAAGTGCCAAAACTCTTTATTGTGAAAAAAGATCCAAGTTTAACCACAGAAGAAATTTTGAACTTTGCTAAAGAAAACTTAACAGGCTACAAACGCCCTCGTTATGTTGAGTTTATGGATGAATTACCAAAATCAAATGTAGGTAAAATTTTACGTAAAGACTTACGTAAACCTGCTTAATCGTTAGTGAATAAAAAAGCGCCGTAGGGCGCTTTTTTATTTAGTGGCTTTTCATAAACCAGCGGTCTACATAAGGACGGCCGATTCCAACCATACCCACAAAAACAATCATTGTGCCAAGTTGTAAGCGCAAGTGAGATAAGTCAAGTTGGCCATAACTGAGATAATTATCTATCAGACAATATACGGTAACTACAATGAGCCAATGCCATAAAGGAAGTCTTTTGACACCCACCGCAATAAAAGTAATTGTCAAAATGACAAAAGTACCTAATGTCGATTGCCAATTAAAATTCGCGCAAATTACACTCAGTAAAAAAGCGACGATGGGTAATACAATTTTGAATATAAGATCTACCTGAAGCTGGTTCTTCTTTTGCTTTTCTAAGACCTCGAGCAATTCTTTTTGATCAGGTTGTTGCATACATAGCCCTATAAATCAGTGATGACATGCGATTGCATAAAATTTCAGGTAAAAACGATGAGTTATGATAGCATGATCAACAGTATTTTCAGTGATGGATGGCACTATGCACGGCATCAGCAGCATTATCTATATTATTTTAGTGGCATGTTTGCTGCCATACGCATTTACCGTAATTGCAAAATTTAAGGGTGGTTTTCAGCCCTCGGATAATCATAACCCAAGAGATTTTCTTGCTAATACAAAGGGTATCGCTGCTCGGGCAAATGCAGTACAACAAAACAGTTTTGAAAGTTTACCTTTATTTTTAACAGCTATTTTGATGGCTGAATATATGGTGGTGCCTGAGTACTTTATTTTGAGATTGGGCTGGGCATATATTATTTTGCGCGTGATTTATGGCATTTGTTACTTAAGTAATTGGGCAACTTTGCGTTCGATTGTCTGGTTTTTATCATTGTTATGCCCAATATTTTTATTGATCGTGACAATTAAGCTGACTTGAGTGTCATTCTGTCACCATTCATATCAACTTTCGCGTGTGCGCATTGTATAATCGGCATCATTTTGATGATATCCACGTTATAATCGAGTGGATTTTACATCTGACTTCATAACGAAAGAGTATTGATATGAGTTACAGCAATATCCCAGCAGGTAAAGATGCACCAAATGACATCTATGTCATCATTGAAATTCCTGCAAATGCAGCGCCAATTAAATATGAAATTGACAAAGATTCTGATGCATTGTTTGTAGACCGTTTCATGGGCACAGCAATGTTCTATCCAGCAAACTATGGTTATGTACCAAATACTTTGTCTGAAGATGGCGACCCATTAGACGTACTTGTTGTAACTCCACATCCTGTTGCTGCTGGTTCAGTCATTCGTTGCCGCCCAGTTGGTAAATTAAACATGGAAGATGACGGTGGTATCGATGCAAAATTAATCGCGGTTCCACACGAGAAATTATCTCCACTTTACAAAGACGTGAAGGAATATACAGATCTTCCTCCATTGTTAATTAGCCAAGTTGAGCATTTCTTCAGCCACTACAAAGATTTAGAACCAGGAAAATGGGTAAAAATCAGCGGTTGGGAAGGTGCTGACGTTGCTAAAGCTGAAGTATTGAAAGCAATCGAAGCTGCTAAATAAGCTCTGATTTTATGAGCCTAGAGTGTCACAATTGATATTCTAGGCTCAATAAAAAACCTACCTGTGTTGCCAGAGGTAGGTTTTTTTATGCTTGATAGATCTATGAATTAGAATAATTTCACAGGAATATCAAGGAAGATACGCCATTCGTTTGTATCACCAATGTAAGCACCTTGGTAAGTATCACTTGCACGGTAGTAAGAGTTACGAACACGAAGACTTGCATCTTTAGCAAAACCACTTTGAACTGTGTATTTTACTTGGTTGAAGAATTCGCGCTCTTGAGCATTGTCAGTTACATCACGAACTTTGATGTCCCAACCGTATACAAATGCAGTTGTCCAGTTCAAACCAGGTAATACACCTAATTTACCGAAATCAACGTTGTATTGAATTTGTGCAGATTTCTCGTGGTTTCCAATGAAATCAGACATATAAGAGTTTGGTAAATAAATACTTTGGAAACCGTCAGCATTTTGACCATAGTCATAACCAACATTACCAGTGTTTTGTTGGTAAGCAAGCATCACACTGTGTGGACCAGTAGCATAAGTTCCTGAAATTGCCCAAATGTTGTTGGTCTTTTCTTCGCCTGCTTTACCATTATCAGCATAATCTGGTGCTACAAAGCCAGTTGCTGAATAAGTGCGTGCATTTGCATCAAACTTAGTATGGTAACCACTGAAGTCATAAGTTAATGAACTGTCATTTGTTAAAGGCTGTTTATAGTTCACATTAGCATAATGACGTTCAAGTTTATTTTTACTATCTAAACCATAGTAAGATGCATTTAAGTTATCATCAAACTTGTATTTACCGCCCCAAACGATTGCACGATCAAGACCTTTACCAAATACATCAGCATCGGTATTAATTTGATCAGACATTTGGTCTTTAGTGAATTTACCAGCAACTAATTCAAGATTCTTGATTTCATGGCTTGTTAATAAAGTACCTGTAAAGTATTCAGGAACCATACGGCCAGTATTACTTGCTAAAACTGGTAAATCAAGTACTTGAGTACCGTAGCGTACAGTCGTATTTGAGAAACGAGCTTTAACGCTACCGCCACCACGACCCCAATGGTCATAAGCTGAACCATCATTGTGCTTAGGAATCATTTGGTTGCCGGCATGATTATTTTCACCGATTTTAAATGAACCGTCACCAACAACGCCTACACCGAAACCAACAATACCAGGGGTAAAGCCAGATTCAAGATTTACAATTGCCGATTGAGCAACTGAGCTAGTATCTTTCGCGCCCTGTTTTTTGTCGCGAGTTAGATAACCTGTACGGAAGAGAATAGAACCGTTCGCATCTTCAACAAATCCTTTTGCCTCACTTTGCTCGCTTGCCTGAGCTGAGGAAATTATTGCCGCAGAAATGAGAACTGCTAATGTAAGTTTTTGTGCATTTAGCATATTTAAAGAACCTCATAAAAACGATAAATCCTGTGCCTTGTTATAGTTCAGGGCCTAGGATTTCCATCAATTGTATAAGTAATCTATAAAAAAGATATATTTTTGTTGATTTTATTTTATATATGCTATGCAGAAATTGATTAATGTGCTACTGGTTATTTAGTAAATTTACTATTAGTCTTTTATACTTAATCTATTGTTTAAAATAAAAAAAGTAATTTATTTTTTAGTTGATTTTTACCATTTATTTTATATTCAAACTTCAAAAAATAGTTGATTCTTGTGTTCGTTTTTTATCCATTTTTACTGGATATGTTTACTTTTTAACCTTGTTTCGAGTTGATTTTTTCAACGATTTATTTTAAACATCCTTTAAATTGTTACAATATAACATTATTTTTAAAGCGCAATGTATAAGAGTGGATTGTTATAAAAAGCCAATACAATTTAATTGAGCTGATCAAAATTAGTGCGATATTTTGCGTAAATTCTGTGCAGTACTCTTTTTGTTTATATTATCGCTTAAAAAAGACCCAAAATAGTTCACCAGTTTTAACTCAGAAATAAATAAAGAAATGAAGTAAGTAAAAATGCTCACTCACAGATCATTACAAGTGCGGTCCTCAATAATTTACATACTTTTTATATCTCGGCTTTAGATCTAAATAGAAAATTTACGCACATCAAATGAATACTTCTAAGCTCGGTAATAATTTCCGATAAGGGGTTTTTCTATGTTGAGCATTTTTAGTTTTGTAATAACTTTATTTTATTGCATTGTTTTTTATAAATATATTTTTATAAGCGTTAGGCGATATTTTCACTTTAAAAAGAATTTGATTTCAAAACTCATGCAACAGGGCGATACGAAATATGGACTTGGCACAGCAATTGCTAAAGCTTAAGTAACAAAATTTGTTTAATTCAATTAAATCGTGCGTTCATTGTGGGGGAGATCAAAATGATGAAATTTGCACTTAAAGCAGTAGCATTCGGCGTACTCACGGCAGGTTCAACCATGGTTATGGCTGAAAATGCTCCATCTTTTTACGGAATCACGACAACGGGTAGTGTAGCAGCGACCACAGACTATCGTTTCCGTGGTGTTACCCAATCCTCAAATAACCCTGCCATTCAAGGCGGTTTTACTTTTACTCATAAATCAGGTGCTTATTTATCACTTTGGGGCTCGAGTGTTGATTTTGGCGTAACAGGCAACTCAACTGAAACAGATGTCGCTTTGGGTTATACCAATACTTTAAAGTTATCCGATAAACTTGCACCAACTTATGATGTAGGTGTAATCCATTATGGTTACATTGGTTCGGGCCATAGTTTTGACCGTAACGGTATCGGTTACGATGGCAAAAACGGATTAGATTTTAATGAAGTGTACGGTAAGTTAACGTTTGCCGACTCTTTATTTAAAGGCGATGCACTTAGTGTAGGCGTTAACTATTCAAATGATTATTGGGCTAACTCTAAACAGTTCTGGTATTTTAATGTTGGTTATTCAGCGCCAATTGCAAACACTGGATTTACTGGGCTTGCATCAGTTGGTTATAACAAATTTAAAAATAAAGAAGCTTTAGCTGTAGTTGCGGGTGGTCCTGGTACGGACGACAGCTATATCGATTATAAAGTTGGTGTAAACCGTAATATCTTAGGTATTTTGGCTGAGCTAGACGTAGTGGGTACCGATGTGAGTACTTCTGGTATGACAGACGCTCAGAAGAAACCTTATGACGCTGGCTTAGTGTTTAGTTTAACTAAAACTTTCTAAGTTTATGCTGTAGAAAAGCGGGTAAATAACCCGCTTTTTTTATTTAATTTTCTATTTCAGAAAGTAATCGTTTTAACTGGTTAAGCTCAACATCCGTGGCTTTAGATAAAGGTTTACGTGGTAAGCCTGCAGAAATACCTTGTAGCTGTAAACCTGCTTTAATTGTTTTTGGTAATCCACCATTTACGATAAAGCGGAGTAAAGGAAGTTGTTGGTAAAATGACATCTGGGCCTGACTTAAATCACCATTTTTGACATGCTGAATAAGTTGTTTAGGTTGCTGACCTAACAGGTTTGGTGCTGCTGTACACCAACCGCTTGCTCCTGCACATAAGGCTTCTAAAGCTAGAGGGTTGCAGCCGTTATAAAATGGGAGTTCTCCTTTTGAGAGTTCCTGAATTTTATGCATGCGCTGAATATCACCGCTACTTTCTTTCACCATCGTGATGTTTGCAATGTTGTTAAACATACGAACAATTAACTCTGGAGACATATCAACACCACTCGTTGCAGGGTTGTTATACACCATAATCGGTAAAGTCGTTGCCTGAGCAATCGCTTGGTAATATTCAAAAATCTCTTGGTCTGTTAGCTTCCAGTACGATACAGGAATGACCATAACTGCGTCTGCACCATAGCTTTGCGCGATTTGCGCCTTTTTGATGGCTTGATCAGTGGTGAGTTCTGAAATTCCAATAATGACGGGTAAGCGTTTATTAATACTTTCAATTGAAGTTTTTGCGACTAAGCACCATTCATCCCATTCAAGATAAGCGCTTTCGCCTGTACTGCCTAAAGGCGCAATTGCGTCGCAGCCATTTTCAATAAGCAAATCCAGCATCTGTTTTAAAACAGGAAGATTAATGGTGTTGTCATCAGAAAAGGGAGTAACAGGGTAGCCAATAATGCCGTTTAATTTCATGGTCGAGGTCTCTTTTTAAATACAGTCAGAATGTTTTTTTAAAGCTTTACGTGCGTAGTAAGCAAAGTTCACTTTGTTGCGTTTATCAGTAGACACCCAATCATGGGCTTCTGCTGCCAAAGCGTGGGGGATAGGCTGGATTTGTCCAGCAGACATGGCTAAAAGTTGCAGTTGAGCTGCGCGTTCAATTAAAAGAGCCAAGTTACAGGCTTCTTCGATAGTTTTTCCTGTGACCAGTTGACCGTGGTGAGACAACAAAACAGCGCGGTTTTTACCCAGAGCAGAAGAAATCAAAATACCTTCTTCGTTGCCTACAGGAACACCCGGCCAATGGCCTACAAATGAGCAATCTTCGTAAAGTGCGCAGACGTCCATTTGGGAAATCATAAGTGGAATCTGTAGCATCGACAGGGCCGCTACATAGGTAGGATGCGTATGGATAATACAGTTCACCTCTGGGTGTTCTTTATAAATCCATGTGTGGAAACGGTTGGCTGGGTTTGCCATGCCTTCTTGATTGATGGGTTCTAAGTCCTGATTCACCTCAAGCAAGTTTGAAGCAGTAATTTCATCAAAACCTAAACCGAAACGTTGAGTAATAAAGGTTTCTTTATTTTCACTACGGCATGTAATTTGACCCGCTAAACCAGCGTCATGCCCATGATCAAATAAAATACGGCAAGTCAGTGCAAGCTTTTGACGGTCTGTTAAATCTAAGTCGCTCATCCACTTTTGCATGTCTTGCTGTGCGTGTTGCATCAAGTCGTGTTTGTTTACAGAAGCAGTCTTCATCTCTTCTCCAGTCCAGTTGACCAAATTAAGTAGGTGAAGGCAGAATAAAAAACAACTGGATGAATCAATACATCCAGTTTTTATAAGTTATATGGTCCAGATGGGGCGAATATGCTAAGACCTTGGCAAATACATTTCCGCATTGATGAAAGAGAAGAAAAAACGGTTTTTCTAAAACTGACCAACTTGATTAGTCAGGAAATTTTGAGTGGCCGTTTAGTACAGGGCACTATGCTGCCGGGGTCTCGCAGCCTGTCAAAAGAATTAGGAATTAATCGAAAAACGGTACAAGCAGTTTATGAAGAATTGGAGGCTCAAGGTTTGCTTGTGACTCGGCCTCGAAAAGGCACATTTGTGGCAGATGTTTTACCGGAAAAAAAGCCTCAAATAGAGCCAAGAGCTGATCGAAAAGTTAGTGATAAACCAATAATTCAACAAGTTGCTCAGCGGCCCCATAACGATGGTGTACCAGATCCGAGGCTTATTCCATATGAATTGTTTTCGAGGGCCTATCGACATGCACTGATTAAAATTACTCAAAACCAGTACATGGGATATGGTGACCCACGAGGTATGATTGAGTTAAGACAAGCCTTACAGCAAATGCTCTCGATGGAACGCTTTATGAATGTTGCCGAAGATGAAATTTGTATTGTACGTGGTAGCCAGATGGGAATTTTTCTTGCATCTCGTGCATTACCTAATCGGCAGGGCGTTATTGTTGTTGAAGAGCTTTACTATCCATCTGCTTTTAAAGCATTCCAATCAAATGGTTTTCAGGTGGTTTCTGTCAAATTAGATGAACAAGGTATTGTCATTCAAGATCTCGAACGGATTTTAAAAGAACACTCGGTTGCTGCCATTTATACAACTCCGCATCATCAATATCCTACAACTGTCACGATGACAATGAATCGTCGTCTTCAACTCTTAGAGCTTTCAAAAAAATGGGACTTTTATATTATTGAAGATGACTATGATCATGAATTCCATTATGACAGCCGACCTATGCCACCCTTAGCAAGTTTGCCTCATTCTGAATTAGTCATTCATGTGGGTTCATTGTCTAAAGTTTTTGCACCCGGTATTCGCTTGGGTTACATCGTGGCATCTTCACCAATCATTCAATCCATTACTGAAGATATTTTATTGATTGATCGGCAAGGTAATAACATTACGGAACTTGCGTTAGCAGATTTAATGCAGCGAGGGGAGATCAAACGACACATCCGTAAAATGAAAAAAATATATCAACTACGCCGTGACCATGCCTTAGCTGAGTTTGAGCGAGTTTTTGCTGAGTCTGTTCAGATACAACCACCTGCGGGCGGAATGGGTTTATGGGTGAAGTTCCAGAAACCATTTACTCAAGATCAGCTTATAAAGTTAAAACAACTCAATATTGATACAGAGCATAAGTTTAAACAAATTGGGTCTTCTAATTGTTGTATTCGCTTGGGTTTTGCTGCTTTATCAGAGAAAGAAATTACTGCTTTAATCGAGAAGCTAAATGAGATTCTTAATAAAAGAACAATGAACTCATAATCTGCTATTTCATTTTAAGAAAGTTCACTCTAATTGATCGTGATACTTTTGAATTTCTGAGACAAAGCTAAGCAGGAACGGTGTAATTTGTGACTTATATTCTTCAGTATGTAGCATTTCAAAAATTTGTTCAGGCGATTTGCTAAGAAGAGAGAAGCGTAAAAATAAATCTTCAAAAAAATTGCTACTCACTGTCGAAAGTACTCTTCTTAAAGAAACTAACATGTCATCACCGCGATTAGATGCATGAACTAGAACAATCGGCTTGTCTATGATTTCAGTACGGGAAACCATCCAGTCAATTGCATTTTTAAGACCACCTGGAATACAACGAATATATTCAGGACTTGAGATAATAATGCCGTCTGCGTCAGAAACCGATTTGATGAAATCTTCCACTACAGTAGGCGTTTTTTCTCCTTCATTATCTGGAGAAAAGATAGGAAGACTATTAATTTGATCGAAAACTGAAAACTCAATACTGGACGGTGCTATATCCTTCATTGCTTTTAATAGCGCTGTATTGGTAGATACTTTTCTTGCACTACCCGAGATAGCCAAAATTTTCATAGCATCCTCTTTTTGCCTTTTTATTTAGGCATTAATAAATTCTTTAATGAACAACTCATATATATATATTAAAAAAGCGGATACACGATCCGCTTTTTTATTTTAAGAATGATTGCCTCGATAAGAGAGTGCTTCTGTGAGATGAGGACTTTGAATCATCTCACTTTGAGCCAAATCGGCAATGGTCCGTGCTACTCGTAAAACCCGATGATAAGCACGTGCAGATAAATTTAAACGCTGCTGAGCCATTTCAATCATTCGCTGTGACGTGTCATCCAGAATAGCGAACTGCTCTAATTGTTTAGGCGAAAGCGCTTGATTTAAACAATTTTGTCTTTGCATTTGTTGTTCATAAGCTGAAATTACACGCTGTCTTACAGCCGTAGAACCTTCAACAGGCGTTGGATCTTGCAGTTCCTGAGCTTTTAAAGGTGGCACATCAATATGTAAATCGATACGGTCTAGTAATGGCCCTGATATACGGTTTTGATAGCGCTTAATACTCTCTGGTGAACACTGACAACGACTGTCTTGATTAAATGCGTAACCACATGGGCAAGGGTTCATCGCTGCAATGAGCTGAAAGTTTGCAGGATAAGTAATTTGCCGCGCTGCTCGTGAAATAATTATTTCTTTTGACTCAAGCGGCTGGCTTAAAACTTCTAATACTTTGCGATCAAACTCTGGAAGTTCATCTAAAAATAAAACGCCTAAGTAATATATTGAAACAACAGATAATATCAACACTTTTAAGTTCTGAATCAACTGTTAAAAATCATCTATTATAAAAAGTATTTACCTATATGCATAATATTGAATTTCCTAATTATTTAAAGAATGTGGATATTGTCAGATTGGTATGTGTAAAAAGTTCAGTTAGGTTAAAGGGTATAACCTTTTACCTTGGGTAGGATAGCTTGAACTTTACAAAATTAAATGCTACTAATGATTGAATTATAAGCAATTTGACGGTTAGTAGAGTGCTAGTAGAAGAATTTCCAGATGATAAAATTGAACGTATAGTCTACGCTACAGGTTCTATTCCGATTACGGATGATTTCGTATCAAATCCTCTAGTAAATATCTTTCTTGTACCAGCTCCTTGGCATTCTAAAACACATGAACCACAACTAATTCAAATTCCGATTGCTGAGCTAGATGTAGTGAGAAGAGGTACTGTTTGGCGTGGCAAAGAAAAAATCTTATATAACAAAAAAATTGGTGAAAGTAGACAACATCAGGATTTTTTTGAATTTAATAAATATTCAAAGGAAAAAGGTGGTGAAGAAACAGAAGTAGATTTTGAAATAAAAGTAATCCCCAATGAAAGCAAGATGATGAAATTTGGGTCGCAAGATGATGATGGGAACTACCTTATTCCATTTTCTTATTTTTCTTTGCCTCTAAATTATAACGGTCAGCCTAGAACTAAAGAAAATGCTAATTATCTAAATCAAGTAAATGTTAAAAATAGTTTTTGCAATGTCTTTACTGATAATGGCATCGAATATGTTATCCCATGTCTAGAAATTTTTACCGCTTTGTATGCTCCCATGAGAAAAGAGCTAAGGCGTATGATCCTGACACATACGAAAGAGGAAATTATTTCAAAGTATGTAGATAGAGATAGTGAGGATTTTAAAATAGGCTCTGATAAGCAAATAACTTTAAGACTAAAAGAAAATTTGGGGGATAGTAGCGCAATATTTCTTGCACACTTATTATTGTCTGATCATACAAATAAGGTATTCGATGAATTTAAAAAAAGTATAGCTTCTAAAGAAAATGATCATCTTAATGTAAGACTTGAAAGCTATTTTACAGGTGAAACAAATATTACTGGCAGGGGAATTTGGTTAAATGAGGAAAAAACTAGATTATTAGTACTTCGTATAGAGTCATTCCAACTTCCAACAGATATTCAAGTAAATATTATTGAAAAAAGAAAACTGAAAAATCCAAAAAACAAAGGATCATCGAATGATAGTAATCAGGGGGAAGAAGAAATAGAGGTTATAAGAACTGTTGTTAAAAAAAAGAAAATTAATCTCACCAATGAACGACCAAATGGCAAAGGTGATAGAAAAAATTATGTACTTTCAGAAGTTCAAACTTCTGCATTAGATGGAACAATAATAAGAACTGTTGAGATGGAATACTCTGAAACAGATGAGGATGCAAATGACAATGAATCTACATATGGTAAAGAAGAAATTAAGATTGTAGATCCTGATAAAGAAGAACTAATTAATGCTTCATCAGGAGAAAAACATACCCACCAAGGTGGAAAAGTGTGGACGAATGAAGTTAAACAAACCAATATTTTGAAAGATCCTCAAAGAGTTCCTCTTGACGTTTTTAATGCAATAATTGAATTGAATCAAGAAGATGATTCTTTTTTTCTGAAAATAGCTAACAAAGATGGCATTGTTTCAAGTTTAATTGATGACTTTAAAATTAGTTATTCTGATTATCGAGGCATTGATGAAAATACTTGGGTTCTAAAGAATAAAAAATACCGAGAAATAATACTTCTTCAATTGTATTTTATATATAAAAAGTTTGAAAATTTTGATTCAAATATGAATTATTATTTAGTTGAGATATTAAGACGTGAAAACTCTTCAGATAGTAATACTGGCTATTTAATAAAATTACCTTATAAATTAGGAAGTAATCACCTTCGAGAACTATTAATAGATTTGGCTGATACACAAGGTCGGTTAGATGAGAAAAAAGATGGTTCTGTTAAGCCTTTTAAACATTCGAAAGGTGGTCTTACTTGGGGTGCAAAAATGAAAAAAACAATTCTTGAAAAGTTTGAAATCAAGTTGGTGGACAATTAGGTTTAAGTTTTACTGATTATAGACTTGTACATATAAGCTATAAATTTTTTATTATAATTATGAGGGTTTGACAGTGTTATTGACTGGATTTCAAGTTGAAAATTTTAGATCAATTGATAAAAGTGAATGGATCGACGTAGAAGACGTTACTGCTTTAATTGGTACTAATGAATCAGGGAAAACTAACTTATTATGTGCTTTGTGGAAGCTTAACCCTGCAAGTAAAGATGGGGACATTAATCTCTTAACTGATGCACCACGTAAACTATATAGTCAGTTGAGGGCTAGTAATAAGGAAACAGTATTTATCCGTACTGAATTTTTATTGAATGACGAAGAGTCTCAACATGTTTCTAATTTAAGAAAAAGACCACCAAATGAGGTAAAAAAAGTTTCTGTTTCAAGAAAATATGATGGTGGATACTATGTTAGTTTTCCTGATGAAAAATCTCCTACTTTAAATCCAGATATTTTTCAGGAATTTATAGAAGAAAGAATCAAAAATATACAAGAACTACAATTGTTAAAAAGTGAAAATGAAGAGAAGCGGGATAATTTCTCTGATGTTTTTAATCAGCTTAAAGACTTATTTGAAAGTTCAGTAATCAATAAGGTACTTATTGATAACGCCAGTTTAATTTTATCAAATTTACGTGATGAGAAAGAACCAAAAACAAGTGAGTTAACTAAAACTTTAAATGAAACAGAAAGCTTTTTAAAAGATCATTCAACTGAAATTGATAGACCTAGTGATGATGAATTAGCTAATTCTAGACTCTATATCGTTAATAATCTTCCAACTTTTGTGTATTACTCAAATTATGGGAATTTGGATTCTGAAATTTATTTACCTCATGTTATTGAAAATATGAGTCGAACAGATTTGGGGGCAAAAGAGTCTGCCAAAGTAAAAACATTAAAAGTTCTCTTTGATTATGTGAAACTCGAACCTCAAGATATTCTGGATTTAGGACGTTCAGATTCAGATGATGAATTGTCAGAGGAGGAAATTGAATTAAAATCCAAAGAAAAAAAAGAACGTAGTATCCTTCTCCAATCGGCATCTACTGAGTTAACTGCAAAGTTTAGAGATTGGTGGAAACAAGGTGAATATAGATTTAGATTTGAAGCCGATGGAAATCATTTTAGAATTTGGGTGTCTGATGATAAAAGACCTGAGGATATTGAGCTAGAAGGACGTAGTACAGGTTTACAATGGTTTCTGAGCTTTTATTTGACATTTTTAGTAGAAAGTAAAGATTCCCATAAGGATTCTATCTTGCTATTAGATGAACCAGGTTTATCTTTGCATCCATTAGCTCAAAAAGATTTATCATTATTTTTTAGAAATTTATCTAAAACAAATTTGATACTCTATACAACTCATTCACCTTTTTTAGTAGATTCTAATCATTTAGATCGAGTGAAAGCCGTATTTATACAAGATGATGGAACTACAAATGTATCTTCTAATTTAAGAGCAAATGAATCTAATCCATCACAGACAAAATCAATTTATCCTGTACATGCTGCATTAGGTCTTAGTGTCTCTGAGATGCTATTTAACAACTGCACACCTGTTTTGGTAGAAGGACCTTCTGATCAAATATATCTCTCAGCAATAAAAACCTTGTTAATTGCATTTGGTGAATTAACGCCTAAGAAAGATATTATTTTTGTTCCTGCCGGTGGTACTAGAGGAGTAAAACCAATTGTTAGCCTATTGACTGGTAAAAATGAGGAATTGCCTAAAATTCTTCTTGACTCAGATAGTCAAGGAGAACAAATGGTACAAGCCTTAAGAAAAGATCTTTATAAGGATAATCCAGAATATGTGTTAGAAGTTTCAAAAATTGTAGATATGGAGCAAGCTGAAATAGAGGATTTAATACCTGCAAATGTAATAATTAAAATGGCAAGATATCAGTTGCGTTCAAATAATCCCGATGTCGAGTTCGAAGATGTATATGAAGAAGGTAAGCCTATTTTGAAGCAGTTGGAAAAATTTGCTCAAGATAATGAGATTCCTTTGGAAAAAGGATGGAAAGTTGATTTTTCTAGATTGGTAAAAAATAATTTATTAAAAACAGATAAAAACAAGATTGATCAGAATGATCTAGAGAGATGGAAGGCACTATTCGAAAAGATATCTATTTAGGATATTTTAAAGTTTAAGTGACATAGTATGTTTTTTGTACTTATTGTAGTATTCTTTATTAAATCAAGTGTTTGCTTCGACTTGCACTTGTTAACATTAAGTATTTAGGATAGAAATGAACTCTTTATCAGATTTAATAATAGTTTTTTTTAAAGTGCTAACTGTGAATTACAGTCTATATTTGGGGAGGATTAAAACTCATTATCCATCAAAAGCGTTGCTAGCGAAGATTATTGAAAATGACAAGAAAATTTCAGAGCTATCTTTAAAAATTAATGAAATAATGTCAATAGCTTCTAACTCTGTTAATGAAGAAGATATTATACAACTAAATATAATAAATAAATTGTTGGATAGAATGGATTGTGAGAAAAGGATCGAGCATATTCCTTTTGAAAATAAAGTTGATATAAAAAAGTATCCTTTATATTTTTGTTGTATAAAAGCTTTAGATTATGCACTGGATACGGTGGAATATAACGATAGTTATCATGATGAAGATGGTAATATTGTATCTAGTCAAATAAAAATAATAGTATGTAATATTTTGAATAAAAGGAGTTTATTTCAAAAATATACTAATGTTTTAAAAGATGATATCGATTTTATTTGTGAGGTTAGAGATAATGGTGGTGAGGATCTGGAGGATTTTCAATATGAAGCTTTGCTAATATTTTTGTTAATAAAAATATATATACTAAACTATTTAAATATTTCTTTGAATTATAGTTATGAGAGGAAAGTTGCACATTATACTAATATTGATGTTGCAATGATGCTGATAGAAAAAAATACAAAATTAAGACTAGTATCTCCAGAATTTATGAATGACCCTTCAGAAGGAAATATGTTATTTAAATTTATGAATATTAGCCCTGAAAGCTCAGATGATTTAGGTAAAGAACAACTTAACTTTTTTTCTTGTTTTACGTTTAATCATAATTCCTTAAATCAATTTCGATTGTATGGTCGGAAGGAACTTATTGAATGTTCAGGTGTCAGTCTAACTATAAATAATAAATTTTTTCAAGAAAATGACTCTTTTAACTTATATAGGTGTATTTATATAGAACCAAAGACAGGCTATCTAGAGGTAGCAAAAAGAAGTAAGTGGTCATTTTTTCAAGAATATGCGGATACAAAGTCAATAGATGACATTGAAAGACTTTATTGGAGATATAGTAAGAGTATTACTTTAAGGAATAAGCTTTTAAGCCATGGTGTTTTATTAATGAAAAGTTTGGCTAATATATATGATAATTCAAAAAATAAAATATTCTTAAAGATATTAGATCATATATTAACATCTTTAAAATTTCTATTTAAACATTTTTCTTTTAAAGAAGAAGAGGAGTGTAGGTTGATGACAATAGGTACGCTATCATCACCAAGTGTTACCTATGATAAGAAATTAAATTCAACATATATTGAATATAGCAAAGATGTAAGTGATTATCTTGATAATATATACTTAGGGGTGGCTTCGAAAGATTTACTAACCGCTATAAAGATTTCTGCTTTAGGTAAATGTTCAAATTTACCAAAAATTAAAGTTTCAGATAATCCTTATAGGGTGTATAAAACAATAGATAAATTATCTTAAATAATTTATCTAGTTTCTATTGGTTTTATCTTATGCAGGATGTTATTTTTAAAGAAGTCATACGGATATAAATTATCAAATTTAATATTTTGTATTTTTTCTAATGATTCATCTGAGATGCCTGTTGCTATAGGAATAAACTTCAACTTAGTGCCGTCATTGATATACCCAGTACTGTAAATATATTTTTGAAAGTTGGTTATTTGATTGAAATGGTTTTCTATTAAATTTTTGTCATTTCCCTTTACTATGATTGGATTGTAAATATCGGTTATTTCAGGGTGATGCCTTTTGATGCTTTTTCCAATAAAATAATTAGGCAAGTAGTCTGCCTCATTTTTTTTATAATGTTGGTACTTGATTGTTAAATCTATTACATTAAATGGTGGTGCATAAACCCAAGCATGAGGGGCTATAAAATCACCTGTATCTATAGCCCAAAAGTGTGTTTGAGGAAGGTTGGCTTCATTAGGATAGTTGATAGTTAAACTTCCTTTTATCACACAATTCCAAACACCGAGTTTATCTAGAATTCTAGATATAACTGTACTTACATCTACACATGCTCCTAAGGTGCTATTCTTTCTAATACTATTGTAAAATAATTTGCAAATTTCTTTTATTATTTGTTCTGTTTGTTCTAGATATTGGTTTGAATAGCTTCTTTTATTAACATATGCAGCATATAGTTCTAAAAACTTAGGATCTTTTTTTTCTTCATTTATAAAAGTTTTATGGTCATAAAAACCTGGAGTATAAAAAGGTATTTTCTTTTTGATAAGAAGTTCTTCTATTTCTGTTAATGATAATTCTATATATTCCATATTTTTGACCCTAAATTTACTAATAATTATTAAATTTATCAATGAACATTAGCAAATGGTAGAAAAATATTTTGTACAGTGGAATTAATTTTTAGAATTAACAGCAGTAATAACTTCTTTGATTAACGACTTATATAAATATTAAAGAACAGCGGACTCATCATCCGCTGCTTCATTTTAAGAATGATTGCCTCGATAGGAGAGTGCTTCTGTGAGATGAAGACTTTGGATCATCTCGCTTTGAGCCAAATCAGCAATGGTCCGTGCTACTCGTAAAACACGGTGATAAGCACGAGCCGATAGATTTAAACGTTGCTGTGCCATTTCAATCATTCGCTGTGAAGTACTATCAAGGACAGCATATTGTTCTAGTTGCTTCGGTGAAAGCGCTTGATTTAAACAATTTTGTCTTTGCATTTGTTGTTCATAAGCCGAAATTACACGCTGTCTTACAGCCGTAGAACCTTCAACAGGTGTTGGATCTTGCAGTTCCTGAGCTTTTAAAGGTGGCACATCAATATGTAAATCGATACGGTCAAGTAATGGCCCCGATATACGGTTCTGATAGCGCTTAATACTTTCGGGTGAACACTGACAACGACTGTCTTGATTAAATGCGTAACCACATGGGCAGGGATTCATCGCTGCAATGAGTTGAAAGTTTGCAGGATAAGTAATTTGCCGAGCTGCTCGTGAAATAATGATTTCTTTTGACTCGAGCGGCTGGCGTAAGACTTCTAATACTTTGCGATCAAACTCGGGCAATTCATCTAAGAATAGAACACCTAAGTGGGATAATGTAATTTCACCCGGTTTAGGGTGAGATCCGCCCCCAACTAGTGCAATTGCTGATGCTGTATGGTGGGGTGCACGAAAAGGACGCTGTCCAAAAGTATGGGGCGTATTTGAAATCGAATAAATGCTAGCAACTTCAAGCGTTTCTTGAGTAGAAAGTGGTGGCAAAATTGAAGGAAGACGTGAGGCGAGTAAAGTCTTACCTGTGCCCGGTGGTCCTTTAAAGAGCAAGGAGTGCCCTCCAGCGGCTGCAATTTCCAGTGCACGACGTGGGCGTAGCTGACCTTTTACATCTGCAAGGTCAAATTTATACGGCATGTCATTTGAGCGGGAAGAGGATTGCACCTGAGATAGCTTAGTACTTCCTAAAAAGTGCTCACAAACTTCTTTTAAATGGCTCACCGGATAACACTCAAGATTTGGTAAATGACTAATATCCTGACTATTATCGACTGGTAAAACAATTTTATGCTGAGCTTGCTGGCATGCCATGGCCAAAGTTAAAGCGCCTGAAACTGGTCTTACATGACCATCTAGTGCTAACTCTCCAATAAATTCAAAGTCTTCAGTGCAGTTCTCTGGAAGTTGACCTGAGGCAATTAATATCCCTAATGCAATCGGTAAATCTAAACGTGAACCATCTTTGGGCAAATCTGCGGGAGCAAGATTAATGGTCAGCCGTTTAGTCGGAAACTGAAATCCACTATTAATAATGGCTGAGCGAACCCTGTCTTTACTTTCCCTCACTGCCGCTTCAGCTAGTCCTACAATCGTCAGAGAGGGTAAGCCTTGACTCACATGCACCTCTACCTCTATGAGAGGGGCTTGCAAACCTAAAAGTCCCCGAGTATAAATTTTAGAAAAAGACATCTTATTGTTCCATTATGGTGCTTAATTTTTAATCGTTGTAAAGTATAAGTGCGCTACATTGGTGCTTATTTTTTATTCTTTAAAGTTTCTTCTAATAGACTCACTTGTTTTTGTAGCTCTTCTAAACGTTGGTTGGCTAAATGAAGTGCAGTTTTTTGTCTTTCGATTTCTTGTTTAGATACGAGGTCTAATTTCTCGACAGTTTCATTTAATAATGCACGTAAGTTTTTTTCTAAATCTTTTTTAGGCTCGTCAATTTGTTCCAAAATAGCCTGTAATAGAGTTTCTAGCATGAGATATCCAAACTGTTGTATTACCTTATGCTCGCCAGTTTAACACTGCTTGAATCTCGGATATAGGCTTCTCGGCTTTTCCATATTGGATAACGATAAAACGAAATAAAAACAGGACTGCAAATTCATTTTATTTTTAGTAGCTCATCTACATCTTGATAACTAAATAGGTTATAAAGAAAGCTCATGCAAAAGATTCATCTCCTCCAACCTTTGAAATATTGGCATGAAAATTGAACATAAAACCTTACTGGTGAAAAGAAGCCGAAGGAAACAAACATGAAGCTTGTAACTGCAATTGTAAAACCGTTTAAATTGGATGATGTGCGTGAAGCACTCTCTGACATTGGTGTACAAGGGATTACCGTAACTGAAGTTAAAGGTTTTGGTCGTCAAAAAGGGCATACAGAACTTTACCGCGGCGCGGAGTATGTGGTTGATTTCTTACCTAAAGTAAAAATCGAAATTGCGATTAGCGATGAAATGGTCGACGCAGTAATTGAATCAATTACACGTGTGGCAAGCACTGGGAAAATCGGCGACGGTAAGATTTTTGTGACTAACCTGGAACAAGTCATCCGTATCCGTACGGGTGAAACAGGACCAGATGCTGTCTAAATTGGCACAAAGCTTGCTGAGCAATAAATAGCTCGCAAATGAGGTTGGGGGACACGAATGAAAAAAATGCTTATGGCGCTGAGTCTAACAGGCGCACTTTTGGGTGGTACTGCCGCTTGGGCAGAAGAGACTGTAACAACACCGACATCTGAGGTTACAGCAACATCAACGTCTGCAGCTCCTGCAACAACTGCAGCAGCACCAGCCGCCGCAGTAACTCCGGCAGCTCCAGCACCGACACCAAAACTCGATACCGGCGATACATCTTGGATTTTAGTGTCAACAGCTTTAGTACTGTTGATGACGATTCCTGGCTTGGCATTATTCTACGGCGGTATGGTCCGTAAGAAAAACGTCTTAAGTACCATGATGTTCAGCCTTTCTGCTGCAATTTTGGTAAGTTTGCTTTGGGTGATTGCGGGTTATTCAATCGCGTTCTCTGGCACAGGTGCATACTTTGGTGACTTGTCTAAAGCTATGCTCAATGGCGTAGGCTTTAATGCACTAAGTGGAACAATTCCTGAAAGCTTGTTTGTTATTTTCCAAATGACTTTTGCCATCATTACTGTCGCAATTTTGAGTGGTTCGATTGCTGATCGTATGAAATATTCAGCTTTCATGGCCTTTATTACAATTTGGGTACTTGTGGTTTATGCGCCAATTACTCACTGGGTCTGGGCAACAGATGGTTGGTTATTTAAAGCAGGCGCATTAGATTTTGCTGGTGGTACAGTTGTACATATCAACTCTGGTGTTGCAGGTTTAGTCGCAGCTTACATGCTTGGCAAACGTATTGGCCTTGGCCGTGAATCTATGGCACCGCATAACTTAACTTTAACTGTAATCGGTGCAAGCTTACTTTGGGTGGGTTGGTTCGGCTTTAACGGTGGTAGTGCTTTAGGCGCTGGTGCTCGTGCAAGTATGGCAATTTTAGTAACTCAAGTTGCTGCCGCTGCTGCTGCGTTCTCTTGGTTAGTTGTAGAACGTATGATTCGTGGTAAAGCTTCTGTATTAGGTGGTGCATCTGGTGCTGTGGCTGGTTTGGTTGTGATTACACCAGCAGCTGGTTTCGTCGGTGTCGGCGGAGCTTTAGTGATGGGCTTAATTGGTGGTGTGGTCTGCTTCTGGGGTATTACAGCACTTAAACGCTTACTCAAAGCGGATGATGCATTGGATGCCTTTGGTTTACATGCAGTAGGTGGTATTGTCGGCGCGATTTTAACTGGCGTGTTCTATAGTGATGAAATCATCAAAGCAGCTAGTGTAACTTTAGCTCCAACATTTGCAGGTCAATTGTGGGTACAAGTTGAAGGTGTACTTGCAACTATGGTTTACAGCGGTATTGCAACTTTCATTATTCTTAAAGTGATTGATATTGTGATTGGTCTGCGTGTTAATGCCGATGATGAACGTATGGGTCTGGATTTAAGCCAACATGGCGAACGTATTGAATAATTCGTAATATATCTGCTGTCTTAAAAAAACAGTCTTGCGCTGTGATCAAAGCGATGCTTTGATCTTGCTCAGGACTGTTTTTTTGTCTCTTAGAATGCTGGTTCTGTAAGTGTAGAAATTTTGCTACACTAGGTCAAAGTAATTGACCCTATTAAGTCCGCTATGCATTGTCCATTTTGCAACGCCGCAGATAGTAAAGTCATCGATTCGCGTCTAGCCGCAGAAGGTTGTCAGATTCGTCGACGTCGTGAGTGTGTAAGTTGCGGTGAACGTTTTACCACTTTTGAAAGCTATGAAGTGGTGATGCCCCGTGTGATCAAATCGAATGGAAAAAATGAACCGTTCGATGAGGCGAAGCTACGTCGTTCGCTTATGCATGCCTTACAAAAGCGTCCAGTGACACAAGAGCAGATCGAAACGGTTCTAAGCGATATTCAATTACAGATTCGCCGTTTAGGTGAGCGTGATGTTAAGTCTAGAACTATTGGCGAAATTGTCATGCAATCTTTATTTGCACTTGACCACGTTGCCTATGTTCGTTTTGCTTCGGTTTATCAAGACTTTCAGGATGTTGAAGCGTTTCGCCGTCAAATTGAGCAAATGCAACAACGTGAGCACTAAACATTTGAGATTTATATGTCTGAGTTGAAACAAGATCAGTACTGGATGCAGCAAGCCATTGAACTTGCCAAACGAGGACTCTATTCGACAAAACCAAATCCAAATGTCGGTTGTGTCATTGTCAAAGACAATCAAGTGATTGGTGAAGGTTTTCATCCGAAAGCTGGTCAACCTCATGCTGAAGTTTTTGCGCTGCGTCAGGCGGGTGAACAAGCACAAAGCGCAACTGCTTATGTGACGCTTGAACCATGTGCTCATTATGGTCGAACTCCTCCATGTGCTGAGGCACTTGTAAAGGCACAGGTCAAAAAAGTGGTTGTGGCATGTCCCGACCCAAACCCGCTTGTTGCAGGTAAAGGTGTTCAAATTTTAAGAAATGCTGGTATCGAAGTAGAAATCGGTATTTGTGAAGATTTAGCGGCCAAACTTAATCAAGGCTTTTTAAAAGCGATGTCTACGGGCATGCCATATGTGCGTTTAAAAGTTGCTTCTAGTTTAGATGGGCGTACTGCAATGGCATCTGGTGAGTCGAAGTGGATTACGGGTTCTGCTGCCCGTCAAGATGTTCAACATTGGCGTGCGATTTCAGGCGTCGTGATTACAGGCATTGATACTGTAATTGCTGATGATTGCCAGCTGAATGTACGTTCACTCCATAATATTGATATCGAGATGGTTGCTCAGCCAAAACGAGTAATTCTAGATCGGAGAGGGCGTTTACCGCTCACCGCTAAAATTTTAGAAAATCCTGAAACTGTCATGGTCATGGGGCCATATCGTCAGGAACTCGCTGACTTAGGCGTGATACAATTAGAAATTCAGCCTTTAAAAACACTATTACAGACCTTATCTAAGCAATACCAAATTTATGATGTGTTGGTTGAAGCTGGCGCAACTTTGTCTACCGCCTTTTTACAAGAAGGTTTGGTGGATGAAATGATCAGTTATGTTGCCCCGACTTTATTGGGGCAAAGTGCAAGAGCCATGTTCAATGCAGATTTTGAATATATGGCACAGCAACTTCGTTTTAAACTTCTTGATGTAATACAACTTGATCAAGATATACGCTTAAGGTTAATCCCTACGCAAGAGAAAGTATGAATTCAGAGCCTTCGGTTTACCACAAACGTCGTCATGCAGCCCGCACGACAGACGAATATCTTTTTCATCAGCTTGTACCATACTTAGGTAACAAGCGCCGATTGCTCCACTTGATTTTAGAAGCTCTGGAAATTACAGGGACGCTGAATAGCAAGAAAAAGAATCCTCCGATTTTTGCCGACTTCTTTGCGGGTAGTGGTGTGGTGTCTCGTTTGGCACGTCAAAACGGTTACCGAGTTATTGCGAATGACTGGGAACCTTATAGCCATGCGTTAAATCATGCGATTTTAGCTTGTGTCGATGCACCTGCGTTTAAAGAGCTTGGTGGATATCAGAAAGCCATCGATTATTTAAATAGGCTGCCTGAGGTTAAAGGTTGGGTAACGCATAACCTTTGCCCACGTAACGATGATGTATACGATCCGTCGCGTGACCGTTTGTTCTTTAAGCGTCGTAATGGTATGCGCATTGATGCGATTCGCCAGCAAATTGCAACATGGCAGGCCCAAGGCGCAATCAATGATGTAGAAATGAGTGCTTTACTTGCGCCATTACTCTACTCAGCAAGTTTTGTGAGTAATACCAGTGGTGTATTTAAAAGCTTCCATCAAGGGTGGGGTGGACGTACACAAACGGCACTAGAACGTATTGAATCATTGCTGTGGCTTACACCTAGCCGTTTTTGTGAGATCGGTGACCGTAAACGCCCAGCTGCTGAAATGTGGTGCGTAGATGCTCAGCATCTAGCAAATCAGATGAGCGGTTTTGAAGTAGATGTAGCCTATCTTGATCCACCTTATAACCAGCATGCTTATAGTAGTAACTACCACGTTTTGAATGCATTGACGTTATGGGATCAAGTCGATTTACCACCGCCAGATACGAAAGGCTATAAAAGTGGTATTGACCGTGCATGGCGTAAAGAGCGTCCAAGTCCGTACAACTCGTCTAAACATGCAAAAGATGCGTATGAAAAATTACTTTCAACCATCAATGCACGTTATATTCTGACCAGTTATTCGACCGATGGTAATATTGAGCCAAAAGATTTACTGATGGCCAATCTGGAGCGCGGGAAAGTCACTTTACTGACTCAAGATGTTCCACGTTATCGCGTAAGTAAACAACGTCAGTCAGAGCGCGCACGTGTGCTTGAGTTTATTGTGATTACCGATACTCATGCCAAACCAGGACCGCCGTTACGTCAATTGTTAGGCCAGCTTTACCACTTTGCCGAGCTAGGTGGTGTAGATACTTCAGGTAACAGTACGCAGCTCGCACTTTGGTAAGCGCTGCAATTTAAGCAGTGTAAAAGATTTGGAGATTGAGCCATGTTTACAGGCATTATTGAAAGTTTAGGTAAAGTAGAAAGCCTGCAAAGTGTAGGTGGCGATGTGCGTTTACGTATTCAAACCGATTTGGATATGTCTGATGTACATTTGGGTGACTCAATTGCAACCAATGGAATCTGTCTCACCGTGATTGAGTGGGGTGACAATTGGTACGCAGCAGATGTTTCTCGCGAAAGTTTAAACCGTACTACTTTGGGTAACTGGAAAGTGGGTCAACGTGTCAATGTTGAAAAAGCGATGCTGCCGACAACCCGTTTTGGTGGACACATTGTTAGTGGTCACGTTGATGGCGTAGGTGAAATTACCGTAGTACGTGAAGATGCTCGCTCAATTTATTATGAAGTGACAGCGCCTGTAGAACTTGCTAAATATTTGGCAGAGAAAGGTTCTGTAACTGTAGATGGTATTAGTTTAACCATTAACCATTTGCGCGGTAATATTTTAAGTTTGAACTTAATTCCACACACAGCAGAACGTACCAATATTGGAACATGGCAAGTAGGTAGCAAAGTTAACCTTGAAGTCGATGTATTAGCACGTTATATCGAGCGTTTATTACTGGGTGATAAAGCTGCTGAACAGAAGACCGAGTCAAATATTAGTATGGCTTTCTTGGCTGAAAATGGTTTTTTAAAATAAAATTTTAAATCGCCAAAATAAAAAAACCGGACGCTTGTTCCGGTTTTTTTATTTTAAAAATTAATGCTTGGTGAGAGTAACCGAATGTGTACCGACCCATGGTTTATTGTGCTGGGTGCGTGTAATTGAAAACTTACCTTTTTCTGACGCTCGTGTAAGCAAGATTGAAAGTGAATTAAAGTCGTTGTGACTCATATAAAGTTCTTGTGCTGAAAATGTCCATTGCTCACCCTGATTAAGCTGCTCAAGTTGCGTTGAAATCTGATGTGGAATGTCCATTTTTACCCTCATTAATTTTCATAAATAACCATGCGTTATTCTAATAATTATTTGAACTAAAAGAATATTATGCATGACCATTTTGTGACAATTAAATGTCATTTTGATGACAAAGAGGGTTTTACAAACTTTACTTTTCTATTTTTTCATCAGAAAACTTAGAATTCTTTAAAATGTACTCAATTTCTTCTTGAGCTGCCGAATTTAGCTTAGCTCGGAAAGCCGTTACAGATTGTTCAATTAAGCTCTCAGCTTCAAGTTCTAAACGAATGCGTAAACTTTCAAGCTCAGATAAGATTTGATCATCGGTAATACTAAGTTTTACGCCAGAAGAGTAGTTAACTGCTGGTGTTTCAGGATTTTTCTGATAACGCGCAGTTTGTTCTGCAACTTCTTGTTCTAGGTGACTGCGGAAAGCTTGTAGAGCTTCTGTTTGTTCACTAAATTTACGAACTTCGTCTGCTTGTAATTCAGCAGCATAAGCTGCTTCCATTGCGCGCTTATCTGCAAGAGACTTTTCTAAAGCAAGCTGACGACGAATACGTGCCTGTTCGATTAACTCTGCTTTTAAGTCAGCATAAGCTTGTTCAATGTTTTGCTGTGACTCTAGTTGGGCCTTCTCGTCATTGAGTACCCAAAGTTGAATAGGCGTCTGAGGCTCTAATAAATCACAAATACGTGCCAAATCCTGTTGATAGGCATGACGGACAGCTTCAGGCGCATTTAACCATCTTTTTTTAAAATCTTGCCCGACATTTAATGCCACCACAGTTCTCCTTTGTTCAACAGTATCTACATTTTAGCGCGTTATAATTTAAAGGTTCGAGGTTCTATACCTAAACGACGATACATTTTAAATTTTTCTCGGCCAATTTGCTTGGCTGCTTCATTATTTTCAACAATTTCTATAATGTGGCTAAAATGATTCACTTGTTCAAGTGCATGATTGTTAAAATTAAATACCAACCAGCCTTGTTCAGATGGTTGTTTAGCCGAAATACATACGGCGGCGTCTGCCTGATCAATCCCATGTGCAATGAAACTGGTCGGATCAAAGCTCCACAATTTTTCATCAAGTGTTTGTTGTAACTGTACATCTGGGCAATACCACCAGATGTTTGAATGCTTCAGCAAAATCTTCCGACATAAACGGCAAGCACTATCGACTTGCCGTTCTTCACTGGTTTCAAACAGATAAAAGCTAACTTTAGCCATTCGTATTTACACGGTTAGCCAAGAATTGCATAAGTAGTGGTACTGGACGGCCAGTCGCACCTTTTGCTGTACCTGATAACCAAGCTGTTCCTGCTACATCTAGGTGAGCCCAACGATAGTCACGAGTAAAACGCTCAAGGAAGCAGGCCGCTGTAATTGCACCACCATGTGGTCCACCAATGTTAGCGATGTCTGCAAAAGGTGAGTCCAATAGTTCTTGATAATCATCAATCACTGGCATGCGCCACACACGGTCAAATGACTGCTCACCTGCTTGTTGAAGCTCAGCTGCTAAGGCATCGTCAGGAGAGAATAAACCGCTTAGCACTTTACCTAATGCAACTACACAAGCACCAGTTAATGTTGCGATATCAACAACGACTGCCGGGTTGAAACGTTTGATATAGGTTAACGTATCGCAAAGAACCAAACGGCCTTCTGCATCCGTATTTAAAATTTCAACAGTTTGACCACTCATGGTCGTTACGATATCACCCGGACGAGTCGCTTTACCCGAAGGCATATTTTCTGCTGCTGCAATCGCGCCCACCACATGGATTGGAAGGCGTGCTTCACATAATGCACGGATTGTGCCGAGTACAGAGGCTGCTCCACACATATCGAATTTCATTTCATCCATGCCAAGGCCTGGTTTTAAAGAAATACCACCTGTATCAAAAGTAACGCCTTTACCGACAAGTACGACAGGGGCTTGTTCAAGCTGTGCTTGGTATTCAAGAGTAACAATACGACCTGGACGCTCAGATCCTTTGCTGACTGCAAGGAAAGCATACATGCCTAAGTCAGCCATTTGCTGCTCATTTAAGACAGTCACTTTGAGTAAATCAGGGAATTCGGCAGCTAAAGCTAAAGCCTGTTCAGCCAAATATTCAGGGAAACAGATATTACCTGGACGGTTTCCTAAGTCACGAGCAAAAGACTGACCAGATTGTACTGCGTGCACTAACGCAAGTTGATTTTCATCAAGACTGGTTTGTGGACTAATTAAATCAACTTGTTGTAACACAAATTCATTTTTTTTCGATTTAAACTCATCATAACCATAAGCTGCTTGAGTTAAGCTTAAGGCGAATAAATAATGGTATTCGACAGGTAATGCAGCAATATCAATTGCGATATGCTTAAATTTATTTTGTGTCGATTTGATAATGGTTTGTGCCAATTTAGCTAACTTAACTGCTTGAAGTTCAGCTGCTTTTCCTAAACCAAGTAGTTGGCTGTGAGGTTGAGTGCTAAGCTGACCAAATAATGGCAGTGTCTCATTGAAGTTAGCTTTATATTGAGTCGCCGTAAGAATACTTTCTAGGTTATTGATTTGATATGTATTGAGGTTGCTTTGTAGCTGTTCTGAATCAACTAAAACCCACAAAGATTCATTAGATGTTTGTTCAGGAAAAGTTGTATAAGTTGTAAATTTCATGGCTGCCGTGATTGCCTATAGAAAGTTATGTTGGATTAAAACATTGAAACACTTTCAAGCATAGCGTTGCAATGTGCGGTTTTATATTTTTAACATTCGGGTAAACTAGCGTTCGTCCCGTTTAGCCTTTTGGAAGTATTAATTTGATTATTCGGCGTTATCTCGTCAAGCAAGTTGTCTCTACCTCATTGGTGGTCATTGCATTATTGACCCTAATCATGATGGGTGGTCGTCTGATCAAATACTTTGGTGTGGCGGCACAGGGGCGTTTAGATGCAAGTATTTTATTTAGCATCATTGGATACCGTTTACCTGAATTTTTAACACTCATTTTACCACTGGGATTTTTTATTGGTTTAATGTTGGTGTTTGGTCGTTTATATGTTGACCATGAAATGGCTGTTTTGAATGGTAGTGGGGTAAGCCGTCATCAGTTAGCGCGTTTACTCATTCCAATGACACTGGTTTATATGGTTTGTCAGTCTGTACTTATGCTATGGATGACGCCGTGGGGACTACGTGAATTTGAAAAACTAACGACGACCCAAGCTGTACGGACAGGCTTTGACTTGGTTCGACCAAGAGAGTTTATTTCTTCAGGGCCTTATACGATTTATGCAGGCTCATTGTCGGAAGACCGTAAAAACCTCAAGGATATTTTCTTTTATCAACGTGCGACCAAAGAAGGCAAGCCAGATGTCATGATTTTGGCAAAAGAGGCAACACGTGTTGAGATGGCTAATGATACAGCCAATGTTGTCGATCTGGTTCAAGGTCGCCGTTATGAAATATATCCGGGACAACCTAAATATACGCAAGCAGAGTTCCAGTCTTATCGTCTGCGTTTAGAAAATGATAAAGACGTCAAATTTGAAAGTAGCGAAGTAGAAGCACTTCCAACTTCTAAGCTATTGGCTAAAACTAATGATCCAGTCATTAGAAGTGAATTGGGATGGCGTTTATTTGGTCCGTTTACCATTATTGTTGCCCTAATGATGTCGGTTGCATTGTCTGAGGTGAGTCCTCGACAAGGTCGTTATTATCGTCTTATTCCATCTATTTTTATTTTCGCGAGCCTGATTGTGCTTATGATTGCGATTAAGACTCGTATTAGTAAAGGTGAATTGGATATTTGGGCTTATCCAGCGGCTTTATTGGTTTATGCAATTGCAGCTGCCTTATTTTCACGTAAACAGAAATTAGGGCCGAAAATCAAGAAACAGATCAAGCGAGTGAAATTATAATGTTAGCACGTCGAATAGTCGCCAAATATGTGACGAAAACCACTGCGCTTGCAATGTTTGGTACCACCATTGTCTTATCTGTTTTGCAAGTCTTGTTTACCTATTTGGGTGAGTTGGGTGAGTTAAAGCCTGACTATAATGCATGGCAAGCTTTTATCTATGTATTATGGGGCGCTCCTCGTTATCTATACGAAATTTTGCCTATCTCGGCCTTAATTGGTGCTGTGATTGGGTTGGGTGCTTTAGCATCCAACAGTGAACTCATCGTGATGCGCTCAGTCGGGATTAGTTTATGGCGTATTGTAGGCTGGGTGATGCGTTCAGCTTTGCTACTCATTGTTTTATCTTTTGCGCTAAGCGAGTGGGTTGTTCCCTATACCAATGAGAAAGCACAAAGTATCAAAAGCCATCGTTCAGTAGCGGCTTTAGGCGAAGTGAAAGGCTATTGGTCGCGAGAAGGGCAGCGCTTTATTTATATTGATTATGCAAACTCGCAAGGGAATCTAAGAGATATTCAGGTTGTCGACTTTGATAAAGAATATCACTTGCAGTCAGTAATTAATGCAGAGCAAGGAAAGTTTATCAAAGATGGTCAATGGTCTTTGCAAAAAGCCAGCCAGACCGACATTCTTACAGATGGTAATTCAATACAAAATAACCATGATCAGCAGTCTTTAGGGTTGGCTTTACAACCTAAATATGTACACATGGTGACTTTAGACCCTGAAGACTTATCTCCAAGTCAGCTCATTAGTTTTATGCGCTATATGGAGGAATATAGCCAAGTTCCTAAAACTTACCAATTGGCTTTCTGGCAAAAAGTTGCCTCTCCATTTTCATTGATTACGCTTGTATTAGTGGCGTGTTCTTTTATTTTTGGTCCACTACGTCAACAGTCAATGGGTTTCCGTTTGGTGATCGCACTCTTTATTGGTTTAGGCTTCTATTACTTGCAAGATTTCTTGGGTTACGCAAGTTTGGTATATGCACCTTCTCCAGCTTGGTTTGTACTTGTACCTATTATTTTAATGTTTGGTGCCGGAAGTTACTTACTTTACCGTGCCCGCTAATTTGAAAGAATATGAATGGCTTTCTCAATGATCTGCATTGGTGAAAGCCATAGGAAAAAATAGAGTCTTCACCGAAAATTCGGTAAGATATTGCGATGAAATTGTAGACAAAAGAGAAATTGATTATGACGGATGCAACTGCTGGCAAGATCCCTCACGTTCTGGTCATTATGGACGGTGTTGGACACCGTGAAGCGATTGAAGATAATGCTTTTCTTGCAGCAAAAACCCCGAATTTAACTGCAATGAAAGCAAAGCATCCAAATAGTCTGATCTCTGGTTCTGGCGAAGATGTAGGTCTACCTGATGGACAAATGGGTAACTCCGAAGTTGGCCATATGAACCTTGGCGCTGGCCGTGTGTTGTACCAAGATTTTACCCGTATTACTAAAGACATTCGTACTGGCGACTTTTTCAAACATGAAGTGTTGATTGACGCTGTTGAAAAAGCAAAAGCGGCAGGTGGTGCAGTTCATATTATGGGCCTACTTTCTGAAGGTGGTGTTCATTCACACGAAGACCATATTGTGGCAATGTGTGAGCTTGCATTAAAACGTGGTGCAAAAGTTTACCTTCATGCATTCCTTGATGGTCGTGATACTCCTCCACGTAGTGCTCAACCTTCATTAGAAAAATTAGATGCTTTATTTGCTCAATATGAAGGCAAAGGGCGCATTGCAACCATGATTGGTCGCTACTTTGCAATGGACCGTGACAATCGTTGGGACCGTGTAGAACAGGCTTACCGTTTATTGACTGAAGGTGAAGCAGTTCGTACTGCAAATACTGCAGTTGAAGGTTTAGAGCTTGCCTATGCAGCTAATGAAAATGATGAGTTTGTAAAAGCAACTCGTATTGGTGATGTGGCCAAAGTTCAAGACGGCGATAGCGTTGTTTTCATGAACTTCCGTGCTGACCGTGCTCGTGAAATTACTCGTGCATTTGTCGAAAAAGACTTCGCTGGCTTTGAGCGTAAAGTTGTACCGAACCTTTCTAAATTTGTCATGCTGACGCGTTATCAGGCAAGTATTGATGCACCTGTGGCATATATGCCTGAAGAGTTGAAAAACTCACTTGGTGAATATTTATCTTCTCTTGGCAAAACACAATTACGTATTGCTGAAACAGAAAAATATGCTCATGTGACATTCTTCTTTAGTGGTGGTCGTGAAGATGAATACCCAGGTGAGAAGCGTATTCTAATTCCATCACCAAACGTTGCAACATATGACTTGAAGCCTGAAATGAGTGCTTATGAAGTAACTGATGAACTCGTTAAGGCAATTAACTCAGGTGAGTACGATTTACTTGTTGTGAACTTTGCCAATGGTGATATGGTAGGTCATACAGGCGTATTTGATGCTGCGGTTAAAGCCGTTGAAGCAGTTGATACATGTTTAGGTCGTGTATACGAAGCTGTGATGGCGAAAAAAGGCCACATGCTTATTACTGCTGACCATGGTAACGTTGAGCAAATGCAGGACTACGAAAGTGGTCAGGTTCATACTCAACATACAACAGAGCTTGTACCGTTTATTTATGTTGGTCCAACACAAGCGACTATTGCAGAAGGTGGTGTACTTGCAGATGTTGCACCGACCATCCTTAATCTAATGCAGATTCCTGTACCTGCGGAAATGCAAGGTCGTAATCTGATTACATTATCTGCATAAGCGATAGGTGACTAAATGCTGCAACACAATATATATAAAGCTTTTTTTGGTAGTGTATTGATGTGTTGCAGCCACCTCGCTCTTGCTGCTCCTGTTGTAAAAGAAAAATTATCGCCTCAGCATGCTGATTCACAAGAATCTGAAGAAAGTTATGCAGAAGTCCCTATTGAGTCGATTCAGCAGTTTGTACAAATTTACGGAATTGTTCGCGATAACTATGTCGATGAAAAGTCGGACGACGCTTTATTTTTACAAGCAATTAAAGGCCTTGTTAGTGGTCTAGACCGTTACTCCCGTTATTTGTCAGCTGAAGAATATCGTCAACTCATTCAATATACCGAAGGTGATCTTGCTTCGGTTGATTTCGCGTTAAGTCCAGAAGCACATATTCATAAATGGATGATTCGTGACCTGAAGGTGGGTTCAGACTCATATAAATTAGGCTTAAGAAATGGCCAAACTATTTTAAAGATCGACAATCAAGAGCTTAAGAATCTGACGCAAGATCAAGTATTTGGTTTGCTTTATGGATCGATAGGGTCAACACTTCAAGTACAGACAGAAGAGTCAAATACCCCAATCAGTTTGGTTCGTAATAAAAAGATTGAAACCGATATTGAACCTGTCATGTTACATAATCAGGTATTGGTCTTAAAAATTAGAGTATTCCAGCAAGATACTGCCAATGAGATTAAACGTTTAATTGAAGAAAATAGTTCTTCGCGTTTAAAAGCCGTATTAATTGATTTACGAAATAACCCAGGTGGGCTGTTATCTGCTGCTGTTGAGTCAGCCGATTTATTTTTAAATCATGGCATTATTGTTTCTACAAAAAGTCGTTCGGAAGGCAATCAGCAATTTCAGGCTTTACCCGGGAATGATTTTCAAAATATAAAAGTTGGTATTTTAATTAATCACCGATCTGCATCAGCAGCAGAAGTTTTTACTGCTGCAATGAAAGAGCATCAACGTGCTTGGGTCATTGGTGAGAAAAGTTATGGAAAGGGCGTTGTACAAAAGCTTTTCCCTTTACCAAGTGGGGCAGCCTTACAAATGACGGTCTCACATTACTACACACCGAACGGTAATATGATTGAAGGGCAAGGTATTCAGCCTAATCAGACCTATCCCTTACCTCCAGAAATGAAAGAAGAAGTTTATTTAGATCGTGTTGCCGATCTACTTCTAAAAAGGAAGTAAGCTTTATACTTCCTGTTCAGTTTCAGTATCTAATCCAAATTTCTTCAAACGATAGCGTAAAGAACGGAAAGTCATTCCTAGTTTTTTAGCTGCTAAGGTTCGATTCCAATGGGTCATATTGAGTGCATTGAGCAAGATATCTTTTTCAATACTTTCTAAATAACGCTCCAAGCCCTCAGTAGGCAATTTCTTTACAGTCTGTGGAGCAGCAGTTACCGGACTCGGTAAGCTTTGAGATGCCGATGTTATTGGATGAGGAATATTTGCTCTTAAAGGTGCAGGATGCAAATGTGGTATATCAATGTTGGCATCGTCACTTAAGGTAATTGCTCGCTCAATCATATTTCTTAATTCGCGAACATTGCCCGGAAAGTGCTGCTGTAACAAGTAAGTTTCAGCTGCTTCGGTTAATTGCTTAGGTGGGGTTTCCCACTCCATACAAATTTTCTGAATAAAGTGATTTGCAAGTAACAAGACATCTTCACCACGTTCACGTAGAGGCGGTAACATCAGGTCCATAACGTGGATACGGAAGAATAAATCCTGACGGAATTTGCCTTGTCTAACCAATAAATCTAAGTCTTGATGACTCGCACTAATTACTCGAAAATCAACATCAATTTCCTGATCGGAACCGACGGGACGAATCTTTTTCTCTTGTACTGCACGGAGCAGTTTAACCTGCATACTTAATGGTAATTCGGCAATTTCATCTAAAAATAAACTACCGCCATGAGCCGATAAAATTAGGCCTTGTTTGTCTTGCGTGGCACCGGTAAAGCTACCTTTTTTATGCCCAAACAGCTCACTTTCCATGAGTTCGGTTGGAATAGCACCGCAGTTAATCGCAATAAAAGGACCTTCACTACGGTTACTCAGCCGATGAACTAGGTTAGCAACTACTTCTTTACCTGTTCCAGACTCACCCGTAACAAATACCGGTGCTTGAGAGCGAGCAATTTTTTTAATTGCGATGCGTAATTGTTGAATAGGCAGAGAACGACCGATTAATAATTTGTTTTCTAAAGCACTCTCGGCAAAATCATACTCTGTTTTTTGCCGATTCAAGGCTTTCTGTAATAACTGATCTAGATGTACTTGGTTGATGGGTTTGCTTACAAAATCAAAAGCACCTGCTTTTAATGCTGCAATTGCAATATCCATATTGCCGTAGGCAGTTAAAACCGCAATGGGTGTGTTGGTGTAATTTTGAGAGACATGTTTGACTAAATCTAACCCACTTCCATCGGGTAGGTTTAAATCGGTTAAACATGCATCGTAATGAAACTGTGTGAAGAGTTGTTTGGCCTGTTCAACCCGATAAGCAAGATGTGTTTTAATTCCCATTCGTGCAAGTGTCATTTGCATTAAAAGGCACAAATCTTCTTCATCGTCTACAAGCAAAACGAGTGGTTGCTGTTCTGCCATTTCCCCAAAAACCTAATAAAAAAATCAATATATTATTGGACATTCTATTCTGAAGCATGCCCCTTGTTTTTGCTCTACATAGGTGAGCTTTGCATGGTTTGCCTCACAAAAACTATGAGACAAGTATAATCCTAAACCAGTTCCATTAATTTCGGTACTAAAAAATGGTTTAAATAATTGAGATATATCACGTTTTGAAACACCTTCACCGTAATCGATCACATCAATATAAATTTTATTTGTTTGTGAATGAATATCGATCATGACATTCGATGAGTCGGGTGCATTATGCCGTAGAGCATTTCGCACCAGATTGATCATGACTTGTCTTAATTGTTTTTCATCAAATAAAAATTTTAAAGAACGATCAGAAATTTTGAGCTGAATAGAATGCTTAACGTCAGATAAATCTTCATCGAGTAATGTATTTATAAAGTAGTTTAAATCAATCTGAATGGGGTGTGTTCTTTCACTACGAGCAAGTCCTAAGGTGTCTTGAACAATACTATCAATGCGTTTGGTCTGTTTGCCAATCATCTGGCGTAAAGTATTTTGTTGTTCTGGGTCGCTGTCTTTAAGTAGCTCATTTGCTTGAACAATTGCAGCAAGGGGATTGCGAATTTCATGTGCAATACTTGCTGAGAGTTGCCCTAAAGCGGCAAGTTTGAGCTGCTGTGCTTGCTGATTAATTTGCTGGGCATCTTGTAAAATAAGCAGTGTTAGCGCTTGTTGCGGAACTAAAAGATGCTGCACTTTAATATTAATAGAATAGGCTGATAGCCGAGACTCAAAAATAAATCGGTCACCTTCTTGTAAATCACCAAACTTCAATATTTCAAATAAATCGGCATGCCATTTAGCCAAAGGATATTTTTCATTGGCAAATTGGGGAGGAATGCCAAGCAGTGAGCAAGCGGCTGGGTTGCTGACAACGATGTCGTAGTTTTCATCTAAAACTAAATAGCCTTCTTCAATTTGTTCTAAAATATAGCGGTTAATATTTTGTAATTGATAAAGTTCTATTGATTGGTGAAAGGTGAGTGCTTCAAGTAATTTAAAACGCTGCACGGCAATTTGTCCAATACCATGCACCACAAAAAATAAGAAGGCCAGTAGGGCGCTATTACTGATCGTGTTTAGATTATTGTAGTCGAACAAACTACCCACGAAGCGTTGGTAAATAACTGCAATGATCGCAAGTAAGGTAATGATTAAAGACATTCTTGCGCTGAGCAAAATTGCCGAGGTAAAGATTGCAATTACATAAAGTAGACTAAGCTGTAAATTTGGTTCACCAACAGAAAAAGTCAGCAAACTCAAACAAATAACATCGATAATAAAAAATAAAGCAAGCTGGCGTGTTGCCTGAGTCGCAACCAATTTAAAGCATAACAACTGGACAAGGCTTAAGAGCGAATAGCCGAGTAGTGTGTAGAAATATAAAGCAGGGTGCTGCAAGCTATTGTCGGTTTGCGCATTGGTTGAAACCAAAATAATAGTCAGGCTAACCGCAATAATAAGACGGTATAAACCATACCAAGTGCCCAAACGAAAAATCGTATGGGACAGGGATGAATTTAAAGGAGAGTGCATGTAAGTCTGATTATGGTTTGATCAGACCGTAACGAATCGCAAGATGTGTGAGTTTTACATCACTATCAATTCCTAACTTTTCAAAAATACGATAACGGTAAGTATTTACAGTTTTCACACTCACAAAAAGTTTATCGGCAATTTCTTGTGCGCTAATACAGTTGACGACCATCATCGCAACTTGCATTTCTCGCTCCGATAATGAATCAAAAGGGGATTGTTGAGTGTCTGATAAATAAGAGCTTGCTAGCTGCTCGGCAATATCAGCACTAAAATATTTACCGCCCTGCATGACTTTATTAATTGCTCGTACCATCTCGGCAATTGGCGCACCCTTGGTGATATAGCCTTTTGCTCCAGCTTTTAGCAATAAAGACGGGTAGGGTTCTTCAGCAAGGCCACTTACAGCAATGACTTTGGTCTCTGGGGCTGTTTGTAATAAACGACGAGTTGTTTCTACACCACCGATGCCCGGCATGTTGACATCAAGTAGTACGACTTGCGGATGTTGCTGGCGAACGATAGCAATTGCTTCTTCCCCAGATTCGGCTTGTCCAATTACCTCAACATCTGCATGATCTTCTAACATACGGCAAATACCCGTACGTACCAGTTCATGGTCATCGACAACTAAAACTGTAATCAAGAAGACCTCCTTTCTTTCAAAAAACAAGTTTTTTGTTACATAAAGCAAAATAAGCTTGCAATGGAATGACAAAATTAGCAATCCTATTCTTCTATAGTGAGCGAATAGTTGTGCACAATTGTGTCGGTAAAGCTTTATACCTTATATCCCAAATGTAAGGCATAATGATAGTAAGCGCAAATGTGTGTCACCCTGAGTCGAGTATTGTGCCGTGAAAAATTCTAAAAAGTCTTTAATGCATGTGCTAAGCATGTCTATTTTGCTTAGTTTGAGTTCAACAAGCTTTGCAGAACTCGTCAATAACCCGTCCTCAGGGAGTACTGGTACTGCAAGTTTAAATTGGTCAGCAGCGGATGCTAGTCAACTTTTAAATGATGAAGATGATGAGCCGACGCCGCAAGGTTCAACTTCTGTAACTACAACTTTGCGTGGCGGTAATGCGCCAAAAGTTATTAGCTCTACACCTAGAGTTGCTCCAATCCGTGATACTGGGGGTTATAACGCCCAGCCGAGTGTCAGCGCACGTGCTGCACTTGTGATGGATGCACAAACAGGTGAGGTCCTTTATAGTAAAAATACCAACGCATCGGTACCGATTGCGTCTATTACCAAATTAATGACAGCAGTTGTAACGGCAGATGCGCGTTTAAACATGTCAGAAGAAATTACACTTGAGCAAATCGATTTTGCTGGTGCAAATGGTAAAAACTCAAGCTCAACCTTACGTGTTGGCGACAAGATGAACCGTGCAGAAGTTCTTCTATTTGCTTTAATGAAGTCTGAAAACCCTGCAGCGGCAGCTTTAGCACGTACTTATCCGGGCGGTCGTCCTGCATTCGTAGCAGCGATGAATGCTAAAGCACGTTCTTTGGGTATGAGTGCAACTCATTATTATGAATCAACTGGTTTAGACCCACGCAACGTCTCTTCTGCGCGTGATTTAGGGATTTTGGCAAGTACAGCATCTCAGTATGGTTTGATCCGTCAATTCTCAACTACACCGACTTATGATTTTAACTTGGGTTATCGCGTGTTGAAATCTAACAACACCAATGCTTTAGTGCGTAATGGTGGTTGGAATATCAACTTATCTAAGACTGGTTATATTAATGAAGCAGGGCGCTGTGTTGTGATGCACACAACTGTAAATTCGCGTCCAGCAGTAATTGTATTGCTTGGAGAGCCAAGTACACAGGCACGTAATAACGACGCAACTAACTTATTAGGTTGGTTGAGTAATTTACCAAAACGTATTTAAGTTCAATATTTTAAAAACGCTTCTTTTAAGAAGCGTTTTTTTATAGCATTTTAAAAAGCATAAAAAAACGGCTGTTTAAAACAGCCGTTTTTATAAAACTCAGATCTTACATATTAGATAAAATTGAATCTTTAACTTGGTCCATCGTTGCATCAATTGACAACATCACTGCATCAGCACATTGTTTAATTGCAGTGTCAGGATCTTTCAAGCCATTACCAGTTACTGTACATACGATGACAGAACCTTCAGCAATTTTACCCGCTTTAATGTCACGGATTGCACCGCCGATAGAAGCAGCAGACGCTGGCTCAACAAATACACCTTCATACATAGAAAGTAAGCGTTGAGCTTCTAAAATCTCGCTGTCTTGAAGTTCATCAAACCAGCCTTTAGAGTCACGTACTACAGCTTTTGCATGGTTCCAGCTTTGTGGGTTACCAATACGGATTGCAGTTGCAACTGTTTCAGGGCTTTCAACTGGAGCACCACGTAAGAATGGAGCTGCGCCAGAAGCTTGGTAACCTACCATTGTTGGTAAGCCTTCTGGTTTAGGACCAGTGAATTGATCAGTCGCAGCATCATAAACAACTTGTTCGAACTGATCAGCAGGTTGGTTTGCTACAGCTTCTGTATAACCCATCCAGTGAGCGGTGATGTTACCTGCGTTACCTACTGGCAAGCAGTGATAATCAGGTGCACGGCCTAAAGCTTCAACGATTTCATAAGCAATGGTTTTTTGACCTTGCAAACGGTAAGGGTTGATTGAGTTTACAATCGTTACAGGTGCTTGATCAGCCACTTCTTTTACTAGACGCATACCATCATCGAAGTTACCACGGATTTGCATAGTGATCGCACCATACATCATGGCTTGAGCCATTTTACCCATCGCAATTTTACCTTCTGGAATCAAAACAAATGCTTTGATACCAGCGCGAGCAGCGTATGCAGCAGCAGCAGCAGACGTGTTACCCGTAGATGCACAGATAATCGCTTTAGAGCCTTCTTCAACCGCTTTGGTTACAGCCATGGTCATACCACGGTCTTTAAATGAACCAGTCGGGTTTAAGCCCTCATATTTCACATAAATTTCAACATCTTTGCCAATAATACGTGGAATATTCTCAAGTTTAATGAGTGGGGTGTTGCCCTCACCCAAAGAGATAGCACGAGTAGTTGCCGAAACTGGCAAACGGTCACGATAACGATCTACAAGACCAGTATAACGATTGGCATTAGACATGATGGTGTTCCAATTAGAGGTGAAGCGGGAGAGGGAATCTTTCCCTCAACCTGATTAACTATCGAGCGATTCTAAACGAATTCTTACGATTTCGCCACGAATAGCAGGTAATGCTTGGATTTGCGCAAGAGCATCATCCATTTTTGATTCAACGATTGGATCGGTCAAAATTACGATTGGAATGAGGTCTTTTAAGCGTGATTGTTGCATGATGGCATCAATACTGATTCCGGCACGGCTTAAGATGGTCGTTACATCTGCAAGTACACCAGTCTGATCTTCAGCATTTAAGCGGATGTAATAACCTGTGGTCATTTCTTCACGGCTTAAAATTGGCATATTTGTTAATGCTTCAAAAGCAAGTTGAGGAATTGTACCTGCGCCATCTTCTGTATAAGAGATGTCACGAACAATATCAATCACATCGGCAACAACCGCAGAAGCTGTTGGGCCTGCACCAGCACCAGCGCCGTAGTACAGCGTTGGACCAACTGCATTTGCCTGAACTAAAACAGCATTTTTAACACCGTTTACGTTAGCAATAAGTTGCTCATCTGGGATAAGTGTTGGATGAACACGTAATTCAATGCCATGTTCAGCACGACGGGCAATGCCTAAATGTTTAATGCGGAAACCAAGCTCTTCGGCATACTTCACATCTTGTGCAGTAATTTTGCTGATACCTTCGGTATAAACTTTATCGAATTGAAGAGGAATACCAAAAGCACAAGACGCTAAAATTGTAAGCTTGTGTGCAGCATCAATACCTTCAACGTCAAAAGTTGGGTCTGCTTCTGCATAACCGAGTTCTTGAGCTTCTTTTAATACATCATCAAATGCACGACCTTTCTCACGCATTTCAGTGAGAATAAAGTTACCTGTACCATTGATAATGCCTGCAAGCCACTCGATATGGTTTGCAGCAAGACCTTCACGGATTACTTTAATAATTGGAATACCGCCAGCTACTGCTGCTTCATAAGCAATTTGCACAGCATTGTCTTCAGCTGCTTTAAATAGTTCATTGCCATGTTCAGCGAGTAAAGCTTTGTTTGCAGTAACAACTTGTTTACCGTGTTTGATCGCTTCCATGATGACTTCGTAAGCAGGGTGAATACCACCCATCACTTCTACAACCACATCTACATCGGGTTGACGAACGATATCAAGTAAGTCTGCGCTTTGTTTAATCCCTTCTAATTCAAGATCTGGACGAGGGCGGCGTGTTCCAACGTGGGTAATTTGAATTTCTCGACCGGTGCGACGTTTAATTTCAGCGGCATTTTCTTGTAGTAGTTTAAGGGCTCCTCCACCAACGGTTCCTAAACCGAGTATTGCCAGGCGAACTGGTTTCACGTCACACTCCATATCATCATTTAATCATTTAGTTGAAGCTAGATCATAGCTAAAAAAAACGCCAGACTCTAGCGCTTTTCGTGCCTGTTCAATCAATTAGAGTGCGATGTTCGGAAAAGCAGAGTAGATCAGTCTTTAAACACTGATAGAAAAAGTATTAATTATTGGAAAAACAAAGCGCTGCGATAAGAGCAGCGCTTTGTTGAAGAGATAGCTGATGAATCATTCATCAGCTTAATGGATGTTATTTATCCAGTTTTTTAACCAATTCATCTGGTGTTAAGTAGCCACCCAAGTACTCGCCATCAACATTATAGATTGCAGGAGTACCATTCACGCCCATGTTTAAACCAAGTTGATATTGTTCGCGAACAGGGTTTTTACATTGCGCAGGTGGAATACTAACGCCTTGTACGGCTTGGTTAAATGCAGCTTTACGGTCTGCACTACACCAAACGGCTTCCATGGTTGGCATGAATTGCTCACCACGTGGCCAAGCAATATAACGAACCTCAATACCCTTTTCATTAATTTCAGGTATGTGCTCATGTAATTTGTGGCAATAAGGACAGCTTGCATCGGTAAACACATAAATCACATGTTTAGCCTTGCCACCTTTCGCTGGGTAAACAATCAAATCTTCATTTTTTAAAGCAGCAAGGTGCTTTTTATTTTCTGAAGCTTGAAGGTTATCGCCAATATTATGCAGCTCTTTACCGCCTAAACGGATGACATCACCTTGAATAAGATATTTACCATCACTGGTTGTATAAATCGACGTCATTCCTTCGAGATTTACCCAATATAAATTAGGAACTTCAGTAGGCTTAATGTCTAAAATTTTGGCGTTGATGTTTGCATTCTTAAATTGTTTTTGCAAAGTTTCAATTAAACGCTGTTTAGCATTACGTTCAATAATAGTTGAAGCTTCCCCAGTAGCAGGTGCGGTCGCTGTGAGCGCATCTTCTTTTTGTGGTTTGTTTTCTTTAGAACAAGCACTGAACAACAAGCTAGAAGCCAAAGCACAGGCAAGAAAAATTTGAGATCGGGTAAAGGACATAGATAACCCTTATTTCATCAGTATTTATAGTCAGAAGCTGCTAAGCATAACAAAAAATCTAGTATGTATTGTTAAAACTTTCTTAACCTTTGTGAACGAAATCAAACGATTGTTTGATGAATTTCAAATAATTCGTTTAAAAATTTTTAACCTCTAGGGTGATGTTTTTCATGTAATTGTTGCATTCTGACTTGTGCTACATGGGTATAGATTTGGGTAGTAGATAAATCACTATGACCCAGTAACATTTGTACTACGCGTAAATCGGCACCATGATTAAGTAGATGTGTTGCAAAGGCATGACGTAAGGTATGAGGCGACAGCTCAGCCTGAATATTGGCTTGTAAGGCATAACGTTTAATCGCATACCAAAAGTTCTGACGACTCATAATTCCGCCATGTTGGGTTAAAAAGAGATAGTCAGTAGAGCTTTTATAGAGTTGAGGCCGAGCATCTTGCAAGTAGCGCTCTACCCAGTCACAGGCATATTGCCCTAAAGGAACCAAACGTTCTTTATTACCTTTACCTGTAATACGTAAATAACCTTGTTTTAAATTGATCAGCTCTAAGCGTAAGTTGATTAACTCAGAAACACGTAAACCACAAGCATAAAGGACTTCAAACATTGCTCGGTCACGTAAGCCTAAGGCTGTGGTAATGTCAGGTGCTTGAATAAGTGCTTCGACGTCTTCTTCTGATAAATCTTTTGGTAAAGCTCGGCCAATTTTTGGTGAGTGATGAGTCGCTACAGGATTATCGCTTCGTAATTTTTGTTCACGTAGAAACTTATAAAACTGACGTAAGGCAGATAAACAACGTGCAATTGAGCGTGGACTTTTTCCTATTTTGGTAAGTTCAATCAGCACATCAGAAATGTCGTCGCTCGTCCATTTCGGCAAACTATTTTTTCTATGAAGTTCACTGCATTGAATAAGGTCAGATAAATAGGCATTTCGCGTATGCGGACTCACTGTTTGTGCAACTAAATAGTCACGAAAACCTTGTAAAAAGCTCAAATGTTCAGGAATTTGAACAGGGCTTGGAATACGCGGTTTTTTATTTATCATAAACAATATCCTCTAAACCACTGTACTTTAAAAGAAACTTTAAGATTTGTCGATTAAAGTAGGTGAGAATTGAAATCTAACCTTATTTGGTAATTATTCTCATTTATATGTATACTAGAAGAAAAGGTTTAGGATCGGATGCGGTGCGTTTATCAGCGTTGAAAGTGAAGCAAGCGGCTACCATCACCAAAGTAGATCGGATGACACAAACGTCCGAGCAACAAGATTTGGTCGCAATTCGTTTGGAAAGCTTGGGCTTTGTACCAGGTACTCGAGTGGAAGTGATTACCAAGGGCATTTTTGGTGGTGATCCGATCTTAATCCAAATTGGCTTTACTCGTTTCGCTTTACGTAAGGCGGAAGCGGAAAAAATCGAGATTCAGTTAGAAGGAGTACCCGCATGAGTGATGCGCTACGTATTGCCCTTGTGGGAAACCCGAACTGCGGTAAAACTTCTCTGTTTAACCATCTAACTGGAACAAGACAAAAAGTTGCTAACTATGCGGGCGTAACTGTAGAGCGTAAAGTCGGTAACTTTCAGTTACCTTCAGGTCGTGCAGTTCGTGTACTGGATTTACCAGGTACCTATAGTTTGCAGGCAACCAGTCCAGATGAAGAAATTACCCGTGATGTCTGCCAAGGCAAAATTGCCGAAGAAGGGCAGCAAGATGCATTTTTATGTATTGTCGATGCGACCAACTTAAAACTGCACTTGGGTTTGGTGCTTGAAATTATTGAATTAGGCCGCCCAATTCTGGTTGTGTTGAACATGATGGATGAAGCGCGTCGTCGTGGTATTCAAATCAATACACAGAAACTCTCTGAGCGTTTAGGTGTTCCTGTTGTTGAAACAGTTGCCGTACGCAACTCAGGCATTGAAAACTTATTGCATGCGCTTGACCAAGAGAAATATACCGTACCGCATACTGAGCTGAGTGGTTTAAGTGGTGGGCATCATCAAAAAATCGAAATGATTTTTAAAGATGTGGTTAATTTTGTCGATCATGATGATAAGCGTACTGATTTTCTAGATCGAATTTTCTTACATCCTGTGTTGGGTTTACTCAGCTTGGCAGTGATGATGTTTATTGTCTTTCAGGCGGTATTTGCTTGGGCTGAACCTTTTAAAGCTGCAATTGAAGATGGCGTAATCCCATGGTTAGGTGAATGGTTAAACGGGGCTATTCATCAGCCTGTGCTACGTAGTTTAGTGGTAGATGGTGTTCTCGCGGGAGCGGGCACAGTATTGGCATTCTTGCCACAAATTTTGATTCTTTTCTTCTTTATTTTGGTGCTTGAAGAATCAGGTTATTTACCGCGTGCAGCGTTCTTGCTCGATAAATTAATGTTTAAAGCTGGCTTGAGTGGCCGTTCTTTTATTCCATTATTGTCGAGTTTTGCCTGTGCGATTCCCGGCATTATGGCAACCCGAAGTATTAGTGATTCACGTGACCGTTTTACCACGATCATGGTTGCACCTCTCATGACATGTTCGGCACGTTTGCCTGTCTATGCCTTGTTAATCGGTGCATTTATTCCAAGTCAAACTGTTTTAGGGATCTTTAATTTACAAGGTTTGGTGCTGTTTGGTTTATACATGGCGGGTATCTTAAGTGCGCTTTGTGTTGCCTTTGTGATGAAGTTCTTGCGTAAAGACAAATCACAACATGCCCTGTTAATGGAGTTACCAAGCTATCGTTTTCCTGATCCAAAAAGTATTGCTATTGGGTTAATGGAACGCGCAAAGATTTTCTTACGTCGTGTTGGTGGGATTATTGTTGCATTAACCATTATTCTTTGGTTCTTGTGTACTTTCCCTCAAGCACCAGAAGGTGCAACGCTACCGGCAATTGATTATAGCTTCGCGGGTATGGCGGGGCACTTGATTCAGCCTTTGTTTGCACCACTTGGCTTTAACTGGCAAATCGTGGTGGCTTTAATTCCTGCGATGGCTGCCCGTGAAGTTGTGGTCGCAGCATTAGGTACGGTATATGCGTTGTCTGGTGCTGATGATAATGCTGTTGCACAGGGGCTAGCCCATTTGATTAGTGCAAACGGCACAGGCTGGTCATTGGCTACAGGCTTGTCTTTATTGGTCTGGTTTGTTTATGCACCACATTGTTTAGCAACCTTGGCTACGGTACGCCGTGAGACAGGTTCATGGAAACATGTGGCAGTCATGACGGCTTATCTCTTTGGTTTGGCTTATCTCATGTCATTTTTAACCTACCAAATTGCATCACGCATTTGGGGTTAATAGGAGGCGCTTATGTTTGATTACCTTATTGTTGCTGTATTGGTGTTGTGGAGTGCCATTGTTGTCTTTAAAAAGGTATTTCCTCAAACGTCCGCTTCAGTATTTCGTGTGCTATCAACCCAGTGTCAAAAGTTGGGCTGGCAGCGTTTGGCGACATGGCTGAAGCCTAAACAGGCTGCTGGTTGTGGCGGCAATTGTGGCTGTTCTACGGATGATGCCCCTGTACAAAAGTCCGCTCCTGTGCAAACGGTGAAGTGGCGCTAATTTTTCTGTATAAAAAGCCATCGAATGATGGCTTTTTTACGCACTGACACAAAAAAAGTAGAATAAAAGTCAAACTGAAAAAGTATTCAAAACAGCAAAGTGCTAACATTTTTGCCATTCTGTCGATTGATAAATTGTGGGGCAAAAATGTTAATACAACGTGGTGGGTTAAAAGTTGTAGCAGGCTTGGGTATATCAGGTGTTTCTGCTGTAAATTTCCTGCATGAACAAGGCTACCAAGTTGCAGTAACGGATTCCCGCCCCACACCTCCCGGACATGATCAAATTCCTGCAGAAGTGAAGACCAGTTTTGGTCAACTCGACCAAGAATTATTACTACAAGCAGAAGAAATTATTTTAAGCCCGGGCCTTGCCCCACAATTACCAGAAATTCAGGCTGCCATTGCTCAAGGGATTTCTGTGGTGGGTGATATTCAGCTACTTCGCCGTGCAACTGATGTGCCGATTGTTGCGATTACGGGTTCAAATGCAAAAAGTACCGTAACCACCTTAATGGGTTTAATGGCTAAAGATGCAGGTAAGAAAGTTGCCGTTGGTGGCAATCTTGGTCGCCCAGCTCTAGATTTATTAAAAGATCAACCAGAGTTATTGGTACTTGAGTTATCAAGTTTCCAGTTAGAAACCACCTCTCACTTAAATGCTGAGGTGGCTGTGGTATTGAACATGAGTGAAGATCACTTGGATCGTCACGGCAACATGTTAGGTTATCACCAAGCAAAACACCGTATTTTCCAAGGTGCTAAGAAAGTTGTATTTAACCGTGATGATGCTTTGAGCCGTCCTCTAGTACCTGATACAACTCCAATGCAAAGCTTTGGTCTAAATGCACCTGACTTAAATCAGTACGGCGTTTTAAGAGATGCTGACGGTACACTTTGGCTTGCTCGTGGCTTGCAGCGTTTAATTAAAAGCTCAGACTTATATATTCAAGGTATGCATAACGTAGCCAATGCTTTAGCGTGTTTAGCATTAGGTGAAGCAATTGGTTTACCTATGGACTCTATGCTTGAAACTTTAAAACACTTTAAAGGTTTAGAGCATCGCTGTGAGTATGTAAAGACCGTGCATGATGTACGTTATTACAATGACTCTAAAGGAACCAATGTGGGTGCGACCCTTGCAGCAATTGATGGTTTAGGTGCTGCGATTGAAGTGAAGAAAGGTAAGGTTGCCCTAATTTTAGGTGGACAGGGTAAGGGCCAAGACTTTGCTCCTTTACGTTCTTCTATCGAAAAGTATGCCAAAGTTGTGGTATTGATTGGTGAAGATGCTCCGGTCATCGAACAAGCCATTCAAGGTGCAACAAAAATTTTACATGCAGCAACGCTTACAGAAGCTGTAGAGCTGTGTCAACGTGAAACACACGCTGAAGATGTGGTATTGCTATCACCAGCGTGTGCAAGTTTTGATATGTTTAAAAGTTATAATGACCGTGGTCAGCAGTTTGTTGCCTGTGTCAATTCGTTGGTTTAAAGAAAATATGATTAGGAATGTAGTATGGCAGGCTTAGCTCAGACCACAATCCAGAAAATCAATCATTGGTATGAACGGATATTGCCGAAATGGCCAGCGGAAGTGACGCCACGTAATGTCTTGATTTTCTGTGTCGTTGCATTGTTATGTATCGGTTCGGTGATGGTAGCATCTGCTTCGATGCCTTATGCAGAATATATGCATGAGAACCCGTTTCACTATGTCATCCGCCATGCAATTTCTATTGCGGTTGCTGGGGTGGTGGCGTATTTGACCTACCGAATCTCACTCAATACATGGTTTAAAAACACTTTCCCGCTGTGGTTATTAACCATGGTGCTGTTACTTGCTGCTCTGGCGGTAGGTTCGGAAGTCAATGGTTCTACTCGTTGGATTAAAATCGGTGGTTTTACCTTGCAGCCTACAGAGGTTGCCAAGGTTATGATGGCAATCTTTACAGCAGACTATGTGGTACGCCGTGCTAAAGAGGTTCGTACGCACTGGAAAGGCTTGCTACGTCTAAGTGGTGTGATGGCAATTACGGTCGGTTTGATTATTGCTGAGCCTGACTTGGGGGCAACGATCGTTATCGTCATGATGATGGTTGGGGTGTTCTTTTTAGCAGGTGCGCCGCCAACACAGTTCTTGATTATGCTTGGTGCGATTGTCACCGGTATTGTGTTTTTGATCTTATTTGAGCCTTACCGTTTCCAGCGTTTGATTTCATTTACTGACCCTTGGGCAGATCCATTAGGTGTGGGTTATCAGTTATCAAATGCACTTATGGCATTTGGTCGTGGGGAATGGTTTGGAACAGGTTTGGGGCATAGTGTTCAAAAGCTATCTTATTTACCTGAAGCGCATACTGACTTTATGTTGGCTGTGTTGGGTGAAGAGTTTGGCTTCTTTGGTATTTCGATTGTCATTGGCTTGTCTTTCTTGATGTTGGCTTGTTGTATCAAAATTGGTCACCGTGCTTTGAAACATCATTATCTTCGTGCGGGCTATTTGGCTTACGGTATTAGTATTATTTTCTTACTCCAGATTTTGGTAAATGCGGGTATGAATATGGGCTTAATGCCAACCAAAGGTCTAACTTTGCCATTTATTAGTTATGGTGGTACATCTTTAATGATGTGTGCAGCCATGATTAGTTTGATCTTAAAGATTGATGCATCAACTCAAGAAGTGAACCCTGAAAGAGAAGAATCAAACTTCTAAAGCATTTCAGTTGTTATAAAAAGCCCGATATCGAATCGGGCTTTTTTTATTTATAAATATATTCCGCCAAGCTCTTGTCCGTGAGGAATTAAATCTACATTCCACTGCGCTACAGCTTGCTTGAGCATCAGTCTAGGCTGATCTAAATCAACGTTTGGTTGGCCTAGTGTTTGTATGGCTTGTTGTAGTAATTGAGGAGCTTTAGTTAAATCGAGTGCTTGAGCAAGATTTTGTTTAGAAAGCTTTTGCCCTTGATCATTCATGGCGAGTGGGAGGTGCATATAGCTGAGTTTAGGATAACCGAGGAGCTGACCCAGCCAGATTTGACGTTCGGTGTTATCTAAGAGGTCTGCGCCACGAACAACGTGAGTAATACCTTGTAGATAATCATCTACAACTACAGCAAGTTGGTAGTTAATAATGCCGTCGCGGCGTTTAAGAACAAAGTCTCCAAGGTCGTATTGCAGATTGGAGCAATGATGTCCTTGTAGGCGGTCATCGAAACAAATTTGCTGATCTTGAACTTTTACTCGAATTGCTTGACCGTGAAAATCAAGATTCAGATCACGGCAGGTACCTGCATAGATTGCATTTGAGCCGAGCATTTTACGGGTGCACTGACAAGCGTAAACCAGACCCTCATTTTTAAGTTGGTCTAATACACTTTCATAAATGTCTAGGCGGTCTTTTTGAAAAATGATCTCGGCATCTGGATCGAACTGAAAAGCTTCAAGTGATGCGAGTATATGGTCTTCACTACCGGGGTAGATACGGGGAATGTCGGTGTCTTCAACACGAACTATCCATCGCCCTTGATGAGCTCTGGCATCACAATAGCTGGCAACAGCCGTAATGAGTGATCCGAAATGTAAAGGGCCGGTTGGCGAGGGCGCAAACCGACCTGAGTATGAGCAGCGATTAAGCGGAACATTGTTCCGCCGCTGCGCAAGAGAAAAGCTATGCTTTTCTGGCAGGCGATTTAACTGCTGCGCAAGAGCAGAGCTGTGCTCGGCTAGAGAATTCTCAACAGTCACAATTAACCGTTATTTTGCTTCTCTTTAATTTCTGCCAAAGTTTTGCAGTCGATACATAACGTTGCAGTTGGACGTGCTTCTAAACGACGTAAACCGATTTCGATACCACAAGTTTCACAGAAACCGTAGTCTTCGTTTTTAATCGCTTCCATAGATTGTTCGATTTTACGAATTAATTTACGCTCACGGTCACGTGTACGTAATTCAATTGCAAATTCTTCTTCTTGGGTAGCACGGTCATTTACGTCTGGCAATGCAGTTGATTCGTCTTGCATCGTATTTAAAGTACGATCAACTTCAGACATTAATTCAGCTTTCCATGCTTGCAGAATTTGTCGGAAATGCTCGAGCTGTCCTTCAGACATGTACTCTTCATTTTTCTTAGGTTGATAAGGTGCAATACCAAATAAACTTGCAGTTGTGCCTACGTCAGAAGTTTTAGGTTTCACTTTACGTGCACGTTTTGCAGAAGCTTTATCACCTTCTACTACAACTTCTGTATGTTCATCCAAAACTTGGTTGTGGTTGTCATTCGCCATAATAGGGCATTCCTCATCATACACGTATTATCTATACGCAAAAAATATGGTGATATGCAAGTGTTTTTATAGAAAACCATCGATGGATTTTTCCATCGGGTCGTCATCATATAGATTTTTCCTGCAAGATGATAGTCATTCCGACCCGTAAATATTTTCAAAACGTGTTTGCACTAGTCATAATTCTATATAAGCATATAAAAAATAGGGCTAATAGCCTGAAATATCAGTATTTATACAGGTTTTAAAATTTTCAAGTCGAAACACTTTTGTTTCAAAACTACCATCGTTATTCAGACGAATGTAACGATAACCTGGTGCATTTTGATCGAGTGCAAAATCGTTACTAAACGGCTTAAACTGTACACTTGTGGAAGGTGTCGAGAAAAATTCGATGCCTTGCCAAATATTCAGAGAGTCTTGATGGACGTGTCCGCAAACTAAAGCTTTTACATTTTTAAATGGGCTTAACGTATCAAGAAGAACATTCGAGTTTTGAAGCTTATGGTGATCAATCCATTTTGATTTCATTGCAAATGGATGGTGATGACAAGCCAGTAAAACTGGATGATCTGCAAATTCCTCAAGTAGATTTGCTAAATTTTCTAATTGTTCCGAAGACAAATGACCATCCACTTTTCCCTTTACCGCGCTATTGAGCATAATCACTCGCCAGTTGCCTAAACCGACCACCACAGGTTCCTGATGGTTTTCGTTATGCAATGGAAAGTGGTCAACATTGTCATGATTGCCGAGAGTCTGGAAAAATGGCAGGCCCAAGGTTTGCATAAAGTTGATGTAACGCTTGTAAGTAACAGGTGTTGGTGCTTGTGCGAGGTCTCCAGTATGAATAATCGCATCGGCTTCGGGATGTTGTTTTAATATCTGTTGAATAATGGCATGGAAACTTTCTTCAGGATTCATCCCCACAAATTCTAGCTGTGGATACTCCAATAAATGTGTATCGGTAATTTGTATGATGACATGATTTTTTTGTGAAAGTGTTGAGACTTGAAAAGTCACCGTCCTACCTCTTCGGATTTATTATCGTTTTGCTGTGTTGAGCCAGCCATTGTAATGCCATAATAACAGGGGCATTTCTTAAACGTCCGCTGTCGAGTAGTGTTTGAATTTCACTATAACTAAACAAATGCAGCTGAATATTTTCACCCTCATCATCTACTCCAAAAACACCGCCTTCAGCGGGTAAATTGGTTTGGGCAACATACAGATGAAATAGCTCTGAACATGCGCCTGCTGATGGATAAAAACTAAATAGATGTTCTAAATCCTGAACTTCACAACCTGATTCTTCAAGGCTTTCGCGTCGAATGCAACTTTCTGGTGACTCATTGCCATCTAACACACCCGCGATAATTTCGAGTTGCCACGGCGATTGAGAGTCGTCTAAAGCACCAACACGGAACTGTTCAATCAGGGCAAATTGTTGTTTTTGATCATTGTAGAGTAGTACTCCGGCCGCTTCAGGCCGATGCACAAGTTCGCGCTGCAATACAGGAGTATATTCACATTGATTAAATAGACGATGTCGAAGGCTGACTTTTTCAACTTGAATAAAACCACGGAACAGAGATTCACGTGATGTTACTTCGACATCTTTAGATGTATAACTTGGACGCTCGACAATACTCATGATTCGATCAGGACGAAATCTATTTATTTCATCCTAACCGAGAATCATGGCTAGGCAAGTGTTTTTTTTGAATATTTACACTTTATGATACAGTTTTTGTCCTTGCTCTTGATAAACCTCTTTCATCGCTTTGAGGCCTTCTTCAACCTCTGAATCGCTATTGGTGAGATTGTTGGCATAGTCGCGGACATTCTGAGTGATTTTCATTGAACAGAATTTCGGACCACACATTGAGCAAAAGTGTGCAGATTTATGTGCTTCTTTTGGTAAAGTCTCATCATGCATGCTGCGCGCTGTATCTGGGTCTAGACTTAGGTTGAACTGATCGTCCCAACGGAATTCAAAACGGGCTTTAGACAAGGCATTATCACGCACCTGTGCACCCGGATGACCTTTGGCAAGATCGGCTGCGTGTGCTGCAATCTTGTAGGTAATAATTCCGTCTTTCACATCTTTCTTGTTTGGTAAACCTAAATGTTCTTTAGGTGTTACATAGCAAAGCATTGCTGTGCCATACCAACCAATCATAGCTGCACCAATAGCAGAAGTGATGTGGTCGTAACCCGGAGCGATATCAGTCGTTAAAGGCCCAAGCGTATAGAATGGTGCTTCTTTACACACTTCTAACTGCAAGTCCATGTTCTCTTTAATCATGTGCATTGGTACGTGGCCCGGACCTTCGATCATGACCTGAACATCATGTTCCCATGCGCGGTGAGTCAGCTCACCCAGTGTTTTAAGTTCGCTGAACTGCGCTTCGTCATTTGCATCTTGAATACAACCCGGACGTAAGCCATCGCCTAAACTAAATGACACGTCATAGGCTTTCATGATTTCACAAATTTCGTCGAAATGAGTGTATAAGAAGTTTTCTTCATGATGCGCTAAACACCACTGTGCCATGATTGAACCACCACGAGACACAATACCTGTTAAGCGGTTTGCTGTAAGTGGAACATAACGAAGCAATACACCTGCGTGAATCGTGAAGTAGTCAACGCCTTGTTCGGCTTGTTCAATCAGCGTGTCTTTAAAGATTTCCCATGTTAGGTCTTCTGCAACACCATCCACTTTTTCAAGTGCTTGATAAATTGGTACGGTACCGATTGGAACAGGTGAGTTACGAATAATCCATTCACGTGTTTCATGAATGTTTTTACCTGTCGACAAGTCCATAATGGTGTCTGCACCCCAACGAGTTGCCCAAGTCATTTTTGCAACTTCTTCATCAATTGAAGAGCCAAGCGCTGAGTTACCAATATTGGCATTAATCTTAACCAAGAAATTGCGGCCAATAATCATTGGCTCAAGTTCTGGGTGGTTAATGTTGGCAGGAATAATAGCGCGGCCTTCAGCAACTTCTTGGCGAACAAATTCAGGCGTAATTTCTTTTAAATTTTTTGCACCAAAGTTTTGACCTGGGTGCTGACGCATATCTACAGCTTCGCGTTGGCGCTGATTCTCACGAATCGCAATATATTCCATTTCAGGCGTGATAATACCTTGCTTGGCATAGTGCATTTGCGTGACATTTTTACCAGCTTTAGCACGGCGCGGGTTTTGAATGTGAGCAAAACGAATGTCAGCGGTACGAATATCTTTTAATCGTTCTTGACCAAACTTTGAAGTTAAACCCGCAAGTACGTCAGTATCGTTACGTTCTTCAATCCATTTTTGGCGAACTGAAGGTAAACCTTTATTTAAATCGATTTGAACGTTCGGGTCGGTATAAACACCTGAAGTGTCATAAACCATAACAGGAGGGTTATGTTCACCACCTAGACCAGTAGGGGTATCGGTTAAAGAAATTTCTCGCATTGGAACCTGAATGTCAGGACGAGAGCCTTCAATATAAACTTTTTTTGAAGCGGGTAAGATGCGAGTTAAATCTTTTGCATCTTGTTCATGTTGTGCTGAAATTTCAGCAGAAGAAAGATTCGTTAACTGGTTCATCACATGATCCTTATGAATAACATCAACGAATCAAGCACGACCAAAAACGATGGCGGATTTATCTTTAACTAGATAAATTGAGGGCTGTAAGTTTTCAGATGGCTTGATTCCTACGCAGGTCTTAACCTGATCAGGTTCAACGGTACTTGTGATCAAACTTGTGTTGCGATAACACGGAATTTACACAATCTCAGCGAGCTATTACTCGCGCTCCGTCAAGCGATTTAAAGACTAACATGTTTTAGGTTGGCTGGCATTGTCAATTTGTATCTATACAGACCGCATCCATGTGGCAGTCACGATAAATTTTGGTATTCCATGGTGACTCTAATTTTAATAACTGTTCAAGCTGTTCATGCACAATCTGATAGGTAGATTTCTTTTGCCCATTTTCATCAGTTAAATCTGTCTTAAATTGAGTATTACGCTCATCTACGGGAGTGGCAATAAACTTCAAAAATTGTTGGGCGGGTTTTGCTAAGCTAGATTGGTTTTGTGTAGATAAGAAACGGATTTGTTGAAGCGCATCTTTATCAATCCATGTGTTTGGAGCAAATTCATCGGACACAGGCGTATTATCTAGACCAAAGAAAATAAAATATCGGTACTCATTAAATAATAATTTTGCATCACTAATAAAATAACTCTTTGGATATTTTTGAATAAATTTTTCCCAAAACAATGCACGTTCGGTGAGCTCTTTCCATGAAATAGCCAAAGCACCATCATCATAGAAAATGTCTTTATTGTCTTTTGCCATACGCGTTAAGAACTCTTTTTGGTCAGTGGGTAGGGCTTTAGCAAAAACATCAACTAAATAGTTCGGCTGACGGCGATAAGTAAACATACCTTCACCTTGGTAGAGGAGTTCAATATAGGCTTGGCCTTCATGTTGAATCAGATATTGATCACGAGTACTAAGCTGATCGAATAACTTTTTCTTGGTTTTCATTGTTTTTTTTGCATCTAATGGTTCTTTTTCTAAAATGGCATAGCCAAAAGCTTCAAACGCTTTTGCTGTTTTTTCATTATATTCTTGTTTTAGAAAACGCTGATACATGGCGGTTGAAGCATTAATCAGCTTCAGTTGTTCATCATTTTTTAATGATGGAACACAGGTTTTGAGTTTTTCATTAATTTGATTTAGGTCCTCTATTTTACTGTTTTGATTAATCGTGTACATAGCTACCATAATTTGTAAGCAGCTACTGTCTTGTTTTTGAGTGGCCTTTTGCTCAGTAGGTTTTTGTTCTTTAGATACAACTTGATCTTGCTCTGATGTTTTATTACATCCAGCTAAAAGTAGTGCGCTACACATACTCATCATTAGAACTTTTTTCATCTTTATATTTTTATCAAAGTGAATATTGCTCAAATTATAACTCGGAAAAAGATTGCATCATTGTTAGAAATCTTTATTATTAGGTAGATCGGTCTACTTAATTAAAAGCTATGAATGATAAAACAGCAAGACAGAAAATTCTCGATGCCGCTTCAACTTTGTTTTATAACGATGGCATTACTGCAACTGGCATTAACTCAGTTACGACTAAAGCTGATGTAGCCAAGATGTCGCTTTATAATAATTTTGCTTCAAAAGGTGAGTTGGTCGATGCCTATATTGCTGCACGGCATCAAGAGTGGCTAGACCTTTACCAAAACCGTTTAGCAACAACAAAAACAGCTAAAGAAGCTATTTTAGCGGTATTTGATGCCTATCAAGACCATGCGGAATTTGCCTATGAGAAGGGCTTTCGAGGATGTGGGCTTTTAAATGCTGCCGCAGAGTTTCCCGCAAATAGTTCAGGTCGAAGTTCGGTAAGACAACATAAAGAAGAAGTTGAGGCTATTGTTGCGGAGCATTTAAAAAAATTAATACCAGACTCACAGCGTGTTAACTATGTGGCTACGCAGCTTTCATTTCTTTTAGAAGGCTCTATGGCAAGAGCAGGCTTAGAAGGTAACAGTCGTCAACTTCTATTCGCAAAGCAAATGGCAGAAGATATTTTAGATCGAGAATGCCCACATGATTAGCCATATTAAAAATAGTAGTTATGGCGGCACAATTGCGATTTTAGTTGCCTCTGTTTTGTGGGGAACAACAGGTACTGCGGCCGCATTTGCACCGACACTTGGCCCACTTGCTATTGGCGCCGCAGCGATGGGTGGAGGAGGTCTTTTACAAGCTTTAGTTGCATCCCGAGCGATACGTGAAAACCGACAATTTATAAGGGAAAATCTTTTAATACTGCTTTTGGGTGTAGCGGCGGTGGGTATTTACCCTTTGGCTTTTTATTCCTCAATGCATTATGCCGGCATTACGATTGGTACTGTGGTTTCAATTGGTTCTGCTCCACTGATCGCAGCAATTTTAGAGCGATTCTTTGATCGCAAAGCTTTGTCTGCCATCTGGTTTCTAAGTTTTATTTGCGGTGTACTTGGCGTAACGATGTTGTCGATGGGTGAAAGTCATGCAGTTCAAGATAGTACAAATCAATGGAATAAATACTTCGGTATTTTTCTTGGTCTTGTCGCAGCTACAACTTATTCGCTTTATTCATGGGCTGCAAAAAGATTAATAGATCGCGGTGTTGCCTCTAAAGCTGCAATGGGCATGATTATGGGCGGTGGGGCAGTTATTTTGCTTCCTACCTTGTTGGTTACAGGTGGAGGGTTATTAGAAAGCTCAACCAATTTACTTGTAGCTGGCTATATGATGCTGATTCCTATGTTTTTGGGTTATTTACTTTTTGGCTTCGGATTAAAAACGGTCAATGCTAGCAAAGCGACCACCTTAACTTTATTTGAACCTTTAGTTGCTGCAATTTTTGCAATTGTGTTGGTAGGTGAGCATGTTTCATGGTTAGGTTGGATCGGCATGTTTTTGATTTTTATTTGTATTTTAATATTATCAAAAACTCGGAACACTTAAAAAAACTAAAACTTTTAATGGCTTGAGTTTGATTCGAATTTTTCTTAGTCTTAAAGCCAAGTTTTATCGTTGATTTAAACAATGAAAATAAAATTAATGCTTGTGGCGGGTTTATGGAGTTTTACCTCGTCGAGTTTTGCTCTGGATTTAGTTGAAACTTATGAGCGCGCGAAACAAAATGATCCGACATGGCAAGCGAATCAACAACAATTTGAAGCAGATCAGCTCAATTTAGGTTTAGCAACGGGTGCTTTACTACCTACAGTTACCTTGTCTGGAAAAATTAATCGTAATAGCCAAACCGTAAAACGTTCAAATTTTCCAGGTGTTGATCAAGAAGGGTTGTCAGATGCTTTGGTGAGTAATACCTCGACCACCAAACAAGCAACTTTATCTGCTCGTCAGCCTCTTTTTCGTATGGATGCATGGGAAGGTTATAAGCAGGTTAAAACCTCAGTTGCACTCAGTGAAATCACTTTAAGACTGCAAAAACAAGATCATGTTTTAAACGTGGCCGAAGCTTATTTTAATGTACTTCGTCAGCAAGCACTTACTGCTGCATATTTACAAGAAGAAAAAGCTTTGCTTGAACAGCTCAATATGATGAATGCCAAGCTTAAAGAAGGTTTGGTAGCGCGTAGCGATGTCAGTGAAGCAAATGCCCAATATCAAAGTGCCAGAGCCAACCGTATTGCGACCAATGTACAGATTTTATTAGCTCAAGAGCAACTATCTGAATATATTGGCCCTTATCAGGATAAGCTTGCCGTACTGCGAAGTGATTTTACTTTTCAAAAACCTTATCCAGCCCAGCTTGATGATTGGTTAAGTTTAGCCCAAAAACAAAATTTAAAGATTCAGCAAGCACGTTTACAACGACGATATGCTGAAGATCAACGTCGTGTGGAAAAAGCTGCACTTTATCCACAGATAGACGCAGTTGCGAGTTATGGTTATACCAAACAAACCCCAGAAACGCTGATTTCGACTGATGGGAAGTTTGACCAAGTGGGCGTAGAGATGAACTGGAATCTATTTAATGGAGGACAGACCCGAACCTCTATTAAAAAAGCCAGTGTAGAGTTAAATAAAGCGCAAGCCCAACTTGATGCTGCCATTCGCCGTGCCAATGTTGATGTAAAAAGTGCATTTATGCAGGTAGATACCGACCGGGCAAAACTTGAAGCAAGAAAGGCGGCAATGGATTCTTCTGCACTTGTTTCTCAAGCTTCAAAAGCCAGTTATAACGAAGGCTTAAAAAGTATGGTCGATGTTTTATTGGCGCAGCGTAATGCTTTTTCTGCAAAACAGGATTATCTTAATGCTCAATATGACTATTTATTAAATGTACTGCGTTTAAAAGCTGCTGTAGGTCAATTAGGTGAAAAAGATCTGGTCGAATTAAACAGCTGGTTAACGTATCAGTAATAAAAAATGCTTTTATCTGAAATTTAATTTTGTCATAAAAATTTAATGATTGATGTGTTTTAATGCTCAATCATTTTATCCCTGCGCCATCATGTTGGAGGCTTCCCTTGAGTCCGAGTAATCCGGTGTTAAGCCATCATATTTCTTCTCAATTTAATGAAGATTTGCAAGATGTGAACACAAAGTTTATGACCATGGGTGGCTTGGTCGAACAACAGGTTGCCAATGCAATTCATTCTTTACTTGATACAGATGCGAATTTAGCAATTGATGTTCAATTTAAAGATAATGCAGTCAATCAATATGAACGTGATATTGATGAAGGTCTGACACTGATTTTGGCGCGTCGTCATCCAGCCGCAATTGACTTGCGTATGGTGATTGCAATGAGCAAAGCCAATACCGACCTTGAGCGTATTGGGGATGAGGCTGCAAAAATTGCCCGTATTGCACAAAACCTCTGTGAAGAGGGTGGATCACCTCGCGGTTACATGGAAACCCGTCATATTGGTAACCAAGTACGTGTCATGATTCACGATGCACTTGATGCTTTTGCACGTTTAGATGCAGATCAAGCTTTACGTGTACTTTTAGCTGATGCGGATATTGACCGCGAATATCAGTCAGCAACGCGCACTTTAATGACCTATATGATTGAAGACCCGCGTCATATTGCTCGTGTGATTAACGTGATGTGGGTTTTACGTTCTTTAGAGCGTATTGGTGACCATGCTCGTAACATTGCTGAACAAGTGATTTATATGGCAAAAGGCTTTGATGCTCGCCATACTAAAATTGAAGAAATTGAAGCGAAAGTTCACGAAAAGTAATAATTGAGCTGAAATATCTAAAGGCCTTGTTTGAAACAAGGCCTTTTTATTTTTTTAAAATAATAGATAAAAAAATGTCCCGAACTTTGGGGGGAAGTTCAGGACAGAAAATCAAGTGCATTAAGAGAAAACATGACAGGGATCATGTCTCACTTGCTATGAATTGATAATAAGGTTGCAACCAATTCATGTCATGTAGAGTCCTGTGCGCTCTATGTAAGGCTTTATATGTTTGTGTAAGTTTCACGTAAAAAAAGGCAGGTCTATGTATATAAACCTGCCTTTTCAATGATGATGGGCTTAGAAAAAACGAATTATTCCGGCTTCCAACCTTCTGCTTTTTCAACGCTTTCATCATTATTGAAGAACTTCTCACGTTGTTCTTCAAGGAATTTTTTCGCTTCTGGATCAAACACGTTTAAACGCTTTTCATTAATCAGCGTAGTTTGGTGTTGTAGCCATTCTTGCCATGCTTGCTTAGAAACATTTTCAAAAAATTCTTGGCCTTTGGCACCAGGAAACGGAGCAAAGTCTAAACCTTCCATTTCCTTTTGGTATTTACGGCAAAATACTTGTCGACTCATTTTGTATCCTTAAGCGTATAACTGTTCTAGACGTGTATGGGCACGAGCAATTGCAGCTTCAACCTGTTTTGGTGAAGTTCCGCCAATATGATCACGTGCATTTACCGAAGCTTCTAGTGTCAATGCTTTATCAAATACGTCTGCTGTGATTAAGTCAGAGAATTGTTGTAATTGCTCAAGTGTTAATTCAGATAAATCTTTTTCTTCAGCAACACCTAATGCAACAGCTTTACCCACAATTTCATGCGCATCACGGAACGCAACGCCTTTTTTCACTAAGTAGTCAGCAAGGTCAGTTGCAGTCGAGAATCCACGAAGTGCAGCTTCACGCATGATTTCAATATTTGGAACCAATGCAGGAATCATGTCTGCAAATGCCATGAGTGAACCACGAACCGTATCGATTGCATCAAATAAAGGTTCTTTATCTTCTTGGTTGTCTTTGTTGTACGCCAAAGGTTGACCTTTCATGAGCGTAAGTAAGCTAATTAAGTCACCAAATACACGGCCTGATTTACCACGGATGAGCTCTGGAACATCTGGGTTTTTCTTCTGTGGCATGATTGACGAGCCAGTACAGAAACGGTCAGGAATGTTCACAAATTTAAACTGTGCAGAAGTCCAAAGAATCAGTTCTTCAGACATACGTGATAAATGCATCATGATTAAAGATGCTGCTGCATTAAATTCAATGGCAAAATCACGGTCAGATACAGCATCGAGAGAGTTTTCAGATACCGCTTCGAAACCGAGTAATTCTGCTGTGTAAGCACGATCAATCGGGTAAGTAGTACCAGCAAGAGCCGCAGAACCAAGTGGCATACGGTTAACACGCTTACGGCAGTCTTGAAGACGTTCAGTATCGCGAACCAACATTTCAAACCATGCCAATAAGTGATGGCCAAAAGTTACTGGTTGAGCTGTTTGTAAATGAGTGAAGCCCGGCATAATGGTATTTACATTTTTGGCAGCCAAGCCCAACAAACCTTTTTGTAAACGCTCTAATAAGCCCAAAATGTCGTCAATTTCGTCGCGTAGATAAAGACGGATATCAGTTGCAACTTGGTCATTACGACTACGACCAGTGTGGAGTTTTTTACCTGTAATGCCAATACGTTGAGTCAAACGTGATTCAATGTTCATGTGAACATCTTCAAGATCGATACGCCATTCAAAGTTTCCAGCTTCAATTTCTGCACGAATGGTGCTCAAACCTTCAATAATGTCGTCTCGTTCTGCTTCTGTCAGTACGCCAACTTTCGCAAGCATGGTAGCATGCGCAATCGAACCAGCGATGTCTTGCTTATAAAAACGTTGGTCAAACTGAACAGAGGCAGTAAATTCTGCTACAAAAGCGTCTGTCGCTTCAGAAAAACGACCACCCCACATACCAGAGGTTTGGTTTGGGGCTGCTGAATTAGGGGGATTTGAAGATGTGGTCATGGTGGCTCAGTAAAATAAAAAAGAGTATATCACTTGCCGAAGCTCAACAAACAAAGTTGTTTTCTACAGCATATCGAAATCAAAATTCCTCCTATTTTTTTACGAAAATTGATCGTTGGCAACATTTATTAGAATTAATTATCGCAAGTAATGTTTTGGCACTGGTTTTAGCATTGGCTGAAGCGCAATCTTGGCATGCTTTAAGCGGGTCACGCCTTTTACAATATATGATTTTTATCAACTGGGTGATTTTGTCTTTTTTTGCCTTAGTTGAATATTTTCAAAATTTTTTTAGTCAGCTTCAGCAAAAATATGCTTTGGCAATTGGCTTTGTTATGCTGCAAGCGATTGTGGTGGTGACCACCCTAATAAGCAATTTTTTTCAATTTGGAATTTTGAAAAGAACAACAGTTATAGCGCAGGACTGGAGCATTTATTTTACCAATGTCCCGTTATATTTAAGTTATGGAATATTACTCGGCGCATTTTGTCTGCGCTATTTATATGTTCGGGAACAATGGTTACATCAACAATATGCAGAGTTAAATGCCCGTATTCAGGCTATGCAGGCCCGTATTCATCCTCACTTTTTATTTAATAGTTTAAATAATGTGGTGAGTTTAATTACGATAGATCCAGATAAAGCAGAAAGTATGCTGATTAGTCTGTCGCGTTTATTTAGAGCGAGTTTTCAAGAATTAAAATTGGTAAGCTTGCATGAAGAAATTGAGCTCAGTAAACAATATTTAATGATTGAACAAATACGTTTAGGTGAGCGTTTACAAGTCGAGTGGAAAGTGGAGCTTGATCCTTTGCAATTAAAGCAGGTCACGATTCCTTTATTGACATTACAACCTTTGTTAGAGAATAGTATTTTTCATGGGGTGGAACCAATGATGGGTAAAGCGACCATTGGGGTATTGGTTGAAATATTGCAAAATCAGGTCAGTATAGTCATTACCAACCCTTATACAGACGATACAATAAAATCACGGAAAGGGCATGGAATCGCTCTTGAAAATGTTAAGCAGCGCTTGAAGGCGTATTATGGGAATTCAGTTAGGTTCCAGGTGTATAAGGGTGAAACTTTATATACCACTATTATGAGCTATCAATACCAATCAAAATAATAAGTCAGTCAGAGTTAACCATAAAAAAATGGACCAAGTTAACGGTGACAAGGAGGATGAATGAAGGTGCTAATTTGTGATGACGAGCCACTTGCAGTGGAACGATTGTCACGTTTAGTTTCAAAGATGGGACATGAGGTTGTCGCAACAGCTCATCATGGCCAAGATGCCTTGGAACAGGCACGGCTTCATCAACCGGATGTGATTTTACTTGATATCCAAATGCCGGGTATGAATGGTCTCGTCTGTGCGGAGCAGCTAAGTCAGCTTAACCCTCGACCTGCTATTGTATTTTGCACAGCCTATGATCAGCATGCTTTGGAGGCGTTTAAGTCACAAGCACAAGCTTATCTTCTTAAACCAATTGATCCAGTAGAACTTGAGCAAGTTTTTAAGCAGTTAACCCAACTTACTCAAGCACAGCTTAATGCTTTGCCGAATCCTGAACTTTTACAGGATTTAAAAACACAAAGACATCAAATTGCTGCTAAAACCTATCGTGGGGTTGAACTGATTCCTGTTGAAAATATCTATTACTTTTTGGCAGATCAGAAATATGTCACGATACGTCATAAAAATGGCAGTGTGTTAATTGATGAAACACTGAAAGAACTTGAAACTGAATTTGCAGATCAATTTATCCGTATTCATCGAAACGCTTTGGTCTCAATTGCTTATTTGGATGGTTTAGAGCTTGTCAGCTCAGGCCAATATCAGGTTCGATTGCGAGGTCTTGATGAAAGACTTTCCGTTAGCCGTCGCCATTTATCTACGCTTAGAGAGCGGATACATCAGCTTTAACCTGTAGCTATCTTATTTCTGCTGGTGAGATTTTACTTGCAATTTTAAGGGATCAAGTTAAGTTTAGGGTGTATTGTTTGACCAGCCCATGCTTGAATTTATGAAAACCTTGAAAATTGCTACACGACAAAGCCCACTTGCTCTTTGGCAGGCAGAACATATTCGTGCCCGTTTACAGGAGCTTCACCCGGATTTAACGGTAGAGCTGGTCAAGTTTGTCACACAGGGCGATAAAATTTTAGATACACCTTTAGCAAAAATTGGTGGTAAAGGTTTGTTCGTTAAAGAGTTGGAAGCTGCTCTTTTAGATGGTCGCGCGGACCTTGCTGTACATTCAATGAAAGATGTGCCAATGGCACTACCAGAAGGTTTAACTTTGGCAGTTATTTGCGAACGTGAAGACCCATTAGATGCTTTTGTTTCAAATACTTTTGAAAAATTTGCTGACTTACCGCAAGGAGCTAGAGTTGGCACATCAAGCTTACGTCGTAAATCACAAATTTTAAAACAACGTCCAGATCTACAAATTATTGATTTGCGCGGCAATGTTGGAACTCGTCTATCTAAACTAGATGATGGTCAATACGACGCGATTATTTTGGCGAGCGCTGGTTTGAAACGTTTAGGGTTAGAACAACGTATTCGTCATTGTATCGAGCCAAATGTAAGCTTGCCTGCTGTTGGACAGGGTGCTCTTGGTTTGGAATGCCGTGCAGATGACCAAGAAGTACTAGCTTTAATACAGCCTCTTTTACATCCAGAGACTGATGTGTGTGTACGTGCTGAGCGTGCATTTAATGCCTATCTTGAAGGTGGTTGTCAGGTACCGATTGCAGGTTATGCAACCTTACAAGATGGCAAAATTCATATTGAAGGTCGCGTCGGAAGTCCTGATGGGCAAACATTATTACGTGCTGAAATGACAGATGAAGCTTATAATGCTCAGCAGTTAGGTGAGAACCTTGCTCGAAACTTACTTGAACAAGGTGCTGGCGATTTATTAAAGGCTCTTTACTAAAGCCATGTTGTTTATTAATACCCGACCTGACTCACGTGCAGCTGAATTAACGGAAGCTTTGCAAAATAAGGGGTATCAGGTCGAGTCTTTACCTCTTTTAGAACTGGTTGCTCAACCTTTTTCAGAATCACTCTTTCAACTCTATCAACAGCTAGTCGGGGCACAAGCTATAGTAGTTGTGAGTCCTACTGCTGTTGAAGTAGGTATGCAGTACTTAACGCAAAGTGGTTTAAAGCTAGATGACTTAAAACATATTCAGTGGATTGCGGTCGGACAAGCCACGGCGAATCGTCTCCATGAATATGGAATTGACGCGCATGTTCCGGATGTGGAAACTTCCGAGGGTATGCTTAGTCTACCTATTTTCTATAATATGCCGCAAACGGGTAGCGTGGCTTTTTGGAGGGGAGAAGGCGGCCGCCAATTTATGATGGATACTTTGCAACAGCAAGGAATTCAGATTTTAAATTTTGTTTTATATCATCGGCAGTGCCCAGAAGTTTCATATTCAACATTCAAACATCTGACACAGAATTCAAATTATAATTTAGAAAAATGGCTTGTCTTAATTACCAGTGAGGCAAGCTGGAAATATTGGTTAGAGCTTTGTTTAAAAAATAATGTACAACCTGATTGTGTATATTTGGTTTTAGGACCACGTCTTTTCCAACTTGTTAAAAAATATCGCGATCAGCAACAGGCTCATTTTCACATTATTCAACTTGAAAATTTATCGCCTTCGGGGATGATTCATCACATTCAGGCATTATAAGGATTTGTATGAGAAAACTTGTTTCTATCATCATTTTGCTGAGCATCGCTTGGTTGGCTAAGCTCAGTTACGATATGTGGCAAATTTCTCGTACTGTTCCAGAGCTTCAGCAAAGTTTACTGCAATCGGAACAACAATATGCCAATTTGAATGATCAATTGGTGGCTTTAAAAAGACAAATACAGCAGCCGAGTAGTGATGTTCAAACAGCACCTTCAATAAATAATGAGATTATTCATTCTGGTATTACGCCAACGGTAGTCATTAAGCAAAAATTAGATTTAATTCAATTTGCGATTGATCAACAACAGTTTATTTATGCGGTGGATCATTTAACTCAACTACAACAGTCCTTGCCTCAATATGAAATTGCCCCAGCATTGCAACACAGCTTAAATCAGGCAATTGAACAGGATAAACAGGCCATACAACAATACGTAATTGCTCAAAACCAGCGTCATCAATTGATTGATGATTTACTACAAACTATTGATAAAAATATTCAGCAAGCATTGGCTCGGCCTAAGCTTGAGATGGATCAATCCGAGTCAGTATCTTGGTGGAAGAAGTGGTTCCGTATTGAAAAAGTAGAAACGCCGTCTATTAATTTAATGAATCGAAGTGTGGTGCTGAAAGAGGTGCAATTAAGATTATTAATTGCTGAGCAGGCATTAAATCAAGGAAAAATGGCAGAGTATCAAAATGAGCTGCAATCAGTAATGCAGAAATTAAATGAAATGCCAGATGCGACCAGTCAGCAGTTGAAAAATCGTATTGCTAAAGTGTCTCACTTATCTATCGTGCCTGTGCCTAAACTATCGACTCTTGGCTTACTTGGCTCATAAGGAGGACATATGAAACATCTCCTATGGGTCTATCTTGTCATTAGCTTGGTACTTTTTGCGGCCTTAGCTTTATTGAGCTATGGCTACGGTATGGGTTATGTCTATATCTACTGGCGCCAATTGCAATTGCAAACAAATGTGTGGGGATTAGTCCTTACTTTTGTCGTGATGAGTTTTATTGCTCAGTTAATATGGCTGTGGATTAAACGTTATTCTTCTCGTGAACAAAGAAAAAGAGAAAATATTTTTCAGTTTAAAAATCTTCATCCTTATGAGCAATTAGGTATCGTCTGGCTATTAGAAGCTGCCGAAGACCAACGCGTCTTTATCGAGCGGGTTTTTACCCAGTCAGGACTTTTAAAAAATATTATTGATGCCAAATTCTTGGTTTTAAGTGGAGATTATCAAAAAGCATTAGATGCTTTGGATCAATCTCCACCTATGGCTTTTGAATTGGCAGAATTACAGCGTATTGAAATATTTTTAGCTCAAAATGAAGCTGAGCGCGCGTTAACTCATCTTGAGTTTTTATATCAGCATCAATTATCGCCGTGGCTTGAAGAGATCGAGACAGCATATCAACAGCGATTAACTGCGTTATGGGGACAGCTTGCTTTACAGCAACCATGGTTATATTTGCGTTCGATGAAATATGGATTATTAGACGCTGAGCATCGTGATTTATGGTTACAGCAACTTCTTCAACAGTTCGATCAAGCTTCAGTTGATGACTTACATGCACTGCAACAGCGCTATCTAGATTTAGAGTCTGAAATTCAAACTCGACCTTATAGCAGTAAATTACTATGGCTAAAACTCTTGGCGCGTATGCCGGAAATGAGTATTCAGCATGAAACATTAACTTTGCATCTTCTCAAAGAGCAATTTGATCCAGAAGTGTTTTATTTGTGGTTCCAGCAACAATTGCTTAAGCAGGTTCCTGACTATGCGGATGTTGAGGAAAAGATTAATCAATTTGAATCTCAATATATGAGTTTGCCGGTTTTAACATTTGCAAAATGGCATGTTTACATGGCAACTGAGCGTCAAGCTGAAGCAGAAATATTATTAAGTTTATACCCAGATAATATTTTAATGAGCTATTTACGTATTAAATCAACCTTAAAAGAAGATGATGAGTTAATCAAACAGTTAAACCTAATCTTTGAAAATGATACGAATTTTTTAAAATTTAAAATTTGAGGTAAAAATGAAAGAACTGTCTGTCTACCCTGTAATATACGACCAGAAAGTAGCATGGGGAGATATGGATGCTTTTGGTCATGTCAATAATGTACAGTATTATAGATATATTGAAAGCTCACGTATTTTATATATGGAAAATGTAAATATATTGACCCCAAATATATATACTGTTGTTGCTTCAAGTCAGTGCAAATATTTAAAACCCGTGTTTTATCCAGATGTATTAAAAGTAGGTGTTCGTGTAGAGGAGATGCGCAATAGCGCATTCCGTATGGCTTATATATTATGGAGTGAGGCACAGCAGCAAGTCGTTGCTACAGGTGAAGCTGTAATGGTCTGTATAGATAAAATGACAGGATTAAAATGTGAAATACCAAATGAAGTAAAAAGTAAAATTATTGAATTAGAAAAATCAGTAGGACATGACTTAATACATTTAGCTTAAATAAATATTAAGAAAATATATTTCAATTATAATTATTAATGTAATTAAAAAGTAAATTTATAGCATTATTCTGACGAACTTGTCTTTCAAACTATTGCTTATTGAATAGATTATAAATACTATTGGTTATGATTTAATGTTTTTAAATTTTGTCTGTATTATTCGAATTGTCTGTAAGACTGGAGTATTTATTAATGAAACCGGATATTAGTGAATTATCTGTTGAAGAGTTAAAACGCTTACAAGAAGAAGCAGAAGCTTTAATTGCAAGCAAAAAAGATCAAGCAATCGAAGATGCTTATAATCAAATTATCGAGATTGCAGAAAATGTAGGTTTTAGTGTTGAACAACTTCTTGAGTTTGGTGCTCAAAAACGTAAAAAAACAACACGTAAATCTGTAGAGCCACGCTACCGTAACAAAAACAACTCTGAAGAGACTTGGACTGGTCGCGGTAAACAACCACGTTGGTTAGTTGCTGAAATTGAAAAAGGTGCAAAACTTGAAGATTTCTTAATCTAATTGTATTGCCTCTTAAAAAGCCAAGCGATTTAGCTTGGCTTTTTTATTTTAAAAAAAAATTAAAACTTTTATTTTAAAAATGAAGTATTCAATAAAGTGTTTGAATTCCTAAATGAATACATTGTTGAGACTAAATTTGCATTTAGTAAGATCAATCGTCAATTTTCATGATTTTGTCATACGTACAACTTATAGTCTTTAAGAAGACGCCAAGCCTGATTGCTTGGTTTTTTTATATGAAGTGAATTGGCGATGTTGAAAAAGTATGCATAATGTCAGACTAGAGAGGAACTCTCATATAAGGACGATAATTTGCATGTTGGTAAGGCTGAATGAAGAAAAAGTCTAAGCAATGGAAGTGGTGGTTTTTTGCCCTCATTGCATTTTTAATTTTTATTATTTTACAGATTCCGGCGACTTGGCTTATCTCTAAATTTTCAAAGAATAATCAAACTGTCCATAATGTAAGTGGCAATATCTGGCAGGGGCAAGCTGACTGGCATCGTGGTGCTTTACGAGGAACCATCCATTGGAAAACCAGACCGCTAGATTTACTTTTATTACGCTTTGCTGCAGATGTTGATATTCATAGTGGTAATACGCAATTAGCAGGAATCATGGCATATGGTTTTGGCAAAAAAGTAATTGTAAGAAATATGAATGGTCAAGTTGCTCCAGAAACACTGAAGCAGATTGTGAACTGGCAATGGCCTGTAAATAGTATTCAACTTAAAGATATCCAATTTAATTATAAAAAAGAGCAGGGCTTTGCAGCGGTTGATGGACAATTGCATTGGGGTGGCGGAGCATTAGTTTATAATATTGGTGATCGTCAAGATCGTATGAATATGCCTTCTTTAAGTGGGCAGTTGGCTGACCACAATGGACAGCTACAAGTTGACATCCGTGATCAGCGAAATCAAAAAATGGCGAATCTTTTACTTGATGCCAATATGATGCTTGATGTTCAACTCACACAGCGTTTATTGCTTAACGTTCCATCTTATGACGGAAAAGCTGGTTTAGATACTTTTGTCATTAGTTCTCGCCAACCATTGTTACAAGGTGGTAACTAATGAAAGCGTGGCTTGATAAATTACAGCAATTACAATGGCAAAAATTAGATCGACTCAGTGTAGTCGTCTTAGCCATTTTAATTTTATGGTTGTGTTGGAAATTGGCTTCATTTTTTTGGTTGGTGATTGCTCCTCCACAAATGATGCAGTTTGATCGGGTAGAACTCGGTTCCCAGCAACCACAAATACCAAACATTAGTACTTTTTCACTTTTTAATGAACCTTCTGCCAATGCGGCTCAGGAAAATGTGAATTTAGAATTACAAGGCGTGATGGTGGGTTATCCAAACCGCTTTTCTTCAGCTGTTATTAAAATTGATAATACTGCTGAGCGTTATCGAGTTGGTGAAACTATTGGTTCTACTTCTTACCAACTGGCAGAAGTTTATTGGGATCATGTGGTATTGCGTCAAGGAAATGGCAGTACTCGCGAACTTGAGTTTAAAGGTTTGCCAAATGGTTTATATCAACCTATGACGCCAGATGCTTCACAACAACAACCTGCTGCTACACCGTCGCAACCTACGGCACCTGTAAATACGACCCAACAGGCCCTGGGACAAGCGATTCAGCAGATGCAAGGTAACCGAGAGCAGTACCTCAAAGATATGGGGGTCAGTGGCAACTCAAGTGAAGGTTATGAAGTTACAGAACGTACACCGTCTGCGCTTAGAAATCAGTTAGGTTTAAGGCCTGGCGATCGAATTGTCTCTTTAAATGGTCAAACGGTTGGGCAAGGGCAAACGGATGTGCAATTACTTGAACAAGCTCGTAGAGCAGGACAAGTGAAAATAGAAATAAAACGTGGTGATCAAGTGATGACCATACAACAAAATTTTTAGTGATAACACGTCACCATAAGAGTTAGGAAATATCGCGAGTTATGGCTTTATTGAATCATCAACGTCCACTTTGGGCATTACTTGCAGCAGCCCCATTGATTGCGACAGTGAGTAGCAGTGCCTATGCCCAAACATGGAAGATCAATTTACGTGATGCTGACTTAACTGCCTTTATTAATGAAGTTGCAGACATTACAGGAAAGAACTTCGCTGTAGATCCAAGAGTGCGTGGTAATGTCACAGTCATTTCGAATAAACCATTAAATAAAGATGAGGTTTATGACCTATTTCTTGGGGTTTTAAATGTAAATGGGGTAGTTGCGATTCCTTCTGGTAATACGATTAAGCTTGTACCAGATAGCAATGTTAAAAACTCAGGAATTCCTTACGATTCTCGAAATAAGGTTCGCGGTGATCAAATCGTTACACGAGTGATTTGGCTTGAAAATACCAATCCAAATGACTTAATTCCAGCACTGCGCCCTTTAATGCCTCAATTTGCGCATATGGCTGCGATTGCAGGGACTAATGCACTAATTGTTTCGGACCGCGCGGCAAATATCTATCAGCTTGAAAATATTATCCGTAACTTAGACGGAACTGGGCAGAACGATATTGAAGCGATCAACCTTCAGTCGAGCCAAGCAGAAGAAATTATCACTCAACTTGAAGCGATGAGTGCAACAGGAGCATCGAAAGATTTCAGTGGTGCTCGTATTCGTATTATTGCCGATAATCGAACCAACCGTATTTTAGTCAAAGGCGACCCAGGAACACGTAAGCGCATTCGCCACATGATTGAAATGCTGGATGTGCCTTCTGCTGATCGTTTAGGTGGTTTAAAAGTTTTCCGTCTGAAATACGCAAGTGCTAAAAGCTTGTCAGAAATTTTACAGGGTTTAGTCACTGGTCAGGCAGTATCTTCATCGAGTAACAATAAGAATTCATCTAACTCATCGAATTCGATGAATAATTTGATTGGGAATAACCAGAACTCTAGTTCAAATACATCGGGTTCAAATGGTAGTTCAATATCTACTCCATCAATTAACCTAAATGGTAATTCAAACAATAATAATCAGAACAATATCTCTAGCTTTAGCCAAAATGGTGTAAGCATTATTGCAGATAGTGCCCAAAACTCATTGGTTGTTAAGGCTGATCCACAATTAATGCGTGAAATTGAATCAGCGATTCAACAGCTTGATGTTCGTCGCCAACAAGTACTTATCGAGGCTGCAATTATTGAAGTTTCTGGAGATGATGCAGATCAACTTGGAATTCAATGGGCACTCGGTGATTTATCTAGTGGGATTGGTTTACTTAGCTTTAGTAATGTAGGGGCGAGTTTATCTTCTATCGCTGCTGGTTATTTATCGGGTGGTTCGGCTGGAGCTGCATCCGCGATTGCAAAAGGTAAAAACGGGGGAGATGGAGCAACTCTGGCTTTAGGAAATTTTGAAAATTCTCGTAAAGCATACGGCGCACTAATTCAAGCCCTCAAAACCAATACAAAATCAAACCTACTTTCTACTCCATCTATTGTGACAATGGATAATGAAGAAGCTTATATTGTTGTAGGTCAGAATGTTCCTTTTGTAACAGGTTCTGTCTCGACGGGATCAGCGGGAACAGTAAATCCTTATACGACGGTAGAGCGTAAAGATGTAGGGGTAACTTTAAAAGTTATACCTCATATAGGTGAAAATGGTACGGTTCGTCTTGAGGTTGAACAGGAAGTTTCGAATGTACAAGCAAATAAAGGGCAAGCAGCAGATTTAATTACCAATAAGCGTGCTATTAAAACGGCTGTATTGGCTGAACATGGCCAGACAGTAGTTTTAGGTGGTCTGGTTTCAGATGATCTTGAGTTTAGCCGTCAAGGCATACCTGGATTGAGTAATATTCCCTATGTTGGACGATTGTTTCGATCAGATAACAGAAGCAATGTAAAACGGAACCTTCTCGTTTTTATTCACCCAACAATTGTGGGTGATGCAAATGATGTCCGTCGTCTATCTCAGCAGCGCTATAATCAGCTGTATAGTTTGCAATTAGCAATGGATAAAAATGGTAATTTCGCAAAATTGCCTGAGCAGGTCGATGATATTTATAATCAAAAAATGACCCCGCCGAGTGTTGCTTCTCAGCCAAAAAAATATCAACAGGTTCCTTCAGGGGGAAAAAGTACGACGGTAATAACCCCAGTAGCAGTAGAGCCAGCAGTTCAAAAGCAAACCTTGCAGTTACCTGATCCAGAAGTGAATCGAACTAAAAATACAGTAACAACTACGACACTGCGTCCAAGCACAGCGCCGTAGTAGCATGTTATGATTGATAAAAAATGAATAGGACATAGGCATGACTTGGAAACTACAAGCAATTACTGGTGAATTTACTGGTCAAGAAATTAGTGTTGATCGTGATATGTTGGTGGGACGTCACCAAGATGCCGATTTGCTATTACAAGCCGCTGAAATTTCACGTCGCCATGCAGCGTTGCTTTTAAAAGACCAATTGCTATGGGTGCAAGACCTTAATTCATCAAATGGTACGTTTGTAAACGATATTCGTATTGAGCAAGAAAAACAGCTTCATGATGGAGATATTGTTCAGTTTGCTAGTTTTAAATTCTCAGTTTTAGCCCCTGCTCAAGAAAATATCGATTTACCTGAAATCGAAGCGGAACCAGTGCAAACTGCTGCACCAACACAAGACTTAAGTGATCTAGGAATGCCAAGCCTTGCAGAGCGTGCTGCAGAAACAGAAGTTCGCCGCGATGGTATGCCGCAGAATGTTTCTATACCAAAGCCTGCACCTATTCCAGAGGGTGTGGATGTCAATGTAAAACAACCATCACCTGTTACTTTTGATGAGCCTGTTTCTCGTGTTGCTGAAGAAAAAGAGCAGCAGAAGAATGCTTCGGTTGGTTTAATCACTATTATTATTTTAGTGATTTTGGCTGTATTAGCATGGTTATTCTTTAAATAATTCGTTGGTGCTTTTACAATCAAGGCATGCTAAACGCATGCCTTTTTAATTTTGAGTAGAAGAAAATGTCTGTTGCACAACTAAGTAAGCGCGATTTAATTTTATTTGATCTGGATGGAACCTTGGTGGATTCCGCTGCCGATTTATATCGGTCTATGAATTTAAGTCTGCAAACACTCGGTTGGCCATTAGTAACAGAAGCACAAATACGTGAATGGGTAGGTAAGGGTGCTTCAAAACTTTGTGAAAGTGTCTTGCTTCATTTGTTTGGGAAACTAGATGCTGAACAACATAAAATTTTACTGCAAAAGTTTCTAGACATATATGGTGCAGAGCTTTGTGTGAATACTCAAATTTACCCTGGTGTACCTGAATTTTTAAAACATTGCCAAACTTTGAATATTAAAATGGCATGTGTGACCAATAAGCCTGTCAAACTTGCTCAAGGGTTACTAGATGCATTAGAGCTTTCTCCTTATTTCCAAGTTGTACTTGGAGGAGATAGCTTACCTGAAAGAAAACCACACCCACTGCCATTATTACATTGCATGGAAAGCCTAAAAACATCTGCTTCACAATCGTTAATGATTGGTGACTCAAGTAATGATATTGAAGCTGCACGCCGTGCCGGAATTGATTGTATTGTGGTTAGCTATGGCTATAATCATGGAGAAAATATCTATGATTGCCAACCTCAGCAAGTTGTTGATAGTCTTGCTGAGTTAATTGTCTAATGAAGAAAATGGAGATAAGAATGAATAAGCGTATGGTTTTTCGATGGCGTGTCTAAATCGAATCTAGAAAAACACACTTTTAAATCGAAACCATATTAGAGATGATTCATGACAACATTAGCGCAATTTGAGCAACTTAAGGCTGCTGGCTACAACACTATTCCAGTTTATCGCCAACGCTTGGCAGATACAGAAACCCCATTATCAGTTTTTGCCCGCTTTAAAGACCAAACACAAGCTTATTTATTTGAGTCGGTTGAGGGTGGAGAGAATTGGGCGCGCTACTCTATGATCGGATTGGGTGAATCGACAGTTTTTTCCTGCAATGCTGGTGTTTTATCTATACAGCGTGCTGATGGGTCAATTACACAACAAGATTGTCTAGATCCGTTCCAATACATTCGTGAATTCCAAAAACAATTTAAGGTACCTCCAGCCGAGCTCTTACCGGATTTGCCAACCTTTACTGGCGGATTAGTAGGTTATTTGGGCTATGACGCAGTCCGTTATATCGAGCCACGTTTAAAGAATGTCCCTACAGCCGATCCAATTACGCTTCCAGATTTATGGTTGATGCTTTCAAAAACAGTTATCGTTTTTGACAATCTTAAAGATACGTTATTTTTAATTGTTCATGCGGATGCAGAGCAGAGTAATGCCTATGCTGATGCACAGCAAAAATTAGATCAATTAGAACAACTATTGGCTACACCAGTCAGTTTACAAGCGAAGCCACATACACCTCCTCATTTTGAATCTATTACTGGTAAAGCAAAATTCTTAGAGACAGTAGAAAAAGTTAAAGAATACATCCGTGCTGGTGATGTGATGCAGGTTGTTCCAGGGCAGCGCATGGTTTCTGATTTTGATGGTGAAGCCTTACAGGTTTACCGTGCATTACGTCATTTAAATCCTTCGCCTTATCTATTTTTAGTTCAAGGGCAAACGATTACTGATAAGAAACCATTTCATATTGTTGGTTCTTCACCAGAAATTTTATCTCGTTTAGAAAATGGCATTGCTACAGTTCGGCCTTTAGCGGGAACCAGACCACGCGGCAAAACTAAAGAAGAAGATATTGCTCTGGAAAAAGATTTGCTTTCTGACGAAAAAGAGATTGCTGAACATTTAATGTTGATTGATCTTGGTCGAAATGATGTGGGACGCGTATCAAAAATAGGTAAGGTCCAAGTAACGGATCAAATGGTGATTGAACGCTATTCACATGTCATGCATATTGTTTCAAATGTACAAGGCGAAGTGCGTGATGATATCGACGCGCTTGACGTGTTTAAAGCGACATTCCCAGCAGGAACGTTATCGGGCGCCCCAAAAATTCGTGCAATGGAAATTATTGATGAAGTAGAGCCTGTGAAACGAGGTGTCTTTGGTGGAGCAGTAGGATATTTAGGTTGGCATGGTGAAATGGATATGTCGATTGCAATCCGTACTTGCGTTATTCGCGATAAAAAAGTGTATGTGCAAGCTGGAGCAGGGCTCGTTGCCGACTCAAATCCAGAATCTGAGTGGAATGAAACCCAAATAAAAGCTCGCGCAGTGATCAAAGCGGTTGAATTATCATCAAACGGATTGATTTTATGAGTTTTTAGCGGTTTTTTTTAAAAAACCGCTTGCATCGTTTGGAAGTTTTGCTAAACTGCACACCGTTCCGATACGAAACGTACGAAACACTAAGAAACGCCGGCATAGCTCAGTTGGTAGAGCAACTGACTTGTAATCAGTAGGTCCACAGTTCGAATCCGTGTGCCGGCACCATTTTAAAGTGTTAAGTTAATTGAGTAAAGAACAGCACTGTAGATAAGTGCGATATTGGTGAGATTCCCGAGCGGCCAAAGGGGGCAGACTGTAACTCTGTTGCGAAAGCTTCGAAGGTTCGAATCCTTCTCTCACCACCATCCTAAACTTCGAATGAAGTGGTTATTACCAACGTTGCGGGAGTAGCTCAGTTGGTAGAGCGGCAGCCTTCCAAGCTGCATGTCGCGAGTTCGATCCTCGTCTCCCGCTCCATCGAAGGATAGTCGCTCTTATAGCTCAGTGGTAGAGCACTCCCTTGGTAAGGGAGAGGTCTCGAGTTCAAATCTCGATAAGAGCTCCAGATATTAAAGTTTGAGTGGATTTCCACAAAGTTTTCAAAAAGCAGGCTATATAGTCTGCTTTTCAAGTATTGGGTGTCTGTTTTTTAGGCGATATGTCGATAAGCTGAGTTAGCTCAGTGCCATTTGTAGTTGGTTCGACGTAAACGAGGAAGATCATCATGGCTAAAGCCAAGTTTGAACGTAATAAACCACACGTAAACGTGGGTACAATCGGTCACGTTGACCATGGTAAAACAACTTTAACTGCTGCGATTGCAACTATTTGTGCAAAAACTTACGGCGGTGAAGCGAAAGATTACTCACAAATCGACTCAGCACCTGAAGAAAAAGCACGTGGTATTACAATTAATACTTCACACGTAGAATACGATTCTCCAATTCGTCACTACGCACACGTTGACTGCCCGGGCCACGCCGATTACGTTAAAAACATGATCACTGGTGCTGCTCAGATGGACGGCGCGATCCTTGTATGTGCTGCGACTGACGGTCCAATGCCACAAACTCGTGAACACATCCTTCTTTCTCGTCAGGTTGGTGTACCTTACATCATCGTATTCTTAAACAAATGCGACCTTGTTGACGACGAAGAATTACTTGAATTAGTAGAAATGGAAGTTCGTGAACTTCTTTCTACTTACGACTTCCCAGGTGATGACACTCCAGTAATCCGTGGTTCAGCTCTTGCTGCTCTTAACGGTGAAGCAGGTCCTTACGGTGAAGAATCAGTTCTTGCTCTTGTAGCAGCTCTTGACTCTTACATCCCAGAACCAGAACGTGCTATCGACAAAGCATTCTTAATGCCAATCGAAGACGTATTCTCAATCTCTGGTCGTGGTACAGTAGTAACAGGCCGTGTAGAATCTGGTATCGTTAAAGTTGGTGAAGAAGTAGAGATCGTTGGTATTAAAGATACAGTTAAAACAACTGTAACTGGCGTAGAAATGTTCCGTAAACTTCTTGACGAAGGCCGTGCAGGCGAGAACTGTGGTGTATTACTTCGTGGTACTAAGCGTGAAGACGTACAACGTGGTCAAGTACTTGCTAAACCAGGTACAATCAAGCCGCACACTAAATTCGACGCAGAAGTATACGTACTTTCTAAAGAAGAAGGCGGTCGTCACACTCCATTCTTAAATGGTTACCGTCCACAGTTCTATTTCCGTACAACTGACGTAACTGGTGCGATCCAGTTGAAAGAAGGCGTTGAAATGGTAATGCCAGGCGACAACGTTGAAATGTCAGTAGAATTAATCCACCCAATCGCAATGGACCCAGGTCTACGTTTTGCGATCCGTGAAGGTGGTCGTACTGTAGGTGCTGGTGTTGTTGCGAAAGTAACTGCATAAGCATAATATAGTGACGAATTACGTCTCAAGTTGAGAGCTTTGGCTCTCAACTTGCTTTATAGGTCAGTAGTTCAATTGGTAGAGCGTCGGTCTCCAAAACCGAATGTTGGGGGTTCGAGTCCCTCCTGACCTGCCATATTTTGAAATAAAAAGCTTGATGCTGGCTTAGTTGTTCATATAATAAGTCGCGAGTTCTACGACGAGTACAAAAATGTCGAATGATAAATCGCGTGACGCATTGAGCGACGCGCCAATTCCTCAAAGAAATAATTCTGCTGAAGTTGTTCGTACTGGTTCGCCTTTAGATATTGTTCTATGGGTGATAGCAATTGCATTATTGCTCTCAGCTACCATGGTGAATCAGCATTTACCAGCGTATTGGGCCCCTGCAAATAATGTATGGGTGCGCGTTGGGGTAATTTTTGCTTGTATCGTTGTGGCTTTAGGTTTATTATACGCCACCCATCAAGGTAAAGGCTTCGTTCGTTTGCTGAAAGATGCACGAGTCGAATTGCGTCGAGTAACTTGGCCAACAAAACAAGAAACAGTCACTACATCGTGGCAGGTTCTATTGGTTGTAGTTGTTGCATCGTTAGTATTATGGTGCTTTGACTATGGTTTGGGTTGGTTAATTAAGTTGATTATCGGGTAAAAGAGCTATGAAACGTTGGTACATTATTCATGCCTACTCTGGTTATGAAAAACAAGTGATGCGTTCACTTACAGAACGAATCCAGCGTAGCGCTGTTGCCGATAGCTTTGGTGATGTCCTAGTTCCTACCGAAGAAGTGGTAGAAATGAAGGATGGTAAGAAACGTAAATCTGAGCGTAAATTCTTTCCGGGCTATGTGTTAGTTGAAATGGAAATGAATGATGATACTTGGCACATTGTTAAAGAATGTCCAAAAGTATTAGGTTTTATCGGTGGTACACCTGAAAAACCAGCGCCAATCACTCAACGTGAAGCAGATGCGATTCTTGCGCGTGTACGTAATACTGGTGAAGCTCCACGTCCTAAGACGATGTTTGAACCAGGTGAAGAATTACTCGTTATTGATGGTCCATTCACAGACTTTAAAGGTGTGGTGGAAGAGGTTCAATACGACAAGTCACGTTTAACGTTGACGATTAACGTGTTTAATCGACCAACTCAGGTTGAACTCGAATTTCGCCAAGTCGAAAAAACGATTTAATCTTAATTGGTTGAAAAGCGCCCGATTTTATCGGGCATTGTTGTTGTAACAGTATTGTTACGTATAAATTGGGGAGCCTAACGGCGCCTGTACCCAGAGGTATTTTAAAATGGCTAAGAAGATTGACGGCTATATCAAGCTGCAAGTTCCAGCTGGTAAAGCAAATCCATCTCCACCAATTGGTCCTGCACTAGGTCAACGTGGTGTAAACATCATGGCATTCTGTAAAGAATTCAATGCTGCTACACAAAAAGTTGAACCAGGTCTTCCAATTCCTGTAGTGATTACTGTGTACAACGACAAGTCGTTCACATTCATCATGAAAACTCCTCCAGCTTCTATTCTTCTTAAGAAAGCTGCTGGTATCCAAAAGGGTTCATCTGTACCTAACAAAACTAAAGTTGGTAAGTTGACTCGTGCTCAATTAGAAGAAATCGCGACTACTAAAGAACCAGACTTAACTGGTGCTGATTTAGACGCGCGTGTTCGTACCATCGCTGGTTCTGCACGTTCTATGGGCTTGGAAGTGGAGCTATAAGACATGGCAAAGTTAACTAAACGTCAAAAAGCCATTGCTGCTGCTGTAGAAGCAAACAAAGTTTACACTTTGGAAGAAGCAGTACAGGTTCTTAACAGCTTACCTGCTGCAAAGTTCAAAGAATCTTTAGACATCTCTGTAAACCTTGGCGTAGATCCACGTAAATCTGATCAGGTTGTTCGTGGTGCTACTACATTACCTGCAGGTACTGGTAAAACTGTACGTGTAGCTGTATTTGCTCAAGGCGCTCAAGCAGAAGCTGCTAAAGAAGCTGGTGCTGATGTTGTAGGTTTTGATGACCTTGCTGAAAGCATCCAAGGTGGAAACCTTGACTTTGATGTTGTAATCGCTGCTCCAGACGCTATGCGTGTTGTTGGTAAGCTCGGTACAATTCTTGGTCCACGTGGTTTAATGCCAAACCCTAAAGTAGGTACTGTAACTCCTGATGTTGCGAATGCTGTTAAAAACGCAAAATCTGGTCAGGCTCGTTACCGTGTAGACAAAGCGGGTATTATCCACGCTGCGATTGGTCAAGTTGGCTTTGATGCTGCTGCAATCCGTCAAAACGTTGAAACTTTAGTTGCTGACTTGAAAAAGTTAAAACCTGCAACTTCTAAAGGCGTATACATCAAAAAGATCACTTTGAGCTCAACTATGGGTCCTGGTCTTACTGTTGATGTAAACAACGTTTCTAACTAAGTTTTAACTTAGTTCTGTACAGAATTTTAAAGTCCTGATTGAGTAGGTAGCAAAAATAGAAATTAGTTTCTATTTTTGCGCAGTCAAAGCAACCCTTTGACTCTTGCTTATCAGGCGGACTTTGAATTGATGAATGAGAATTTATCAGCGTCAAAGACCTCAGGCGAGAAGGCGTTATTTTCGAATAGCGAATTTTCTTAATAACCCAGCCTGCGTAGACGCGGTGGTGTGATTTGTTCCTCCTCCGCGTGTAAGTCGAAAGGCTTACGAATTGGGAGTGTGCCCATTGGGTGCATAAATCACCTTAGGAGGTTTTACAATGGCTCTTCTTATCGAAGACAAAAAACAGATCGTTTCAGAAGTAAGTGAAGTTGCTTCTAAAGCGTTTGCAGCCGTTGTTGCTGACTATCAAGGTTTAAGCGTAGAGCAATTAACAACACTTCGTGTTGAAGCTCGTAAGTTAGGTGTAACTACACGTATCGTACGTAACACTTTGGCTAAGCGCGCATTCCAAGGTACTCAATTTGATATCTTGAACGACAACCTTGTTGGTCCAACAATTCTAGGTTTTTCAACTTCTGAAGATGACATGGGTGCAGCTGCACGCTTGTTTGAAGAATTTGCAAAAACTAACAAAGCATTTGAATTAAAAGCTGCTGCATTTGACGGCAAAGTTTATCAAGGTGCTGATGTTAGCGTTATTGCTAATCTTCCAAACCAAGAGAAAGCGCTTACTATGCTTGCCTCTGTTCTTCAAGCTCCTATTTCGAAATTGGGTCGCCTCATTACAGCGCTCAAAGAGAAAAACGAGTCAGAAGCTGCTTAATCAATTTTACACACCATTCAATATCCATTTGGAGTTATTCTCATGGCTTTAACTAACGAAGAAATCTTAAACGCAGTTGCTGAAAAAACTGTTCTTGAACTTGTTGAATTAATTTCTGCTTTCGAAGAGAAATTCAACGTTTCAGCTGCAGCTGTTGCTGTTGCTGCTCCAGCTGGTGGCGCTGCTGCTGCTGCTGAAGAACAAACTGAATTCAACGTTGAGTTGACTTCTTTCGGTGCTAACAAAGTAGCTGTAATTAAAGCAGTTCGTGAAGCAACTGGCCTTGGTCTTAAAGAAGCTAAAGACCTAGTTGAAGGTGCTCCTCAAGTTCTTAAAGAAGGCGTTTCTAAAGAAGAAGGCGAAGAACTTAAGAAGAAACTTGAAGAAGCTGGTGCTACAGTTACACTTAAGTAATTGTAAAAGGAGTCGGTTTTTAAATCGGCTCCATAAAATGGCTGATGGCTCTTGGGTCATCAGCCTTTTTGCGTTACAATAATCGGCTCGATTTTTGTTAGTTTTGTTTGATTTTTAGAAAAATCTAAATAAAACAAGAAATTTCAAATGTTTACCAATATTTTTCATTTTTAAAAATATTGTTAAGCGTTTTTATACCACTAAAAATTGCAGCATTTGTAAACAGTGGTGGCCATATCGGCCTGCGTAATTCCTTCTGAGCCCGTTCTGCAGGCGGGCTTAGTTTACTTTCCGAGGACTCCAGATGGCATACTCATATACCGAAAAGAAACGGATCCGTAAGAATTTTGGTAAATTGCCCCAAGTAATGGATGCACCGTACTTATTATCGATTCAGGTCGATTCGTACAGAACATTCTTGCAAGATGGCAAAACTCCAAAAAACCGCGAAGATATCGGTCTCCAAGCCGCATTTCGTTCAGTTTTTCCTATCGAAAGTTATTCTGGCAATGCTGCTTTAGAATTTGTTGAGTATAGCCTTGGTAAACCTGAGTTCGATGTACGCGAATGTATTCTTCGTGGTTCGACTTATGCGGCACCAATGCGCGTTAAAATTCGTTTGATTATTAAAGATCGCGAAACTAAATCAATTAAAGACGTACGTGAACAAGAAGTCTATATGGGTGAAATCCCACTGATGACTGAAAATGGTACCTTTGTTATCAATGGTACTGAGCGTGTAATCGTATCTCAATTACACCGTTCACCAGGCGTGTTCTTCGATCATGACAAAGGTAAGACTCACTCAAGTGGTAAAGTGTTGTATTCAGCACGTATCATTCCTTACCGTGGTTCATGGTTAGACTTTGAATTTGATGCAAAAGACCTTGTTTACGTACGTATTGACCGTCGTCGTAAATTACTTGCTACTGTTGTGTTACGTGCACTAGGTTATAACAATGAACAAATCTTGAATTTGTTCTACGAAAAAGTACCTGTGTATCTTGACATGGGCAGTTATCAAATTGACCTTGTTCCTGAGCGTTTACGTGGTGAAATGGCTCAATTTGATATTGCTGACAATGAAGGTAAAGTCATTGTTGAGCAAGGTAAACGTATTAATGCGCGTCACGTACGTCAAATGGAAGCTGCAGGTTTAACTAAACTTTCAGTTCCTGACGAATACTTATATGAGCGTATTACTGCTGAAGACATTACTTTACGTGATGGTGAAGTAATTGCTGCGAACACGTTGTTAAGCCATGAAGTAATGGTGAAGTTGGCAGAAGGCGGTGTTAAGCAATTTAACATCCTGTTCACGAACGACATCGACCGTGGTTCTTTTGTTGCTGATACATTACGTGCAGACACAACAGCGGGACGTGAAGAAGCATTAGTAGAAATTTACAAAGTAATGCGTCCGGGCGAGCCGCCAACAAAAGAAGCTGCTGAAAACTTATTCAACAACTTGTTCTTCTCTTCTGAGCGTTATGACTTATCTCCAGTAGGTCGTATGAAGTTCAACCGTCGTTTAGGTCGTCCTTACGAAGTTGGTACTGACCAGAAGTCACGTGAAGTTGAAGGTATTTTATCGCACGAAGATATTATCGATGTATTACGTACATTGGTTGAAATCCGTAACGGTAAAGGTGAAGTGGACGATATCGACCACTTGGGTAACCGTCGTGTACGTTCTGTTGGTGAAATGACAGAGAACCAATTCCGTGTTGGTTTGGTTCGTGTTGAGCGTGCGGTTAAAGAACGTTTAAGCCAAGCAGAAACAGATAACTTGTCTCCACAAGATTTGATTAACGCTAAACCAGTTGCTGCTGCAATCAAAGAATTCTTTGGTTCAAGCCAATTATCTCAGTTCATGGACCAAAACAACCCATTATCTGAGATTACACATAAGCGTCGTGTATCTGCGCTTGGTCCTGGTGGTTTAACACGTGAGCGCGCAGGCTTCGAAGTACGTGACGTACATCAAACTCACTATGGCCGTGTTTGTCCAATTGAAACTCCTGAAGGTCCAAACATTGGTTTGATTAACTCGCTTTCTGTATATGCAAAAGCGAATGACTTCGGTTTCTTGGAAACACCATACCGTAGAGTAGTAGATGGTCGTGTAACTGATGCAGTTGAATATTTATCTGCTATTGAAGAAGTGGGTACTGTTATTGCACAGGCCGACTCTGCTGTAGATAAAGATGGCAACTTAACAGAAGAATTCGTTTCTGTTCGTCATCAAGGTGAATTCGTACGTATGCCACCTGAAAAAGTGACGCATATGGACGTTTCTGCACAGCAGGTTGTGTCTGTTGCTGCATCACTTATTCCATTCCTTGAACACGATGACGCGAACCGTGCATTGATGGGTTCGAACATGCAACGTCAGGCTGTTCCTACTTTACGTGCTGACAAGCCACTTGTCGGTACAGGTATGGAAGCGAACGTAGCACGTGACTCAGGTGTGTGTGTAATCGCAAACCGTGGTGGTGCAATTGAATATGTAGATGCTTCTCGTATCGTTATTCGTGTAAACGAAGATGAAATGGTTGCAGGTGAGGCAGGTGTAGATATCTATAACCTCATCAAATATACACGTTCGAACCAAAATACTTGTATTAACCAAAATGTTATCGTGAATTTGGGCGACAAAGTTGCTCGTGGTGACATCTTGGCAGACGGTCCATCAACAGACATGGGTGAACTTGCGCTTGGTCAAAACATGCGTGTAGCGTTCATGACATGGAATGGTTACAACTACGAAGACTCGATCTTATTATCTGAGCGTGTTCTTCAAGAAGACCGTTTAACTTCTATTCATATTCAAGAGTTGTCATGTGTAGCACGTGATACTAAGTTAGGTGCAGAAGAAATTACTGCCGATATTCCTAACGTAGGTGAAGCTGCGCTTTCTAAACTTGATGAATCAGGTATCGTTTATATCGGTGCTGAAGTTACTGCTGGTGACATCTTAGTTGGTAAAGTAACGCCTAAAGGCGAAACTCAGTTAACTCCTGAAGAAAAATTGCTTCGCGCAATCTTTGGTGAAAAAGCTGCTGACGTTAAAGATTCATCTTTACGTGTTCCATCTGGTACTAAAGGTACTGTTATCGACGTTCAAGTCTTCACTCGTGATGGCTTAGAGAAAGATGACCGTGCATTAGCGATTGAAAAAGCACAGCTTGATTCTTACCGTAAAGACTTGAAAGAAGAATACAAAATCTTCGAAGAAGCGGCTCGTGAGCGTGTAATTCGTTTACTTAAAGGCCAAGAGTCTAATGGCGGTGGTTCAACTAAACGTGGTGATAAACTTTCTGAAGATTTATTGTCTGGTTTAGAGCTTGTTGATTTACTTGAAATTCAACCGACAGATGAAGCAATCGCTGAGCGTTTAACTCAAATTCAAGTGTTCTTGAAAGAGAAGAGCGCAGAAATCGATGAGAAATTCGCTGAGAAGAAACGTAAGCTTGCAACAGGTGATGAGTTAACAACTGGTGTATTGAAAGTTGTTAAGGTTTACTTAGCTGTTAAACGTCGTATTCAGCCTGGTGATAAGATGGCTGGTCGTCACGGTAACAAGGGTGTTGTATCTAACATCTTACCTGTTGAAGACATGCCACACGATGCGAATGGTGTACCGGTAGATATCGTATTGAACCCGTTGGGCGTACCATCTCGTATGAACGTGGGTCAGATTCTTGAGACTCACTTGGGTATGGCGGCTAAAGGGCTTGGTGACAAAATCGAAAAAATGTTGAAAGAACAGCGTACAGTTTTAGAGTTACGTGAATTCCTAGACAAGATTTATAACAAAGTCGGTGGCGAGCAAGAAGATCTTGATAGCTTGACTGATGATGAAATCCTAGCACTTTCAGGCAACTTACGTGCTGGTGTTCCTTTAGCTACTCCTGTATTTGATGGTGCTGAAGAAAGTCAAATTAAAGATTTACTTGAATTGGCTGACATTTCACGTACAGGTCAAACAGTATTGTTTGACGGACGTACAGGTGAACAGTTTGACCGTCCAGTAACTGTTGGTTACATGTACATGTTGAAGTTGAACCACTTGGTTGATGACAAGATGCACGCACGTTCAACTGGTTCTTACTCATTAGTTACACAACAGCCGCTTGGTGGTAAAGCACAATTCGGTGGTCAGCGTTTCGGTGAGATGGAAGTATGGGCACTTGAAGCATACGGTGCAGCATATACACTTCAAGAAATGCTCACAGTGAAGTCGGATGACGTTGAAGGACGTACTCGCATCTATAAGAATATTGTAGATGGTAACCATTATATGGATCCGGGTATGCCTGAATCGTTCAACGTATTGACCAAAGAGATCCGTTCTTTAGGTATCAACATTGAACTGAAAAATGGTGACTAAGTCGTAAGACTCACGATTTTTTAGGAAAAAACAATATTTGTGACCCAGTCGGGTAAGCGAGGCTTCCCGACACACGGAGAAAAAAATTGAAAGACTTGCTCGATATCATGCGTAAGAAAACGGATTCAGATGGTCATGCGCCAGTTGAGTTCGACCGTATCCGTATTGGTCTTGCGTCACCAGAAATGATTAAGTCATGGTCTCATGGTGAAGTTAAAAAGCCTGAGACAATCAACTACCGTACGTTCAAGCCAGAACGTGATGGTTTATTCTGTGCCAAAATCTTTGGTCCAGTAAAAGATTACGAATGCTTGTGTGGTAAATACAAGCGTATGAAATACAAAGGCGTCATTTGTGAAAAATGTGGCGTTGAAGTAACTACAGCGAAAGTTCGTCGTGAACGTATGGGTCACATTGAACTTGCTTCTCCAGTTGCGCATATCTGGTTCTTAAAATCGTTACCTAGCCGTATCGGTTTATTACTTGATATGACACTTCGTGATATCGAACGTGTATTGTATTTCGAATCATACGTTGTTACTGATCCTGGTATGACACCATTCGAAAAGTATCAACTTCTTAACGATGAAGAATACTTTACAGCTTTAGAAGAGCACGGTGACGAGTTCGTTGCGAAAATGGGTGCGGAAGCAGTTCAAGACTTGTTGAAAGACATTGATCTTGAAGCTGAAATTGCACGTTTACGCGAAGAAATTCCTCAAACAACTTCTGAAACGAAGTTGAAAAAGGCGTCTAAACGCTTGAAATTGATGGAAGCTTTCAAAGACTCGAACAACAAGCCAGAATGGATGGTAATGAATGTACTTCCGGTGCTTCCACCAGATTTACGTCCATTAGTTCCACTTGAAGGTGGTCGTTTCGCGACTTCTGACTTGAACGATTTATATCGTCGTGTGATTAACCGTAACAACCGTTTGAAGCGTCTTCTTGACCTTGCAGCGCCAGACATTATCGTACGTAACGAAAAACGTATGTTACAAGAGTCTGTAGATGCATTGCTTGATAACGGTCGTCGTGGTCGTGCAATTACTGGCTCTAACAAACGTCCATTAAAATCTTTGGCAGACATGATCAAAGGTAAACAAGGTCGTTTCCGTCAGAACTTGTTAGGTAAGCGTGTTGACTACTCTGGTCGTTCGGTAATTACTGTAGGTCCTACTTTACGTCTTCACCAATGTGGTCTTCCGAAGAAAATGGCGCTTGAATTATTCAAACCATTTATTTTCGCGAAACTACAAGCTTCAGGTCAGGCAACAACCATTAAAGCTGCGAAGAAAATGGTTGAGCGTGAGACTCCGGAAGTTTGGGACGTTCTTGCATCTGTAATTCGTCAACATCCAGTTATGTTGAACCGTGCGCCAACACTTCACCGTTTAGGTCTTCAAGCATTTGAACCTATTCTTATTGAAGGTAAGGCAATCCGTCTTCACCCACTCGTTTGTGCTGCGTTCAACGCCGACTTCGACGGTGACCAAATGGCGGTACACGTTCCATTGACACTTGAAGCACAGTTAGAAGCTCGTGCATTGATGATGTCAACGAACAACATCTTGTCACCTGCAAACGGTGAGCCAATCATTGTTCCTTCTCAAGACGTTGTCTTGGGTCTTTACTACATCACTCGTGATGCAGTAAATGCGAAAGGTGAAGGCATGGTGTTTGCGGATACTCACGAAGTAAACCGTGCACTTGCAACTGGTCAAGTTGCGATTCATGCGCGTGTTAAAGTGCGTGTGCATCAAACTGTTATCAATGAAAATGGTGAACGTGAACACCAAACTATTATTGTTGATACAACACCAGGTCGTTGCTTACTTTGGGAAGTTGTTCCACAAGGTTTAAGTTTTGACATGATCAACCTTGAGATGACTAAAAAGAACATCTCTAAGTTAATCAACTCTTGTTACCGTAAACTTGGTTTGAAAGATACTGTTATCTTCGCTGACCAGTTAATGTACTTGGGCTTCCGTCAAGCGACTCGTTCAGGTGTATCTGTAGGTATGGAAGACATGCTCATTCCACCTACGAAACACACAATTATTGATAAAGCGGAAACAGAAGTTCGTGAAATCGAACAACAGTTCGAACAAGGTTTCGTAACTGCTGGTGAACGTTATAACAAAGTTGTCGATATCTGGGCGCGTACAAACGACCAAGTTGCGAAAGCGATGATGGATAACTTGTCTTACACTGTTGTTAAAAACAAACAAGGTGAAGACGAGAAGCAAAAATCATTCAACAGCATCTATATGATGTCTGACTCTGGTGCCCGTGGTAGTGCGGCACAGATTCGTCAGCTTGCTGGTATGCGTGGTTTGATGGCAAAACCGGATGGCTCGATTATTGAGACACCGATTAAAGCGAACTTCCGTGAAGGTTTGACAGTACTTCAGTACTTTATTTCAACACACGGTGCGCGTAAAGGTTTGGCCGATACAGCATTAAAAACTGCGAACTCTGGTTACTTGACTCGTCGTCTTGTAGACGTAGCGCAAGATTTAGTAATTACCGAGCCTGACTGTGGTACAGCGGGTGGTTTGGTAATGACTCCATTCATTCAAGGTGGTGATGTCATCGAGCCATTACGTGACCGCGTATTAGGTCGTGTAACTGCTGAAGATGTACGTCGTGCATCTGATGATGAAGTTGTATTACCTCGTGGTACGTTAATTGACGAGAAAATCGCAGCTCAGCTTGAAGAAGCTGGTGTCGATGAAGTTAAAGTACGTTCAGTAATTGCATGTGAATCTACATTCGGTGTATGTGCTCGTTGTTATGGTCGTGACCTTGCACGTGGTCACTTGGTGAACCCAGGTGAATCAGTAGGTGTAATGGCTGCGCAATCAATTGGTGAGCCAGGTACACAGTTAACGATGCGTACGTTCCACGTAGGTGGTGCTGCGAGCCGAACTTCTGCTGCAAACAGTGTTCAAGTACGTAATAAAGGTACTGTACGTTTCCACAACGTGAAAACTGTACAACATGCGAAAGGTCACTTGGTTTCAGTTTCACGTTCAGGTGAAATTGGTATTGCCGATGAGTTAGGTCGTGAGCGTGAGCGTTATAAACTTCCTTACGGTGCAAGCATCTTGTTGAAAGATGGTGAAATCGTTGAGGCAGGTGGTATCGTTGCGACTTGGGATCCGCATACACATCCATTAGTAACAGAAGTTGCTGGTAAAGCACGTTTCAGCCAAATCGCTGATGGTGTAACTGCAACATCGAAAACTGATGATGCAACTGGTATGACAACTGTTGAAATCTTGCCTGTAACAGCACGTCCTGCTTCTGGTAAAGATTTACGTCCAGCAATCGTATTGGATACGGCTGATGGTGGTGAACAGTTCTATTTCTTACCACAAAACACGATTGTTACCGTTCGTGATGGCGAAACAATTGGTGTGGGTGACGTTATTGGTCGTGTACCACAAGAATCTTCACGTACTCGTGATATTACCGGTGGTCTTCCACGTGTTGCTGACTTGTTCGAAGCACGTAAGCCGAAAGAACATGCGATCTTGGCAGAAGTGTCTGGTATCGTAAGCTTTGGTAAAGAGACTAAAGGTAAGAACCGTTTAGTAATTACTCCAGATGACGGTTCTGAAATTTACGAAGAGTTGATTCCAAAATGGCGTCAAATCAACGTGTTTGAAGGTGAACATGTGAACCGTGGTGAAACCATTTCTGATGGTCCACAAAACCCACATGACATCTTACGCTTGAAAGGTGAAGTTGCTTTAACTAACTACATCGTGAACGAAGTTCAAGACGTTTACCGTCTCCAAGGTGTAAAAATCAACGACAAGCACATTGAAGTTATCGTACGTCAAATGTTGCGTAAAGTTGATATCATCGATGGTGGTGATACAAGCTTCATTAAAGGCGAACAAGTGGATTACATCCGCGTTGTTCAAGAGAACCAAGCTGTCTTGGCTCAGAACAAGTTCCCTGCGAAGTTTGAACGTCAATTGATGGGTATTACGAAAGCATCGCTTTCTACTGACTCGTTCATCTCTGCTGCATCGTTCCAGGAAACAACTCGTGTGTTAACTGAAGCTGCTGTAACAGGTAAAGAAGATGATTTACGTGGCTTGAAAGAAAACGTTGTTGTGGGTCGCTTGATTCCAGCTGGTACTGGTCTTGCATACCACTTAGAGCGTCGTCGTCAAGAAGCAGAAGCTGCAGAACATGAGCTTCATAATGACTTCAGCGAAGTAGACCAAGCATTCAGCCAAGCATTAAACTCAGAGCAATTCTAAGTTTAGACTGGCAATAAAAAAGGCACCTCAGGGTGCCTTTTTTATTTATATTCATTTTTAACAATTAAAAGTTGTAATTACATAAACACATTAAAGAGCCATTATTTTATTACTTAAGCGGGATAAAGACTCCACAAAAACACATTAGGCTACCTGCTTATGAAGACTGGAGTAAATCGAATGAAAAAAATGATGATGATTGCAGGTGTGGGTTTGATGTCAACCACGCTATTTGTCGGTTGCCAAAATGCAAGTCCAGAAAGCAAACGTATTGGTTCAGCCGCTATTGGCGGTGGTGCAGGTGGTGCAGTCGGTAAACATGTGGGCGGTAATATTGGTGCAGGCTTAGGGGCGGCACTTGGCGCAGGCGTGGCAGCGAATGCAAAAGGGTCTAGCAGTAAAACTGTACGTAATAGTGCAATTGGTGCCGGTGTTGGTGCTATCTTAGGTGGCGCAATCATTGGTGGTGATTCAGGCGCCGCTGCAGGAGGAGCACTTGGTGGTAGTGCAGGCGCGGCGTATGAAGAGAAAAAAGGGAAATACTAAAATTACCCTTTAAGATATTTAAAAAAGAAGCTCTTATTTAATGAAGAGCTTCTTTTTTTGTTTTCTTAGTAGGTTGAAATTTAAATAATTAACTCTACATAGAGGGCTTTTACAAAATATCAATCGATTGCCACAGTGCGATAACACAAACTGATCAAATTACTCATAAAAGAAGATTATGCTTTGATAAGAGCACAAAGGAGTGAGTACGGTCATGAAAAAAACAATTGGTTTAATTTCTACTTTAATGTTATCTGCATTTATGTTCACTGGTTGTCAGAATATGAGTCCATCTGACCAGCGCATTGGCGCAGCTGCATTAGGCGGTGCTGTTGGTGGTGGAGTTGGTAACCATGTGGGTGGTGGTATAGGTGCGGGTGTCGGTGCAGCAGCAGGTGCTGGTGTAGGTTCAAATAGCCAAGGCGGTAGTAAGCAAACCACGACCAAGAGTGCGATCGGAGCTGGTATCGGTTCTGTGGTAGGTAAAGCAATATTGGGTGGTGACTCTGGTGCTGCAATTGGTGGCGCAATTGGTGGTGGTGCCGGTGCTGCGATTGAAGAAAAGAAATAAAGTTTACTGATATAAAATAAGCGCATTAGAGCGCTTATTTTATTGTTGAAAAGCTTTTGCTTTTTTACGGCGAATGTAGAGGGTCTTTTGCACTTCAGCAATTCTCACGCCCGATTCATCAAAAATATTTAGATGATATGTTCTGAGTACAGGAGCATAGTTTTCAGCGAGTTCTCGAATCTGTTCAATTTCTGCTAAATCAACTCGGATGTCCGCATAAACAGTACTTCGGCCAGGTGATAAAAAATTAATCTCAGCTGCTTTATCCCAGACAATGTATTTTGATCCTAAGTGGTGCATAAGAATCAGCATATAAAATGGATCAACCATCGAGTAAAGACTTCCACCAAAATGAGTACCTACCAGATTTTGATTTTTCCAGGTCAGCGGCATTTTTACCCGAACATGACAAAGTTCTAAGTTCATGACTTCAATATAAATCCCTGCTCCACGATAAGGTGGGTAGTGGTTAAATAAGAATTTAGAAATTGAAGGAATGTTCTGAAGTTTTTTTAAAATAGCCATAATAGTCAATTTTTTTTATTGCAACACTGGTCATACTAGATAAGTATCATCTTTTTTATATTGATGGCAATGCTTTATCCGATTAACGACATGATCGATTGAAAAACAAAATAGGAAATGATTATGCAGCCAAAGATTTATACAGTAACAACAAGTGACCAACAAACGCTTTGTGCCAAGGCTTGGGGCGATGAGAAAAATACTCCATTAGTTTTAGTACATGGTTATCCTGATAATCAGGAAGTATGGGAATCGGTCATTGAGCATTTAATCAATGATTTTTATATTGTTACTTATGATGTCCGTGGAGCGGGCTTATCATCTATTCCTAAACGAATACGAGATTATCGTTTAGAGCGTTTATCTTTAGATTTACAAGAAGTCGTCGATGAAGTACTCCCAAACCGACAGTTCCATATGGCCGCACATGATTGGGGTTCAATTCAATCTTGGGAGTCTGCAACTGAACCTAAATTTAAAGGTCGCTTGTTATCTTACACGACCATCTCTGGTCCTTGTTTAGATCACGCTGCACTGTTCTTAAGAGATAAATTTAAAACAGATCCTGCAAAGATCTTAAAAATATTAACGAAATCATGGTATATCGGTGCGTTCCATTTACCATTAATTGCTCCAACAGTATGGTCTCTGTTTAGTCCAGAAAAATGGGGCAAAATATTAAAAGACTTAGAACGAAAAGATAATTTACCGTTAAATAGTAATATTTCTGCTGACGGTAAGTACGGAATTAATTTATATCGTGCGAATTTTATACCTCGCTTAACAGCGCCTCGCCAGCGTTATGCACAGTGTCCAGTTAAAGCAATAATTTTAAAATACGATACTTTTGTGAGTCCTGAATATATTACGGAAGCAATGCCAAAATGGGTTGAAAACTTTGAGTATGTTGAGCTTGAAGCAAACCATTGGGCGATTCTGAGTCAGGCTGAAAAAGTGGCAGGCCACATTCGTCAGTTTATTGAATCACAAAGTTAATAAATGCCTGTTTAATTTACAAAACTGATAATTTGGCGATATTTTCGGCTTCGTAGATGCGAATCTGATAGAATATCGCCTTTTGTTTTGTTCTGAATTTGTTCATGAATGCTGTTGTTGTGGCGATTGCTGTGATGTTTTTACTCTCACTAGCACGCGTTTCTGTCGTATTGACATTAGTGGTCTCTGCCATTGTTGGTGGTCTTGTTGCGGGTTTAAGTCTTTCTCAAACGGTTGAAGCTTTTAATGCAGGTCTAGGTGATGGTGCCGAAGTTGCTCTCGCTTATGCCGTATTAGGCGCATTTGCACTTGCTCTTTCTAAATCAGGTTTACCCGACCTACTTGCTCATAAGCTTATTGGTCTTTTGGGAATGGAAGCGGGGAAAAGCCGTGAAACCAAAGTAAAATATTTACTCTTAGGTATTTTACTGATTGCTGCCATTTTCTCTCAAAACCTGATACCAGTTCATATTGCATTTATTCCTGTACTTGTACCGCCATTATTACGAGTCATGAACCATTTAAAACTAGATCGCCGCGCAGCAGCTTGTGTTTTGACTTTAGGTTTAGTGGGTACCTATATTTTTCTACCTGTCGGCTTTGGGGCGATTTTCCTTGAACAAATCTTAATGGGAAATATCAACAAAATTGGTGCTGCTTATGGCTTACATGTAGAACGAGGCATGATGCCAATTGGCATGGCAATTCCAGTTCTAGGAATGGTTTTAGGTACTTTGGTTGCGGTGTTTATTAGTTACCGTAAGCCAAGAATTTATGCAGATCGTACCATTACCCCTGTAACCACCATCGATTTAGATAAACCTCTGCGTGTAACAGCGCAAGATGAAACAGCAGATCTAAAAGCAGATGCAGAAGAACTTAAACATGAAGCAGAGCAAGGCCCTGTAATTGCTAAGAAAACAATTTTCATGGCTTTATTGGCGATAGGCCTCACTTTAGTTGCACAGCTTTATTCTGGCTCAATGATTTTGGGTGGTTTAGTAGGCTTTGCAGTTTTGTCTACAGCAGGCATTTTTAAGTGGCAAGATGCAGATGATGTCTTTGTACAAGGCATGCGAATGATGGCTCTAGTCGGTTTTATTATGATCTCCGCTGCGGGTTTCGCATCAGTCATGACGCATACTGGGGATATCAATCAACTGGTAAAAGGTGTGGTTGAAATCATTGGGGATAATCGTGCGCTTGCAGCTTTCTTAATGCTTTGTATTGGTTTATTTGTCACGATTGGTATTGGTTCATCTTTCTCAAGTGTTCCTGTTTTAGCAGTTATTTATGTGCCTTTATGTGTACAGTTTGGTTTCTCGCCATTAGCAACGATTGCGCTGATTGGAACAGCAGCGGCTTTAGGTGATGCAGGGTCTCCAGCTTCCGATTCAACACTAGGGCCTACAGCTGGCTTAGGAGTAGATGGGCAGCATGACCATATTTGGGATACTGTGATTCCAACATTTATCCACTTTAATATTCCTCTACTCGTTTTTGGTTGGATTGCAGCCATGGTTTTATAAGTTTTTATAATATATTGAATTAAAACCTCCTTAATAATTATCTAAAGATAAGCATTAAGGAGGTTTTTTTATGTTATAAATAAAACATGCATTTAAAATAAATTATATTAAAATACTCGGAATTTAAAGTATATTAAAAAGGTTGGTTATATAAAATAATTCTGATTAATTAAGTTGGAATAAAAACCAATTAAAATGGTTGGTTAATATATAATTTTATTTAAAACAGTTATTTAAAAATAAATATAAAAATAATTTTATAATGGGTGTTGCATCAATTTAAAATAAATGTTTATTATAAATATAAATAAGGTTGGAGATATTAAAGTGTTCAAAAAAGCGTTGGTTATTGCATTAATGGGGATGTCTTCATTTACTTTTGCTGGTAATTGGCAAGTAAAATTTGGTGGTAGTGTTATTGCTCCATCTGAAGATACAACAACTGCTTTAGGTGTGGTAAAGGCTGATAATGAATATGCATTTACACCATCAGTTGAATACTTTTTTGGCGAATCTCCTTTTTCGGCAGAATTATTATTAGCAACGCCGGTTAATCATGATGTTTTATTAGATGGTCAGAAAGTAGCGCGTATTAAACAATTACCACCGACAATTACCGCGAAATATCATTTTAAAAACTCGACTCGTTTTACACCGTATATTGGTATCGGGGCGACAGCATTTATTCCTTGGGATGAACAAGGTGTTGCTGATAAAGTAAAAGAAGATTTTGGTGTAGCTGGGCAAGTTGGTTTTAACTTTCAACCTGCTGATGCAAAAAATTGGGGTGTATTTGTAGATGTTCGCTATGCGGATATTAGCCCAGAAGTTACTTTAACAAATGGTGCTAAATTCGACTTGGATATTAACCCGTTTGTTTACACTTTAGGTTATAGCTATAAATTTTAAGCATAATAATAAATAGAAAAAATATAATAACAAACCTAGACTCAGGCACCTCACATAGATTTTATGTGAGGTTTTTTATTTTATTGTTCTCACTAAAAAAAGCATAAAACAGACAGTTTTCTACATATTCTTTCAACCTTTATTTTTAAACTATTTTTTATATATCTTTAAAGGAATAACCTCATGAATAGAAAATTCGCCATAGGCCTAGCACTTTTAAGTGGTATGGCTTTTACTCACAGTGTGCAGGCTGCTAGTTTCTCTTGCGATGCAGCAAAAACCAAGACGGAATTAAGCATTTGTAAAAACCGTTCTTTAAATGATGCAGATGTCAAAATGGCAACGACTTATCAAATTGTTTTACATGCTTTGCCAATGGGTGGTCGTGATAATCAAAAAGATACGCAGCAGCAGTGGTTGAAAAAAAGAAATGCTTGCGCAGCTAATGTAAGTTGTATTTCCAAAGCTTATCAACAGAGACAACAACAGTTGGATTCTATCTTACAAGATAGGGTATTAAGTCACGGTCCATTTTAGTTAAAGAAAAATTTTTTAATATTCAGGATTGAAAAATTCTAGAAGTACTCCATTCATAAAGCATTCGAGAACAAACAAACTTCAAAATTTAAGGAGTGATTTATGAGTGAACAAGCATCACAAAATTATAGTTTCCAAGCAGAAGTAGCCCAGCTTTTACATTTAGTGACGCATTCTCTCTATTCGAACCCTGAAATTTTCTTGCGTGAGCTTATTTCGAATGCATCTGATGCATGTGATAAGTTGCGTTTTGAAGGAATTAATCATCCTGAATATTATGAAAATGATCCGGACTTACATGTACGAATCAGCTTAAATAAAGAAGATAAAACGTTAACGATTTCTGATAACGGTATTGGTTTAAGCCAACAAGAAGCAATTGATAACTTAGGTACCATTGCAAAATCAGGTACTAAAGACTTCATGTCAAAATTGACGGGTGACCAGAAAGCAGATGCTCAGTTGATTGGTCAGTTTGGTGTTGGTTTCTACTCAGGTTTTATTGTTGCCGATAAAATTACGGTGGAATCACGCCGTGCAGGTTTAGATGCTTCTGAAGGGGTGCGTTGGATCAGTGGCGGTACAGGCGAGTTTGAAGTTCAGCAAATTGATAAAGCTTCACGTGGTACTGATATTATTCTTCACTTGCGTGATGACGCGCTTGATTATTTAGAATCTTATAAAGTTAAGCAGATCGTTAATAAATATTCTGACCATATTAGTTTGCCAATTGAAATGCAAAAAGAAGTTTGGCAAGAAGAGGAAGTCGCTGAAGGTGAAGAACCTAAAGGTGGCCAAATGGTCAAAACTGACGAATGGGAAGCGATTAACTCTGCAAGTGCTTTATGGACACGTAACAAAAGTGAAGTGACTGAAGAGCAATATGTTGAGTTTTATAAAAACTTAACGCATGACTTTGAAGCGCCACTGGCTTGGGCTCATAACCGTGTAGAAGGTAGTACGGAATATACCCAGTTACTTTATATTCCAAGTAAAGCTCCTCATGACATTTTTACACGTGAAGCAAAAGCAGGTATTAAGCTGTATGTAAAACGCGTATTCATTATGGATGATGCGGATAATTTAATTCCAAACTACTTACGCTTTGTACAAGGTGTCGTGGACAGCGCCGATTTACCGCTTAATGTGAGCCGTGAGTTGTTGCAAGAAAGCCGTGACGTTAAGACAATTCGTGAAGGTAACGCACGCCGTGTACTCACTTTGCTTGACGGCTTGGCTAAATCAGAAGATGAAAAAGACCAAGAAAAATTCAAGACGTTCTACACTGAGTTTGGTTCAGTGCTTAAAGAAGGCTTGGGTGAAGACTTCGGTAATCGCGAGCGTATTTTAAAATTATTACGTTATGCAACTTCAACAAATGATGAAGTGGTAACTTCTTTTGCAGACTATAAGGCGCGCATGAAAGAAGGCCAAAAAGCCATTTATTACGTTACTGCTGACAGCTTAGCTGCTGCTAAAAACTCTCCACAGCTAGAGTTGTTTAAGAAAAAAGGCATTGAAGTATTATTAATGGCAGAGCGTGTTGATGAGTGGGCAATGAACTTTGTTCATGAGTTTGACGGTACGCCATTAAAGAATGTATCTAAAGGCGCTGTTGATTTAGGTGATTTGCAAGATGCAGAAGAGAAAAAGGCACTTGAGCAAGCAGCTGAACAATTTAAGCCTGTGGTTGAGAAATTAAGTGACTCGTTGAAGGCTAAAACTAAAGAAGTACGTGTAACAACCCGTTTGGTCGATTCTCCTGCGTGTTTAGTAACAAGTGAAGGTGAATTATCACCACAACTTATTCGTATGCTGAAACAAGCTGGGCAAGCTGTACCTGAAATCAAGCCAATTTTAGAAATTAACCCTGAGCATCCTTTGGTGAAAAAACTTGAAGGTTCAGAACAATTTGATGACTTGGCAAACGTGATTTTTGATCAGGCTGTGATTGCAGAAGGTGGTTTACCAGAAGACCCGGCAGCTTATGTGAAGCGTATTAATAGCCTATTGTTGAAATAATTTTTCGATATAAAAAAAGCCTCTGAACTGTCAGGGGCTTTTTTGTGGATAAAGAAAGAGTTATCCACAACTTAATGATTTTTGGTTAAAAATTAGCTTCCAGATTCATTTGTACACTCAATTGATGCTTAGGATCATCATCAATATGATTAAAAAAATTAAGATCATTTTGCATAAAAATCCAATCTCGCCATATAGGCTGACGCCATGAAAGATAGGGTCCCCAACTATTTACCCGCATGTCATTTTTGGTATATACGCCACCACTATAAATACCGTAAGTCAGACTATTATCTTTTACAAACTCAAATTGTTGAAAAGTCCAATTGCCCCAGTTGTATTCTTCATTTTCGCTCTTATTCACATTAAATTTGTTAGCGAACAGGGTGTTGTCTTGCATTTTCTGCGTTAAGTTGAGCGTTGTTTCAGTATAGTTTCGGCTGGTTGAACCGTAACGAAAGACCTGTTCGGTATCTATGCTTATGTTATGTCTTAAATTCCATTTTTTCTTCGCAAGAAATTGTACGTAAACATCACTGTCTGAATTTGAGCCTAAATCAAGATTATTTTCGAAAGGCATCCATGTTGAAATCGTATCCCAGCCTGCGGTAAGTGGATTACTAACTGAAATATGAGGTGTTGAAGCTTTCTTCTTTTTCTTACCTAAGGTTTTATAAGGGTGCTTGGGCTGAGTTGCACGGCTCCATAACGTATCATTTCCAAACACCGCCATCAGATCCTGAATAAGTGCGGCATCTGAATCATTATTTGTTTCTGCTTCACAGGGTGAAGGTGAAAAAGAGAGAGTGTGACTGTTACTTTTTATGAATAGGATGGACGAATGTAGAGATCGTCTTGTAGAGCGTTGATGTTTGAAAGAAGTAGAGAAAAGTTGCGTATGAGGAATTAAAACCAGCATACCTAAACTATAAATACAAAGTAAGGCTTTAGATTTATATTCGAATGAAAAAGAAGAGCATTGATTCATTTTTCTGAAAATCAGGAATCAAAAGTTAGCTCAGTATTGTAAGGGAAAAAGCTTAAATTTTTATTTAAAAGTATTTTATTTTTCACCACCTTGGAGACAGCCTCCAAGGTGATCTGTAACAATTAGAACAGTGCTTCTAAACGTAAGAATGTGCTGACAAAATGGTTACGGTCTTCACGGTGGTCATTAAAGTAATTGACGTCGCCTTGTACAAAGAACCATTCACGAAAGAGTGGCTGACGCCATGATACAAATGGACCCCAACTGTTTAAGCGTAAATCGTTGTCGTTGTAATAGCCACCTGTATAAATACCATAGTTAAAACGGTTGTTTGCAAAGAAACTATGTTCGCGGAAAACTCGGTTTTCCCATGTTAAATCATCATCTTGATCATCGGCATACGTTAAGCTGAACTGGTTCGATAAGATCGGTTGATTTGGACGAGCATGGGTAAGCTCTAGGTTAGTACGTAAATAATTTTCACTATGAATGCCATAGCGATAAATCTCTTCAGCATAAAACTTAAAGTCATTACGGAGTTGCCAATTTCTCGATGCTTTTAAGCGAACATACACGTCGTCTCCAGAACGGATACCTAGGTCGGCATCTGTTTCAAACGGCAGTTTTTTAGAGAAATTTGACCAACGTAATGCGATTGAACTGTTGTCATCTCGTGTTCGTTTAGTATCAAGTTTCTTATTTGAATCCTGATTTGGGTTTTGGTTAATATTGGCTGGACTATTATTAAATTCGTTATCTAAAGAGTCATCACCAAACACCACGCTTAAGCGTTTCTCTAGCGTAGGGAGTTTAATCTTCCCTCGTATTCTGGGTTTGATTTCAAAGTTATCGTACTCATTCCAATAGTTATCAACCATTACACGGATGGTTGCGGTAGCTGGTTTTTGAGGGTCGACTTCACCAAACCAGTTATCAATTTTTTCAGATGTATGATCAGCCCAATTTCGAATTTTCTTTTGCTTACGGTCAAACCAAGTCTGATCTTCGGTTTGCTCGGTGGGTGGAACAATAGGTTGATTGGACTGTTCCGGAAAAATCGTTGGGGTGGCATCAATCCACCTTGGGATTTGATCTAAAAGATTTTCATCTTTATTTTCTTCGGTTTGTACTCCAGATGACGAACCTTTGACTTGCTGAGTTGAAGAAGAGTTTACTTCTGCATGAGCCATGCATACTGAACCAAATCCTAAAGTTACAAGTGCGAAAAGCTGCCGATACGTAATAACGTGAAATGTTTTCATATCTATCTTTTATGTTTTGTTGTTATTGTCACTTTTGTTGATTTTTCTAATAAAATCAAGAGGACGACACAAAAGTTAAGTAAATTTAACTTTTCTTACATATTTGAAATAAGTTAAAAAGTTTAAGCTATTAGCGAGAATTTTTAAGCAAAAAAAATCCCCCAAACTAGGGGGGTTTTAGATCAAGGAAACTTCAAATTCCGATCATTAAACACATAAAAAACAGAACATTACAGCGCGAATATTCTAAGCCACAATCATAAACACATTTTAAACAATTGAATAGTTCTTTTTTTAGAACGCTCTATTGCTAAAACGGTGATAAAACATACGATTTGTTCACACTTTACAATTAAGACTGTTTATCTTGTGGAATATCACATGTTTCATCATTACAAACAGCTGCGTCATCTTGCTCGATTTCTTCAGCATTTGCTTTGAGCTGTGCTTGTTCTAACACTTGTAAAAACACTTCACGAGGCTGTGCACCTGCAAGCGCAATTCTTTGATCAAATACAAAGAATGGTACGCCAGTTACATTGAGCTGCTCGTGCGCAATTTTCTCGTCATGACGAACGAAGTCAGCCAATTCATTCGTATCGAGTACATATTCAACTTCGGCATTATCAAGGCCAATACGAGAAGCAATTTCCTCTACGACTTCACGTTCACCAATCGCTAAACCTTCAGTCATATAAGCATGGAAAAAGGCTTCTTTTGCTTGATTACCTAAACCTTTACTTTGGGCAAGGTGAATAATACGGTGAGCGTTAAAGCTATTGCCTGAGTTGGCTTTTTGCCATTGGAAGTCGATACCTTCAGAGGCAGCCATGGCCGCAATGTTGCGCTCCATTTCTTCCATCTCTTCATAGGTACGGCCATATTTTTTCGCTAAACGCTCAGTATTTGAAGTGTCATGTGTTGCTGGCGCATTCGGATCTAATTCGAAACTATGCCAATGAATATCAAGTTCAATACCAGCTTCAGCCGCGACATGTTCAAGGCGTTTTTTGCCGATGTAACAGAAAGGACAAACTACATCAGACCAGACATCAACACGCATGGGAGAATCTCATAAATTTTAATTACCCATCATAATAGGGATGATGTGCAAGGATTTAAAGCATTGAATAGCGAATAGAGTGTTGCGTATTATGAAATAAATGACATATAAAGAAGTAAGAGCTCTATTTTATAACTATAAAGAGCAAAACTATAAGAATGGAAATAGGAGGTGTGTATGCGCCGAATTTTGATTGCAATTGCAGGTCTGGTGGTGATTGCAGGTATTGTCTTTTTTTCCTATCAACATATCAAACAGCAACAAGCTAAAGACAGTAGCGAAATGTTCGATGTCGTGATGAATGAAAAAATGAGTGAACTTTATGAGCAAGCTCAAGATTGGTCTAAACCTGTACAACTCGATATTCATGATAAACGGCTTGCAGGACACTATAAGCAAGTCTCAGAGTTTCTTTTAAGTTATTGGGTTCAAAACGTAAATGCCCGCAATGAATATTTAAGAGAACTAAAAGCTGCAAAGTGGGATACTTTTTTAAATGTTGACCGTTTGGACCTTGATAAAAAACAAAAATATGCTGAAACAGAAAAGATGTTGGCGGATGTTCGAAAAGCTTCAGATAAATATCAATCTGAATATGAATCAATTCATAAGACTTTTCTCGCTAAAATTCAGGAATTATCTGTTGATGCAGATACGAGACAACTACTTGAAATGAAATTGGGAACTCAGCAAAAGGCTGATCAGGATCATGCAATTTTTGTGATTGAGCTACAAATTTTAGATGACGCAGAGGAAATGTTTAAACTTCTAAAAAATTATTCGTGGCAAAAGAAAGATCATATGATTCTTTTTCATGAAAATGCTCAAGTTAAAAAATTTAACGAGCTTTACCAGCATGTTTTAAAGCTTAATGCAAAAATTGAAAGTATTAAGAAAAAGAACGTGGCTGCTTTAGAAAATGAGCTAGAAGAATAATTGCAGTATGAGCATCAACTACTATGTATTGGTGCTCTCAGCTTTGCCTTTTATCAAGAAAGATTGTAATAAACTTTGAGAAGTTTGTAGTTTGTTTAACTGCTCAGAGACATGCATCAGTTCTGTTTGTAGCTTTTCTTGAACAATAGGGCAGAGCGTAAATACCCTTTCATCTAAATCAAAACATGGTAATAACACCTGAATGTCTTTTAGAGTCATACCTGCATCATTTAATATTTTAATTTTCCTAATATTTTCAACATCTTTTTGGGTATAACTTCGATAGTTATTGCTTGCGCGGTGCGGTTGTATTAGGCCTAAACTTTCATAATAACGCAGCATACGCGGACTGACTTTTGTAAGCTCGGCGACTTTAGCGAGGTTCATAAAATAGGCTTGACCTTAACAGTGGTGTCATAGTTTAGCATGTTTTTATCTTTCAAAATGGTACTTGTTCAATGATCAGAAAACTCATTTTATTGGTGTTATTCGGATGGATGTCATTTGTTGCAAATGCCAAAACACTGGAACATCAGGAGAAGAACATGCGTCAAATATTTGTACTTCACGGTTATTCGGCTTCTATACATGATCACTGGTTCTTGGACCTAAAACATCAAATAGAAGAAGAAAATACCTCTGTTACTTTAATACCATTTCCAGATTCTGAGCATCCCAATGTAGATGCTTGGCAGAAGGTTTTAGATGAACAGATACCAGAGGTTAATGAAAATACTTATTTTGTGGCACATAGTTTGGGTGTCATTACCTTACTGCACTTTTTGCAAAGACATGGTTATCAACATATTGGAGGAATGATTTTAGTATCTGGATTCTCTGGACCAATTGCAGATTCTTCACCCCTCACAGCTTATATAACAAAGAGCAAAGTCGACACCAATTACTTTAAGGGTATAAACAAAAAGCTGGTGTATTTGTCTGATAATGATGATTTAGTTCCACCAAAACTGACGATTCAATTGGCTAAGGATATTGATGCACCGTACATTACTGTTCCTAATGGCGGACATTTTTTAGGTCGGGAAGGTTATACGTCATTTCCACAATTAGTCGATTCTTTAAAAAAAATGTTAAATGATTAATAAAAAATCCCCGCATTGAGTGGGGATTTTTTATCTTTACTGAAAGTTTGTAATTTTTATTCGTAATCTATTAAGGCTGGTAAATGATACCCATAACTTTCGCAGGTAAAGCGATAATATCGAAAGTTAAGGTAAACGGAAGCAGTGGTAAACTTGCTAGCTTCTCTTTAGTTGATAAGGGCACTTTTCCGCTTTTATCGTGAAGATATTGGATTCTAACGTGATATGGCTTAGATAAAGGGGTTATTGTTTTAAGATTGTTTACAGGAGGATAAACAGTTCCTTTAAGATTTAACTCAAATTTATGTAGTTCTAATGTCTTTTCATAGTCACATGGAACTACACCATATTTTTTAAATAAAGCTGCTTCTTTCTCGTTCAATTTCCTATTAGGTGGGGTGTAAGAAAATCTAATATGTCCGTAAAAACGGTTACTATTCGAAGCTGGAGCATTAAAATCTAGCTCATTACTGATTTGAATATATTGTGGATTTAATTGACTAATTAGTTGAACGAAATCATTACCGCCTTCACTAATAACATAACTATATTTTTTCCCGGCGATGACAATACTGTCTTCTGGCTCATTAGGGAGCGATACTGATGGTTTACCAAATGCAATTACATCATCTTCAATTAAAGTGATCCATTCATATCCTGAGTCATGTTTTGTAAATAGCTCTCGCGTGTTTTCACCAATAATCCGATTACGCGCACAACCAGTGAGAAAGAGACTGACTAGTAAACAGCTTATAAGAATATTCTGATTTAATATTTTAAAGTTCATTATTTCTGTTGAATTCAATGGATTTATAAGAGGCTGACTATAGACAAAAAATCGTAATATTTAAATCTGACAATACGATATGACTTAGCCATATTCAGATTTATTTCTAAAATCTTTTATAGACTTCTTTTTAATGATTTTAAAAATCTAATGTTATTTACCATTTAACCGTTTATCTGAGCCTTACTGAATCCAGATACAGTTTGTTGTAGCCTATTTATAGAGACCTTTATTTGAATCTTCATCTTTTGATTGAAATAGGATGACTGATTTTTTGGAGCTAGTTATGAACTTTCTAAAACAATCAGCTTTAATCGCTGCATTTGCTTTTATGGGTTTACCAACTGTTCAGGCAGAAGAAGTAACGACTTTACCCACTATTCGCGTTATGGCTGAATCTGAGCTACGTGATGAGGTGGGCTTTGTGCCGTTTCAAGAAGATAAGAAGGTACGCCAAGCACTACAACACCATGAATATAAAATACATAATGATATACAGAATGCTTTAGTCCCAGAAGGGATGACGACCATAGATTATCAGCCCGTTATGGCGCAGCCTGATCTCTCACAACTTTCTCCATTTTTACGAGAATATATTCTAGCCGTAGCGGGTGGGATCCAGTCTTCTGACCCAACCAATGGTCTTTTTGAAATGTTAAAGCCGCTGAACATTAACCGAAGTAATGTTGATGCTTATCGTGATGGTACGATGAAAGTAAATCTTAATGACATTATAAATTTACAACAGCAAATTCAAGACGGTTTAAAAGGCCGATAAAATAAAAATCCCCGCATTGAGCGGGGATTTTTCTATCTAGGTGTTAATTAAACACGTTCGATAATCGTTGCAATACCTTGACCAAGGCCAATACACATAGTCGCAAGACCAATTTGAGTATCTTGTTGTTCCATTACGTTTAACAACGTAGTGGTGATACGTGCACCAGAACAGCCTAGTGGGTGACCCAAAGCAATCGCACCACCATTTAAGTTAATGATGTCTTGCTTGTCATAAACGCCTAAGCCTTTCATTACTGATAAGCCTTGAGCAGCAAATGCTTCGTTTAATTCGATAGTTTGAATATCGGCCATCGTTAAACCAGCACGTTTAAGCGCTTTTTGAGTTGCTGGAACTGGACCATAACCCATGATTGCTGCGTCACAGCCTGCGACTGCCATAGAGCGAATTACAGCACGTGGTTTTAAACCTAATGCTTGAGCACGTTCAGCAGACATAAGTAACATTGCAGAAGCACCGTCAGAAAGAGCAGAAGAAGTTGCTGCTGTTACTGAACCACCTTTAGGGTCAAATACAGGTTTTAATGCTTTGAACGCTTCAAGGTTCGCATCTGGGCGAATAACTTCGTCAATGTCACAAAGGATTTTAAAGCCATTTGCATCGTGGCCTTCAACACCAACGATTTCATTTTTGAAACGACCTTCTTGAGTTGCAGCCCAAGCACGGCGATGAGATTCAACACCAAACGCATCTTGTTCTTCACGCGTAATGCCGTTCATGCGACCTAACATTTCAGCAGTTAAGCCCATCATGTTAGATGCTTTCGCATAGTGTTTAGAAGCTTCTGGGTTTAAGTCGATGCCGTGCATCATCCCTACATGGCCCATGTGCTCTACACCACCAATAATGAAAATATCACCTTGGTTAGTTGCAATTTGTGCTGCCGCAGTGTGGATTGCCTGCATAGACGAACCACAAAGACGGTTCACTGTTTGACCAGCAACAGTTTTAGGCAAGTCAGCCAATAAACCGATGTTACGACCAATGTTCATACCTTGTTCTAGAGTCTGGTTTACACAGCCCCAAATCAGATCTTCAACTTCATTTACATCAAACTGGTTACGGGCAACGAGCGCACGTACAAGTTCAGCAGATAAACTGTCGGCACGTACATTACGGAACATACCGTTTTTAGATTTGCCCATGGCAGAACGAACGCCATCAACAATCACAACGTCACGTGGATTTAAAGTAGCCATTCACGTCGCTCCTTAACCGTAGAATTTTTTGTTGTTAGCAGCCATGTCGCGCAACATTTGCGGCGCTTCATAAGCCTTACCTAAGTGTGCATATTTGTTGCAAAGTGCAACGTATTCAGCAACACCTGTTTGGTCGATGTAACGGCATGGACCACCACGGAATGGAGGGAAACCTACACCCATAATCATCGCCATGTCTGCTTCAGATGCAGTTGCTACAATCTTGTCTTCTAAGCAACGAACTGTTTCGTTACAGAAAGCAAGCATCATACGGTCAATGATTTCTTGGTTATCAAATTCGCGTTTTTCGCCAGTTACGAACGGAGCAATCACTTCATACGCTGTTGGATCAACAGTTTTTGCTTTCTTGCCTTTCTTGTCGAGTTCGTATTTGTAGAAACCTACGTCATTTTTTTGACCAAGACGCTTCGCTTCATACATTGCTTGGATTGCACCTTTGTAGTCTGGCTTCATACGGTCAGGGAAACCTTCCGCCATGACTTCTGCACCATGCACACCTGTATCAATACCAACAACGTCGATGAGGTAAGCAGGACCCATTGGCCAACCAAACTTAGACATTACATTGTCAATTTGCTGGAAATCTGCGCCGTCTTTTACAAGAAGGTCAAATGCACCGAAGTAAGGGAACAATACACGGTTAACCAAGAACCCTGGGCAGTCATTTACAACGATTGGTGTTTTACCCATTTTTTGAGCAAGAACGACTGTTGTTGCAATTGCTTCTTCAGAAGTTTTTTCACCACGAATAACTTCTACAAGCGGCATCATGTGAACTGGGTTGAAGAAGTGCATACCAACGAAGTTTTCAGGACGTTGTAATGCTTTTGCCAAACGTGTAATTGAAATTGTAGAAGTGTTAGAAGCAATGATCGTATTTTCACGAACATTTTTCTCAGTTTCTGCAAGTACGATTTCTTTAACTTTTGGATTTTCAGTTACCGCTTCGATCACGATATCAACTTCTTTAAACTCATCGTAGCTTAAAGTAGGACGGATACGAGCAAGTGTTTCCCCCATTTGCGCAGGTTTCATTTTCTTGCGCTCAACTTGTTTAGTTAACAAGCTGTTTGCTTCTGACATACCTAGTGCAAGTTGCGGGTTACCAATATCCTTCATGATAATTGGTGTGCCTTTGCTTGCCGCTTGGTAAGCAATACCGCCACCCATAATACCAGCGCCAAGTACAGCCGCTTGATTTACAGGGTGAGCACCTTTTTCATGTTGTTTAGATGCTTTTTTCACAACTTGGTCATTGATGAATAAACCAATCAATGCACCAGCTTGTGGAGTAATTGCTGCTTTAGCAAAGCCTTCAGCTTCAACTTTTAATGCTTCATCACGTGCAAGGCTTGCACCAGCTTGTAATGAATCAAGTAATAATTTTGGAGCAGGGTATTGAGCTGGGTTTGCTTTAGCAAGTACAGCGCCTTTTGCTGTGTTGAACGCCATCATTTGTTCAAGCGGGTTCAATTTTACAGCATCAAGTTTTTCTTGGCGTTTTGCTTTCCAGTTTAAACGACCAGAAATTGCTTGTTTAACCAAGTCAGTTGCAGCATCAAGTAATTTATCAGCAGCTACAACCGCATCTACAGCACCATCTTTAAGCGCAGCAGCTGGTTTTTTAGGAGCAGCCATTGCCATCCATTCAACCGCGTTATCGATACCAATAACTCGGCTTAAACGAACACTACCACCGAAACCAGGGTAAATACCGAGTTTGATTTCTGGTAAGCCCACTTGTGCAGCTTCTGACATCACGCGATAGTCACACACTAAACACATTTCAAAACCACCACCTAAAGCCATGCCATTAATAGCAGCAACTTTTGGAAGGTCTAAATCTTCAAAGCTATTGAAGATTTCGTGAACAGGCATAAGCCAGTCAACAATCGCTTTTTCGCCTTGGGCGAAGTTTTCGCCAAATTCGGTAATATCTGCCCCAACAATAAATGTAGATTTGCCAGAAGTTACGACTAAGCCTTTAATATCGTTAGTGGCTTTTACTGCTGCGATAGCAGCTTTGAAATCTTCAATTGTTGCACGGTTAAATTTATTGACCGACTCACCTTGTAAGTCAAAGCGGAATTCTGCAATTCCGTCCGCAAGCATTTGGACGGTAATGGCATTGCCAGCGTGGATCATGCCTGATCTCCTTAGTTTTGGAGGATTTCTAAGTTGATGTTATGAAGCGTGTGTACAGCTCCGGTACACATTTATGCTTCGCTAATCTTACGATAACTATATCTAAAAAGAAGCCAACAAGTTGTATCAAGCCGTGACGCAAGGGTCATCAATTGTCTGAAAATTATTTTTTTTAATTTATTTATATGAAAAATATGTTTTTTTATTGGGAGTAATAGCTTGATAAGCGAGGGTCAAAGAGCAAAAAGAGGAAGTAGTAAATAATTAAATTAATCATAAAAGAACAGTGAAAAAATACAGATTTCAGTGGGGAAAGCGCATGCATGAAAAAAATAATAAAGACGGTTGAATAGCCTTGGTTTTTTGAACTGCTAATGGAAATTAATATACTTTGTGAATTATTAGACAGAAAGGGTTGTCTATTTTTTTATCTTTGGATAAACTTTGTGTTATAAAAATGTTAGACAAAGTAATATTATGTTAAAAAATAAGTTTATGATTTTAGCCATCTTACCAATGATGTTGAGTGCGTGTGGCGGTGGTGGTTCTAGTGATAATAATTCCGTAAATAACGATCAAAGTAGTGCATCACAAGATTCTACAGCGAATGGAAGTCGTTACTATTTTATGGATTACAATGCGAATGAAACAGACGCATTAAATATTTCTTATTTTGAAATATTCAATAAAAAATCAACAGATGGATCTTCTAATCAAGCTTTAGGTGAGTACTTGCTCACAGAGAAAAAACTCTATTTGCCAACTGATAGAGCGATTAATGTGATGAATATTAATTCGCTAACGGATTGGACACTGGATCTTATTGGTGATGTTAAAGAGGATTGGAAACTAGAGAGAGTTAATCTTTCTGGTCAGAATATGTTTGACGCTGTTTTACCGGGTTATCGAGCAGTAGGCTTTCCAGTAAATGATGCAAGTACAACTAATGGACGTATATTTCTTAATACTTATGGACAGAATAAATTTCCTGACGGAAGTAGTTGCTATCGTTTAATTTCAAAAAAATCTAATCAAGAGTCTTTTGCATTCAATGTCGGTCAAGATTATGAAATTAACCAGAGTTTTGACGAGTTCGATGCTGACAATGCTTCGTACCTTAATTATTTGAATCAAACTAATCCATTCGGCTTTACTTATAAAGCAGTTAAAGGAACATGGCAAACAGTTCAGTGGACTACAATTTATGATACTAGTCTAGGTTTTGCTGCGAGCGATAGTGTTGCGGTGCAATATCAAGGTAAGCCATACACAGCAAGTTATACAAGTAATATTGGTTGGACTGCTGATCAAGAAGTTAAGCATTGGGAAACATACCTAAAAAATGCCAATGATCCCCAACGCATCCGTTTTGCTCAGTTAAGAATTGCACAATTGAAATCAGGTTGTTATGTCTATAATGAAACTGCTGCAAACGCACTTGTTTCTCTGAATGCGTTAAATTGGAAACCTTATCAAAATTAATTTAAAATCTGAGTTTAAGAAATCTCAAGAATAAATGTTCTTGAGATTTTTTTTTGATAAAAATAATAGTTACTCATATGAGTCTGAATTTTCTTCGAGAGTTTGTTATTATTTCTCCAATTTTAAATTCCTTCGAAGTATTTTTAAAGATGCTTAAATGCGAGTAACTATATGATTAAGTGGATCGTATTAGCGATTTTTGTAATATCTGCATTGTATATCCAACATCGCGGCAAAGTGCGTCACTCGTTTTATCGTCAATTTTTTGACCATTCAACCTTGCTCGCACCGATTAACTTTTTAATGTACATCTTTTCAAAGGTACCGAATCAGCCTTATATCGACACTCAACACTTTAAAGATTTAAAAGTGTTAGATGAAAATTGGGAAATGATTCGAGATGAAGCGAAAGCTTTATATGACCAAGGCGGGATTAAAGCTTCGAGTACCTATAACGACTTAGGTTTCAACTCGTTCTTTAAAACAGGTTGGAAACGTTTTTACCTGAAATGGTATGAGTCGAGCCATCCTTCGGCAGCTGAGCTTTGTCCAAAAACGACAGCTTTACTGAAAACATTACCGACCATTAAAGCGGCAATGTTTACCGAACTTGCTCCTGATAGCCGCTTGGTTAGACACCGTGACCCATACGCAGGTTCACTTCGTTATCACTTGGGTTTGATTACACCAAATGATGATCGTTGTTTTATTGATGTCGATGGTGAAAGATACTCTTGGCGTGACGGTCAAAGCGTTGTGTTTGATGAAACGTATATTCACTATGCTGAAAATAAGACTGATCAAAACCGTATTATTTTCTTTGCAGACGTTGAGCGTCCAATGAAAGTGAAATGGATGGAACGTTTTAATCATTGGTTTGGTCGTAACGTGATGACTGCTGCAAGTTCACCGAATGAAACAGGTGACCAAACGGGTGGTTTAAATAAAGCATTTGGCTATGTGTACCAAATTCGTATTAAAGCAAAAGCATTAAAAGCGAAAAACCGTAAGTTATATTACTTCTTGAAATGGTTCCTCATGCTTGGGATTTTCTTCCTGATTTTTGTGCGACCATATGTATTTTAATCAAAACGCCCGAAAGGGCGTTTTTTATTGTGATTATTTAAATAATTTAGATTTATTTTTATGCATTTAAAACGCTGATTATTAGCGTAGGGAGTATTTTGTTTAAAATTTTAGGTGAATTTTATATTAATTATTGGGATCATAATGCGACTGGTAAATATATACCTTTCTTGTACTTAATAAATTTTAAAAATTTGCGTGGAATATAAATGAATACGGTGATGAAACAAGCTTTAATAATAACTACATTCAGTGCAGCAGTAATATTGACTGGATGTGGTAAATCTAAGCCAGAGCCAAAATCAAAAACAGAAAAAGTTGAGGCAATTTCGGATTGGAGCTGTACGCATCCTGACAATTTAAATCAGATTCAAACTTCTTTGAAAAAAGAATATTTGAAGCAAATTGAGCGTAGCTTAAGACAAAGTCAATATCAGGTTGATGCAGATATTCTTAATAAAATTAATCAAGGTTTGAAGTTTGAAATTAAAAATATTCGTACTTTACCGTTAGAAGATGAAAGCCAAAAAAATACACAGTTAAGTTGTCAAAGCCAATTGGTCGTTTCATTTCCTAAAGGTTTACAAAAACGTGCGGAAAAAGCATATATTGAAGAACTGCGTCACTCTAATGAAGAATCGCAAACGCTTAATGATTATTTTTCGGATAATGAATCATCTTTGACTCTTGAAAATGATCAATTGAAAGGTGAATTTTTCTATAACATTACAAAAACGGATAAAGAGGGGTTGGTGTTTGACTTGCCAAGCCAAAACACTGTGATTGAAGGGTTGGTTTTTGTTGCCACTAAAGCTGTGCAATATGCGGCTTATGTTAAAGAAAATGAGTTGATTGACGAAAATATTGAAGAAAATCGACAAATGTCTGAACAAAATAATGAAGAGCAGACTGCTTTGGCTCAAGAAGCCATGGATGTTCGTAAAAAAGAATTGGATAGCGACAAAGCGAAGCAAGTGGAACGCTTAAATCAGACTTGGGATAAATTGAGCGCTGAGAGAAAAACTCAATTTAAACAAGATCAATCGGATTGGTTTAAAAAACGTGATGTTGAATGCAAAGTACTGGCACAAAAAAGTGTGGAAGAAATTCCCGAAAAGGACTTAGAAACTTACCAAAAGCAATCCGATTATTGGAATGCTGATATGCGTAAGCAAAATCAAGAGATGCAATATACACAGTGCTTTATTCAAAAAACTGCAGAGCGAACAGTTTATTTAAATAATTTAAACTAATCTGAAACCCTCTATAAGTGCTTGGTCAATCGTGTTGAAATAGATGGGATTGACCAATCTTTAGTAAGCTCGAAAGGGATTTTTTATAGAATAAATTCGATAAATTGTTTTTGTGACTCATTTCACAGTGCTGGCAATTTGTTACAACTATTAAAAGCCAACGCATAATTTTGATTCTACAATTGCTCCGTTTTTTCGAAGACTGGTTAGCGGAAGTAGGTTTCAAAATGGCTCATGCTCATCACGTAGCTCATGCACATGTTCACCATATTAAATTGAGAAAAGAAGAAAGTTCTCAGGGTGACTTAAAAACGAAAGCGATGTTAAACAAAGCTTCGGCTGAGACTAAAAAGCATAGCCGATCGACTTCTAAAAGACATAAGGTAGAAGACCAAAATATCGATCTGCATAAGTTCTCAAGCAAACTTGAAAGCATGTCAGCAAAGCACAGTAAAGAAAAATGCGCCAAGAATATCCGTATTGCTTTACAGGCTGCTGGTGCAGATGTTTCAAAGCATCCAGTAGCTGCATCTGACTGGGGGCATACTCTAGAAAAGAACGGCTATAAGAAAATTAAACCAGCATTCAACCGTCCTCAAGAAGGCGATATTTATATTATTGAGCGAACAAGTGGCCACACATATGGTCACATTGCGGGATATACAGGGAATGGCTGGTTCTCAGATTTTCGTCAAAAAACCTATGCGGTGTATAAAGAAAAAGACGTGAAGTACAGTTACTATCGTCTCGATTCTTAAAGACCTACGACATACTTTGTCGGTCTACTTTGTCATCCCTTGTCAAATTTAGGTTCTGGCACAGTAAAGCACTTGAAAAGTAAGGATGAAAACATCACATTAGGTATTCAGTATTAAGCCATGCATGCCAATAGTGAATCAAAACGCTCGTCCTCATATTGAAAAAATTTTAGCCCATATGACCCAGCTTCCAGGCGTTTATAAAATGCTAGGGAAAGATGGTGAGTTGTTATATGTGGGCAAAGCGAAAAACCTAAAAAATCGGGTATCGAGTTATTTTGTTAAAACCATTGAACATCCGAAAACTCAGGCTTTAGTTGCGCGAATTTATGATATTGAAACGCTTGTCACGCGTTCAGAAACTGAAGCGCTGCTTTTAGAACAAAACTTAATTAAACAACATCGTCCGCCTTATAACATCATGTTGCGAGACGACAAGTCATACGTCTATATCTTTGTATCGGCAGATAAACCGTATCCACGAATTGCCAGTGGACGTGGCAAAGGTAAGCACCAAATTGGTAAATTCTTTGGACCTTATCCAAGTGCTTATAGTGCGCGAGATACCTTACTGGTTTTACAAAAACTTTTTAATGTCCGTCAGTGTGAAAATAGTTACTTTTCACAGCGCAAACGTCCATGTTTGCAATATCAAATCAAACGTTGTTCGGCCCCGTGTGTAGGCTTAGTTTCACCAGAAGATTACAAAGATGATGTGAATAACAGTATTCGTTTCTTACAAGGTGACACCAAAGAATTAAACCAAGAGCTGATTGCGAAAATGGAGCAGGCAGCGGCAGATCTTGAATTTGAAAAAGCTGTTTTTTATCGGGATCGATTATCTTTACTCCGTGAAGTACAGGCACAACAAGCTGTTTTCAAAGTGAAAGGTGAGGCTGATATTTTGGCAATTGCCTATCAGGCTGGCGTGACATGTGTGCAGATTATGCATGTACGTAATGGACGTATGCTAGGCGGTAAAAGCTATTTCCCTGACATGTTAGGCGATGACCTTGGTCAAATGCTGAGTGACTTTATGGCAAACTTTTACTTTCAGGTTGCCGATGAAGTACCAAGCGAACTGATTGTGAATACTGCCTTACCTGACCGTAAAGAGTTGGAAGAAGCCTTAGCACAGCAATTTGGAAAGAAAGTCCACATTAAGAGCAGTGTACGAGAAACACGTGCTGAATGGTTAGAACTTGCCGAAATGAATGTTCAGCATGCGATTAAAGGGCAGTTGAGTAACCACTTAGAACTCAATGAGCGTTTCCACCAGCTTGAGCAGGTGGTTGGCCGTCCAATTGATCGTATCGAGTGTTTTGATATTAGTCATACCATGGGAGAAGCACCGATCGCATCATGCGTAGTGTTCGACCAAGGCGGTGCACGTAAACGGGACTACCGACAATTTGCCATTCAAGATATTACCGCGGGCGATGATTATGCTGCGATGCGACAAGCTTTAACGCGTCGCTATAAAAAGGCGATGCTGCCTGACTTGCTTTTAATTGATGGTGGTAAAGGTCAACTTCATATGGCCATGGAAGTGATGCAAGAGCTTGGGCTTGAAGCTTTCATGATTGGTGTATCAAAGGGTGAAGGACGTAAACCGGGACTTGAAACGCTTCATTTTACTGACGGTACAAAAATTCAGTTACCCGAAGATAATAAGGCACTACATTTGATTCAACAGGTGCGTGATGAAGCTCACCGTTTTGCCATTACCAAACACCGAGCTAAGCGTGATAAACGCCGTAGTACCTCAGTTTTAGAGGCAATTCCGGGTTTAGGACCAAAACGCCGTCGAGATTTGTTAACACATTTTGGTGGGATTCAAGGCGTGTTAAAAGCATCGGAAAAAGAGTTGACTGTGGTACCGGGATTAGGTGAAGTGATGGCAAGAACGATTTATAAAATTTTGCATGAGTAGCCACGTATTTAAAATTTGAGTGACAAAAGCGCTCGTAAATTAATAGCTGAATGATCATTCACATGATGGTCAAAATAATGAAAGATACTTCCTAATCACGCACATGACTTAGGGATATGCATGTCATTATTACAGCTATTTGAAGATGTAAAACAAAATGAATGGATTGATATACCCGCAGGGTGGTTACAGGGGCGAACGGTTTTTGGCGGCCTTGTTGCTGGGCTATTAATGCAAAAAGCATACTCCCATATTCAAGATTCAAATAAAAGATTATTAAGTTGTAGTGTTACTTTTGTGGGTCCTGTACAGCAAGGTTCTGCCCGATTGACTATTGAAGTTTTAAGAGAGGGGAAGTCAGTCACTACGCTTGAGGCACGCTTATGGCAAGATGGTGCAGTACAAACCATTTTGGTTGCAAGTTTTGGGGCACCTCGTGTATCGAGTATTGAGGTAAAACAAGAACCCGTTGCTCCTGTATATGTGCAGCCTGAAAATTTATTTGTTATTCCTTTTGCCAAACATATGCCTGAATGCTTTCAGCATTTCGAAGTCTGTTGGGCTGAGGGTAATTATCCAGTGACAGCAAGTGAACATCCGGACTTTGGTGGTTGGTCAAGGTTCTCCCCAAAGCAACATGAAAATCGTCAACTAACATTGCCTGATTTGATTGTTCTTATGGATATTTGGCCGCCGGGTGTTTTGCCCATGTTTAAGCAAGTTGCGCCTGCAAGTTCTTTAACATGGCATATTACTTATATGAACCCAGTCCAGCATCAATTGTGTGACTGGTTTAAATATAAAGTCGTCACAGAACATGCAGCTGAGGGTTATTCCACAGAATATGCATATCTTTGGGACCAAAGTGATCATTTAATTGCAATTTTGCGGCAAACTGTTACGGTATTTACCTAAGCAATCCACTTTCTCGATTCACATATTTCGTATAAAGTGGCTGTTACAGATAGATACAATATTGAAGTATGTGTCTTTGTCTGTTAAAAGATGCGTGAAGACTAAATTGGCGGTGTTTATGACCACAGGGCGAATCCTGAATATCCCAAATATCCTAACTTTGGCGCGTATCGCGCTTATTCCTGTATTTTTGGTGATTGCATATTGGCCGCCTGCAATAGGTATTGGTGAGCATGTAGGAAGTATGACTCGTCATATTATCTTGACTGCAATTTTTGTGCTGGCTGCTGTAACCGATTGGTTTGACGGTTATCTAGCACGAACGTTAAACCAGACTTCAGCATTTGGCCGATTCCTAGACCCGGTTGCAGATAAACTGATGGTCGCAGCTGCACTTATTGTTCTAGTGCAGTGGAAACCTACCATTGCGATGGCTTTTGCTGCAATTGTTATTATTTCACGGGAAATTACTGTTTCTGCTTTACGTGAGTGGATGGCAGAACTTGGTGCGCGAACCAGTGTAGCAGTGTCAACTGTAGGTAAATATAAAACCGCATTTCAAATGATTGCGATTAGTGTATTCCTACTGAATTGGCAGCCTTTAGAAATGCTGGCTTATGCTTTGTTATATACCGCAGTCATTCTGACTTTGTGGTCAATGTTTATTTATTTAAAAGCCGCGTGGCCATATCTAAAGCAGCCATAAACCCAAATAAGATTCTAAAAAGCCTTTCCTTGAGAAAGGCTTTTTTTATTGCAAAGTGCCAGAATAGAGTGACTCTCGCAATTGGTGTGGTTAATAAATATCATTGGCAAAAAGGGCGTAAACTGGCATTGTTAGCTTGGGAGATGGCTAAGCAGCAAGGGGAGATTGCATGACACTAGATTTATTTTCTCCGGAACCTTGTTCAAACTTATTGCCTTATGATGGTGAGGTTCAGGATTATGGATGTATTTTAACTGCCGAAGAAGCTGAACAATATTTTCATTATTTGTACCACCATTTGGCGTGGCGACATGATGAAGCGAAGCTATATGGCAAGCACTTTATAACACCTCGTAAAGTTGCTTGGTATGGAGATGAGCATTATCGATATAAATATTCTGGTGTCTTTCGTGATTCTTTACCGTGGGACAAAGCACTTGCTCAGCTAAAACAGCAAGTAGAGCAGATACTTTCAGAAAAATTTAATTCTTGCTTGGCAAATCTTTATGAAGACGGAACTCAAGGAATGGCTTGGCATAGTGATTCGGATGTGTCTTTAGCTAGAACCACTACAATTGCCTCTTTAAGTTTTGGAGCAACGCGGAAGTTCTCTTTTAGGCATATTCAAACTAAAGAAAAAGTTGAGATGTGGTTACAACCGGGTCAACTTATTGTGATGCGTGGTGAGACTCAACAATATTGGCAACACCGTTTAAATCGTTCAACCAAGATTTTACAACCACGGATTAACCTGACTTTTCGTCAGTTCAAATTTTCATAAGTTTTTTCTAAAAATTGGGCAAGAAAAAAGCCCATGATGGCAACATGAGCTTATTCCTCTGAGGGAGAGCCTACTATTGATGAGCTGCTGATGAAAAGAATCATCAATAGGTGCTAAAATCATAATATGAGAATATTTGAATATTTTCAATGCTTCAAAGTGTAAGAAAACTTTAAATTATCAAAAATATTATTTTAGATCTCGCCCTTTTCTGAAAGTTCCATAAAACGCTGCTCAATCAATGCCGCGTTTTCTTGCAAAATTTCAATCAACTTTTCAATATTTAAAAAATCAAAGCGGTTCTTTGATGCGACTAACGTTAAAGCCAAAGGAACTTCTTTACTCGAAAAACGAACGGGTACAGCAAGTCCTGAAACATTCGGGTCAATCTCGCCTTGCGAGAAATAGAAGCCTTGTTTTTTTATTTTACGCATACGTTGAATAAAGCTAGGTTCGTCTACAGCAAAACCTGATTCAGACAGCTCATGTTGAAAACGTTCATAGTAGTCATGCATGCGTTGTTTGCTTAAATGTGAAACCATCGTTTTTGGTGAAGCCCCAACATAAATTGGGCGTGGGCAGCCTCGACCATATGAAAGTAATTCAGTATCTTTAAAAATCTCATGATGAATATCAATGCAGTAGTCATCATTTAAATAGGTGAGTAAACAGCAAAGTTCAGTACGCTCTACAATATTTCGCATAAATGGCGTGCTGATTTGGACCAATGGATCGGTTGTTCTAGATACATAGTCAAGAACTGCTATTTTTGAGCCTAAAGTGTAATCGCCAGAAGTACCATTAATACGTTTTAATAAGTCGGCTGATACGAGTTCTTTCAGATAACGGTAGCTGGTCGGTTTAGACAAGCCAAGTTCTTCGCAAATAATATCGACATTAATCACTGGTCGTGAAACGGAAAATAAATCCAGTACGGTTAAAATTTTGCCAAAACTTGAAATTGCCATGATGTCTTATTCGTATCCTTAATAAACGGGTCACACTTGAGTTCTTATAACAGAAAAATTGAAGCTTTGTCTCAATTCCAAGATAACTGCCTGATTTAAATATTTTACGCTCAGAATCAGAAAAGTTCTCTTGATTCACACATCATATATGATTAACTAAAAACATATCAAATTATCAAATAAAGATATTTTAGTTGACTAAATCACTTTAATTTGAAAAAATTGTGCAACAAAATATCTAATCGAGAAAGTGGTTTATTCTGCCGGCTTTCTCGATGTCTCTTCTTTCCTAAGCTTGGTCGTATAAATAGCGGTCAAACTGAAATCATCTCGGTACATCATGCAGAGATGTAGGAAAAATCATTGTATTGAAGGATGCTCTCATTAACTCATTTGTCTTATAGACAAATGACAAAGTCGTATTGTCTTTTTTTAAAAGCAAATGGACACTGATGAGCATGCTCATCAGTTCAAATCTATATTTGAGATGAGTTCATGTTATTAAAGCAAATACTGGCTTTCCGCCCGAGTAAGCTTGATCTAATTTTTGCAATAAAGACATTTATTGCCGGTATGTTGGCATTATTTGTTTCGTTCGAATTAGACCTGATTAATCCAATGTGGTCGATCGGTACCGTCCTGATTATCGCCAATCCTTATTCGGGTATGGTGTCGTCTAAGTGTGTTTATCGTTTATTGGGAACGGTAGGCGGGGCCATTATTGCCTTAACCATTACTCCGCATCTGATTAATACGCCGTGGATCTTTACGGTTGTGTTATCACTATGGGTGGGCTTTGCGCTTTATGTGTCTTTATTAGACCGTACTCCTCGCAGTTATGCATTTATGTTGGCAGGTTATTCAACCGCAATGATTGTGTATAACGCGATTACTTATATTGATCAGTACAATATTTTTGATATTGCTTTGGCTCGTGTACTTGAGATTTCAATTGGTGTCATTTCGAGTGCGGTTGTGTCTGCGACTATTTTGCCCATGCATATTGGTTCGGCAATCAAACAGCGTGTAACGAAAACCCTCAAAGATACAGAAAACCTGTTTGCTAATTTGTTAAATGCAGATCAACAGCAAAACAATACACAGCTTTTAGCTGCTATTACTCGTGATACGACCGATATTCATGCTCTGGCAGTTCATTTGAGCTATGAAAAAGGTGAGTTGCATGGGATGACCAAACCTTTGCAAGAAATGCTCCATCAAATGTCGATGGTGGTTGCGAACTTGGTTGCCTTATCTGAACGAATTAAACAGTTACAAGAACTGCATTTTATTGAAAGTCATTCAGATAAATTAAAGCAGCTTTCAGGGCATGTGATTCATTTTCTGGAACAAAAAGATCAGATGACTGATGAAAATATTCTGCAGTTACCTGACGAGTTTGAAAATGATTTCTTGAACTTAAATGATTCGGCTTCTGAACATCAGCAAGTGTTATTGGCTGCAATGAAAATGGATGTGCGTCATTTCATTAGTAATGTTTTAGCTGTAAAAGTTTTATGGCAACGCATCAAGCAAGGTAATAAAGAGATTCCAGATAACATTACCCCAATGACTACGACCTATCCAAGTTTACACCGAGATCATGGTGTGGCAGTCAGAGGTGGTATTAGTGCAGTGCTGATTACATTTATTGTGACTGGTGTGTGGATTCTTTCTGGCTGGAAAGCTGGGTTCATGATGGCACAGATCGGTGCAGTCACTGCCTGTATCTTAACAGCACTAGATAACCCGGTTCCTGTCTTACGTATTTTTATATGGGGCAGTGTGGCTTCGGCGGTTTTAGTTTTTATTTACGCGTTTGGTATTTTTCCTCATGTCACAACATTTTGGGAACTTGGACTCGTTTTATTACCAATGTTCTTGTTTGCGGTTTCCATGATGGCGAATCAGGCACTCATGCCAGTCGGGATGGTGCTAGGTATTAATACCATGATGGGGCTGAACTTGCACAATGCTTACAGCATGGACGCAGTGTCTTACCTAGACAGTTCATTTGGTATGGTCATGGGCGTATTGGTGTCATTAGTCGTTATTGATGTTGTGCGTGCCATGTCACCCGATACCAGTGCAAACCGTATTTTGGCTTTACATTACCGTGCGATGCGTCAAGCCATATACATTCCTTATGGTATTGAATTTAAAGTTCACTTACGGGGGATGTTAGACCGTGTTGGTGTCTTAAATACTAAAATGGTTCAGTCAGAAGAGATTAAAAAATCTATTCAACAGGCTTTAGTTGAATCAAGTGCGATCATTGATTTAAGCCGACTACAAGAGCTAGCAAATCAAGTTCCGATATCTTCGGAATTGGCCCATCACATTGGCCGTTTGCAACAAGATTTAGATGAGCTATTTAGAGCTAAAGAAAATGAAAAAGGTGAAAGTGATGTATTGGTACAGCACATTCACCAAACCTTATTTGAACTTAAACAACTTGCTTCAAATATTGAAGATATGACTCTGCGTCAAAGATTATTTATTTCACTAAATAATATTGCTTATAGCATGTGTCATGTTTCATCAAACCAAATGAATGCAGATCGTACGCTTACAGGAGCCACAGCGCATGGGTGAGTTTAATGTCTACGGTATTTACGTGCCTGCTTTGCTCGTCCAAGCCATTTTTGCATATATATGTTTTCGCTGGTTAAGTCCCTTAACCAACAAATGGATTGCACAAGGCTGGATTGCATTACCCAGTATTTTCAATTTGTGTTTTTACCTTTTACTACTTTTGGTGATACACCAAATTTTTGTTGGGTTAGGTGCTTAAAGATGATTGCCAGATTAAAGATTGAGTTAGGTGAGTAAAATGAATCAATTGGAGTTGAAAAAAGTCATCCGTCCAGTGATTTTGATTGTCGCATTAATGATTGCTGTCTATACCATTGTGCATTTATGGAACTACTATAATGCAGCGCCGTGGACACGTGATGGTCGAGTTCGTGGTGACGTTATTCAGGTCTCTTCAGATGTAGCAGGACTTGTAACGGAAGTATTGGTTCAAGATAACCAGACTGTAAAAAAAGGTCAGGTGCTTTTTAAAATTGATGTCTCTCGCCGAGCTTTAGATGTAGAGCAAGCAAAATCTGATTTGGCAAAAGCAAAAGCGGCCTATGCTCAAGCACAAGCAGGTCTAGCCCAAGCTAAAGCAAACTTGATTAAGTCGAGTACTAACATTAAGTTAGCCGAGAAAAACGCAAACCGTTATTCAAACTTAATGGATGGTGCGATTTCTAAGCAGGAACAAGATCAGGTCTTTGCAACTCGCGATCAATCACACGCGGAACATGAGCAACTCCAAGCTGCTATTCAACAAGCTGAAGCCACTATTAAACAGCAACAGGCACTGGTTGAAGCAGCAACAAGTAATTTACATTTAGCAGAACTCAATATGCACCGTGCGGCTGTTGTGGCGCCAGCAGATGGAACATTATCTAACTTTGATTTGCGTCCGGGTAATTATGTTCAAGTTGGACAAGCGGTTGCAGCATTGCTAGATCGTAAGCAGCTTTATGTTGTGGGATATTTTGAAGAAACAAAATTAGACCGTATTCATATTGGCGATGAAGCAACTGTGCAATTAATGGGTGATAGACAGAAAATTAAAGGCCATGTGCAGGGTATTGCATCGGGTATTGAAGACCGTGAGCGTTCAAGTAGTTCGAAACTGCTTGCAAATGTAAACCCGACATTTAGCTGGGTTCGTTTAGCGCAGCGTGTACCTGTAAAAATTGTATTAGACGAAGCACCAAAAAATGAGTTGGCTTTTGTGTCTGGCCGTACTGCTACAGTACATATTATTGAAAAATAAAAAGTTTAAATTTTTAAACTCAATAAAAAAGCATGTTTGAAACATGCTTTTTTATTTTATGGCGTTAAACCAACAGGATTGCGATACCAGCTCTGAATTAGCAAAGCCGCGGCAAAACTATCGGCTGATAACTTCTTGGCACGACCTTGTTCTTGATAAAAACCAAGTTCTTCTCTTGCCTCACGAGTGGTGAGCCGTTCATCGACCATCCACGTTTCAATATTGGTTTGATGGCGTAAGCGACGTGCAAACTTACGTGCCCGTGTTGAAAGTTCTGACTCGCTATCATCCATATTCAATGGAAGACCAACAATAAACAAATCAGGCTGCCACTCTTTCACAATTTTTAAAAGTTGGTCCCAGTTGGGAATACCATCTTTCATTACAAAAAGTGGTAATGGGTTAGCACTTTCAATTGCAGACTGACCAATCGCCATTCCCATCTTTTGAGTGCCAAAGTCAAAAGCCATAATTGATTTTGATTGCGTTGCGGTCATTAGGCGTGCCCGATTTCAGAAGCCAGCCATGTACGATCTACACCAATTTTTTTATAGGCTGCATCCCAACGATCATCGTACGGCAAGTTAAAAATCAGATCCATGTCGGCATCACAGATAAGCCAGTCACCACGAGCGATTTCATCTTCCAGCTGGTTTTTACCCCAACTCGCATAACCAAGGGCGATTTGGTAGCGGCCAACACCTTCGTTATGCGCAATCGCATCGAGAATATCTTTACTGGTGGTAATACAGACATTCTCACCCACAGCAATAGAAGAGTGCCATGTTGGTTGGCCTGTATGAAGAACAAAGCCTGCCTCAGGGCGTAAAGGACCACCTTGTAAAACCTCATGCGGATTTACATTGTCTGCATCAATGTCTAAATCATTGAGTAGCTCTTTAATTTGGATACCGGCAGGGCGATTGATAATAATACCTTGGGCACCTTCTTCGTCATGACGGGCAAGATAAATTACTGTATTTGCAAAAAAGTCATCTGCCATTTCTGGCGGGGCAATCAGACAACGGTGAGTCATATATTGTTTGGTCACCTAAGCGGTTCTCCCTCAAAAAATGTCGCTATAGGGTCTCTCGACCCTTTTTATCTATATAGGTTCTTTTTATCAACATACAAGAGTTAATCGGATTTCGCCAATCTTTTTCTCTCATTTTCTTTATTAAGTTGAAGAAGCCTGAAATTTAAGTTGACGTAATTGTTTAGCATGCTGCAAGGTTGTTTCATTAATTTCAACACCTCCGGACATGCGCGCTAACTCGGAAATAATTTGTTTTTCATCAAGTTGTACAATAGTACTACTTGCCGGATCAGTTTGTTGTTTTTTGACTAACAAATGTTGATCGGATTGTGCAGCCACCTGTGCTTGGTGGGTAATACATAAAAGTTGGACATGCTGAGCCAAGTCGGCCAATAAACGTCCAACCACTTCAGCTGTACCACCACTAATTCCGACATCAATCTCGTCAAATACCAAAACTTCTGCTTCGGTCTTTTCAGCATTCATGACTTGCATAACGAGTGCAATACGAGAAAGCTCACCACCAGATGCTACACGTGCCAATGGTTGAGGAGGTATGCCTTTATTGGCAGTAAATAAAAGTTGAATAAAACTTAAACCTTCTGCATTTGGTTGTTCTAATGGTTCAAACTTAAACTCAAAATGTGCCTCAGGCAGCGCTAAAGGTTTAACCTGTTCAGTTAATTGTTTTGCAAGTGGAGCAGCAGCTTCACGACGAATATTATCCAAATGCTGGGCTTTTTCTAAAAATTCTTGATGTGACTTTTCTACTTGTTCAGCCAGAGTTTCAGGGTCTTCTAACTGATGTAATTGCTCAAGCTCACTTTGCCAAGTTTCGTACTCTTCTTTCAGTGTTTCTGGTTGAGTACGGTATTTACGAGCAAGTCGATGGAAAACCTCTAGCTTGGAGTTCAGTTCTTCCATCCGTTCAGGATCGAAACTCTGACGGTCAATAAATTGACGTAAATTTGATGTGGCATCATCAATTTCACTTTGCGCATTTAATAACGAATTATAAATTTCGGAAAGCTGCTCACTACGCCCCGCATGAGACTCTAGGCGGCGAATGATCGACGACATTTCTTGAGTAATGTTTTGTTCAGCTTCATCAAGCGCATTTAGACTATAGCTACAGTCTTGCATGATATGTTCATGATGACTGAGGCGATCGAACTCTTGCTCGATTTCTTTGTAATCGGTTTGAATGACTTCCTCAAGCTCTTCAATTTGTAACTCTAAGGTCGCAATACGTTGAAGACGGGTCGCTTGAGCATCGAGCGCAGCCTGATGCTGGCGGATATTACGCTGCCAGGTGCTATAGGCCTCACGAACATCGTTTGCTTCTACATAAAAATTGTTATAACGGTCTAACCAATGCTTTGGATAAGGTGGTTCAAGAAGCTGTTGCTGGCTGTGCTGGCTATATAATTGAACCAATAAACGACCTAATTCTTTAAGCTCAGAGAGACTACTTGGGCGGCCATTCACCCATGCTTTACTACGACCAGTTGCAAAAATAACACGACGTAAATGAATTTCCCCAGAGTCATCATCTAGCTCATGATCTTGTAGCCATTTTGCTTCTGGGCTATTGTCCTGATAAGTAAAAACAGCGGTGATATCCGCCTTGTCCGAACCATAGCGGACATAATTTGTATCTGTACGTTCCCCTAAGCAGGCAGAAAGTGCATCCAGTAATAATGATTTTCCGGCACCTGTCTCACCTGTTAGAACATTAAATCCTTGTTCTATATCAATAGCTAAATGATCAGCTAATGCAAAATTGATTAAAGTTAAATGTGTGAGCATAAACGCATCCAACGCGCCAAATTATGGGTTAAAGATAGAGAAGTTTTGAATTTGCTACAAGTGATCTATTATTCTAACTGAAATAATAGAACAGCAAGATTGCGGATCTTTACAATGAAAAAAACATTAAGCTTACCGAAAGCACCCATAGGAATGATGAACCGCCATAAAAAAATTAATCCTGCTGAAATGAATAAAATTTTAAATCAGCATTTTAATGCATTTAAACAGGCTGCCGCACAAGGCGATTATGCCAAAGCTTATCAGCATGTAAAAAAAGCGGTGAATCTAGTACCACAGCATCCAGGAGCATTATCTGATTTAGCTTATACTGAGCTGCGGTTACGCCGTTATGACGATGCATATCAACATTATATGCAAGCGATTCAAGCAAGTGGTTCCAACGTCAATACAAATTTATATGATGGGTTAACCGAAGTTTGTCATCATTTAGATAAAAAGGAAGAAAAAATCAAATTTGGGCGTTTAGCTATTTCAACCAAAAAAGAACTCACAAAGAATGAGTCTGCTTTAAATATATCTACTCATAAACCCGTGCCATTTAGCTCAAATCCACAAGAAAACATTATTACTTTTTCTTTATTTGGAGCAAATCCACGTTACTGTGAAACTTCAATTTTAAATACTAAGTTAGCTCAAGAGATATACCCAGAATGGACGTGTCGGTTCTATATAGATGATACCGTTCCCGAACTTGTGCAGCAGCGTTTACAAGAAAATGGCGCACAAGTGGTACAGGTGAGTGCCTCACAGAAACAATTATCTGGTTTATTTTGGCGCTTTTTAGTTATGGATGATCCAACCGTTAAGCGCTTTTTGATACGTGATGCTGACTCTATTGTGTCTTATCGTGAGAAAGCTGCCGTCGATGCTTGGCTCAAGAGTGATCAATGGTTTCATTTAATGAGAGATAGCTACTCTCATACTGAATTGATTTTGGCGGGTATGTGGGGTGGATGCTCAGGTATTTTTCATAATATTGAAGCACATATCAGAGATTATGTCGCCACTGGAAAGTATCCGGACAATCGGGTCATAGATCAGCATTATCTTCGTTATCGTGTTTGGCCGACTTTAAAACAAAGTGTGCTTGTGCATGACAGCCAGCAATTTGATGAAAATGGCGTCGATTTTCCGGCTTATGAGTCAGCTTCAATGCAAAATGACCCAGACAATTTTCATGTTGGCATGGATAATGGTTCACCAGTGGTTACAACTGCTGTGACACACCCAACTGCAGAGAAAGTTTATTGGGTTGTATTCGATGAAAATCACGATGAAGTTTGCAGATATGATGCAATAGTGTCGAAGAGTCGAAATATTGAAGTAAATTTACCCCACGCTTTTGCTAAAAAAATTCAGTTACAGCAGTGGAAATTACAAGTCTATCCGTATGAAAACTGATTGATTAGTTATTTAGGCACAATTAAACTACATTCATCATAATTTATATAAATGCGGCATTATCTGGAGAGTGTGCATGAGTTCAACCCAATTTGATCATGTAACGGTCATCAAAAAATCAAATGTTTATTTTGGTGGAGCATGTATCAGCCATACCGTGCAATTTGAAGATGGAACGAAAAAAACATTAGGTGTTATTTTGCCGACTGAGCAGCCTTTAACATTTGAAACACATGTTCCTGAGCGTATGGAAATTATTTCAGGTGAATGTCGCGTTAAAATTGCAGATAGCAATGAAAGTGAATTGTTCCGCGCTGGTCAATCATTTTATGTACCAGGCAATAGCGTTTTTAAAATCGAGACTGATGAAGTACTCGATTATGTTTGCCATTTAGAAGGCTAAGAAATTCCTGTTTAAATCGGGTACACTATGCCCAAAGAAATCCTGTGAAGTTGGCTTTGCAGGATTTTTATTTTTTGCTCAAACGTTGTTAGAGGTCATGCATGGCAAAACCGGAATATTATTATGGCGTTCACTCAGTGGAGTCATTGTTAGAACTTGAGCCGGAGCGCGTGCTGACCTTGTTTACATTGAAGGGGCGCGATGATCAACGTTTACAAAAGATTTTGCAATTGGCTGAGCCTTTTGGAATTAGCGTACAAAAAGCAAGCCGTGAAAGCCTTGAGAAGCTTGCAGGCTTACCATTCCACCAAGGTGTAGTTGCAGCAGTACGTCCGCATCCGACGTTAAATGAAAAAGATCTCGATCAGATTTTGGCTGAAACTCCAGATGCCTTATTGCTGGCATTAGATCAGGTGACAGACCCGCATAACTTAGGGGCTTGTATTCGTACAGCCGCTGCAATGGGTGTTCAGGCCGTGATAGTGCCTCGTGATCGCTCAGCAAGTTTAACCCCAACTGCTCGTAAAGTTGCAGCGGGTGGGGCCGAAAAAGTTAAGTTCATTCAAGTAACAAACTTAGCTCGTACATTAGCCCATCTTAAAGAAACCACTCATACCCGTGTGATTGGCACCATGCTTGATGAAGGTGCATTACCAATTCAAAAATGTGATTTCTCTGGCCCAGTTGTAATCGTGATGGGAGCTGAAGATACGGGTCTACGCCCAATTACTCAGGCACAGTGTGATCATAAAGTTTATATTCCAATGTCTGGAAACTTGCAGAGCCTAAATGTAAGTGTGGCAACAGGTATGGCACTTTATGAGGCTTGCCGTCAGCGTTCTGAGGTATAATTGAGCTGCCTTTCTAGTGTGTAAGCAGTCTTAATATGTCTCCCCGTAAGCAAGGTTATTTCTTTGTACTGGTGACCATGTGCATTTGGGGCGGGTTTACGCTTTTTGCCCGTTTAAATGCACAGTGGCACATCAGTGCTTGGGATATTGCCGCATTACGCTTTGCTATAGCCTTCCTGATTTTGATGCCTATCTTAATTTATAAAAAAGATCTCGCTTTTTTATGGAGTAAGCATGCGGTTATTTTGGCATTGATTGGCGGAGTCATTTATTGTCTTACCGTCTACACCGCGTTTCTCTATGCTCCTGCTGCGCATGCTGCCATTTTTTTAAATGGTTGTATCCCCATCTGTACAGCTATAGCTGCCTATATTTTATTTAGACAACCATTTGATAAGCATACATGGGTGAGCCTCGCGATTATGATCACTGCCTTGGCTCTCATGAGTATGTTGATGTTGCAAGGTAATACTTCTGCTTTTGGCGTGGGGGATTTACTTCTTTTTATTAGTGCGATTTGGTGGGGTGTTTTCACTGTATTACTTAAACAGTGGAAATTGTCTGCTTGGCACTCTATGGCCAGTGTGGCAATTTGGTCAGCAATCATTTACTTGCCTATCTATGTTTTATTTTTGCCTAAGCATTTCATGGAAGTTAGTCCTGTTCATTTAGCGATACAGGGCATTTTCCACGGTATATTTGTCGTTATTATCGCAACTTTGACTTATGTGGCAGCGATTCAGCGACTAGGTGCTTTTAAAACGGGAAGTATTGTGACTTTGGCACCGTTTATTGCTGCCATTTTAGCTGTACCTTTACTTGGCGAGTCATTAAGCCCATCGATTGTGGTGGGCTTAGTCGGAATGGGAATTGGTGCCTTACAACCTTGGCGCTGGTTTAGGCAAGATAGCTTGGCGCAAAAGATTAAGCAACAAAATAAGCAAGATTAGTTTGCACGTTTCAAATAGCTTTGATGTAAAGGCTCTAATTGCTGATATAAATGCTCGAGTAGTCCGTCATTAAACACAATGTCATTAGCAAGTTCGCGTTTACGCTCGCGTGGCATTTGTGCAGCAATAATTTTCTGAATTTGTTCTTGGTCTTGCCCATCTCGCTGGCTTGCACGCTGAATTTGAGTTTGTTCACTCGCATCAACTAATAAAGTGTGATTAACCAATTCATGCTGGTTGGTCTCAAAAAGTAATGGTGAAACTAAAATCACATAAGGACTTTTAGGATTTTGTAATTGTTGAATAATAGATTGACGGATTGCAGGATGGGTAATTTGTTCAAGTGTGTGGCGCGCTTCTGGATTTTGGAAAATATATTCACGTAAGGCGCGACGGTCTAAACTACCATCGGGTTGAAGTACCCAGTCTCCAAAAGTTTGTTGAATTTTTTGAAGGGCAGGTTGGCCCTTTTCAACTACTTCGCGAGCAACAATATCGGCATCGACGACTTGGATTCCTTGGGATTCAAACCATTGTGTTGCAGCTGATTTACCACTGCCTATACCACCTGTGATTCCCAGAATAAAAGCCATCTTAACCTCCCAAATAAATTTTCATAATCTGATCACCCCATAAAAAGGCAACCCAACCTGCAATGGCAATATATGGCCCAAACGCAAAAGGCTGATTGTCATTTCTTAATTTTAATAAAATGATGCCAATGATTGCGCCAAGTAATGATGACAATAACACAATTAACGGCAGCATCAATGGCCCCATCCATGCACCTAATGCTGCAAGCAATTTAAAGTCGCCGTAGCCCATACCTTCTTTGCCAGTGATCACTTTAAATAAGTAATAGACAATCCAAAGACATAGGAAACCAATGAGATAACCCCAAATGGCTGAGTTGGGTGAGGTATAAATATTAAAGGTATTAATACCTAAGCCGAGCGCAGCTAAAGGTAGGGTAAAGCGATCAGGCAATAATTGTGTATCGAAATCAATAAAGGTAAGGGCTATCAGTACCCATGTGAGGACGAGTCCAAAAAGCATTTGTATGGTTGGACCAAACACCATAACCACCACCAGTGAACATAGCATGGTGAGTAGTTCAATCGCTGGATAGCGAATGCTGATCGGGTGCTGACAGTGTCCACATTTTCCTCTTAACACAAGCCAGCTTATGACAGGAATATTTTGATACCAACGAATCGGTTGATGACATGCGGGACATGATGAAGCAGGTTTGCTTAGAGTCAGTTTTTCATGATCAATAATCGGTTGCTCTGGATTGAGGAGCATTTGACATTCTTGTTGCCAGTCTTGCTCCATCATTCTTGGCGTGCGGTAAATCACTACATTAAGAAAGCTACCGATACATAGGCTCACAAGTGCAACTGCAATATAAAGAGCAGTTAAATTTTGAATAAAATAAGCAATGATTTCTTGCATTATACAACTGAGCCCATTTGGAAAATTGGAAGATACATGGCAACAACTAGACCGCCTACCAATACCCCTAAAACCGCCATGATTAAAGGTTCCATCATTGAAGTTAAACCATCAACAGCATTATCAACCTCATTTTCATAGTAGGTCGCCACTTTATCGAGCATGCTGTCTAGCGCCCCAGATTCTTCACCAATTGCAACCATTTGTATAGCCATAGAAGGAAAACGGTTAGATACACGCATGGCAAACTGAAGTTGCTGACCTGTTGCGACATCTTCACGAATTTTCATAACGGCTTGCTCATAGATGACATTGTTGGTTGCACCAGCAGTTGACTCAAGTGCATCAATGAGCGGAACACCTGCTGCAAATGTTGTGGCAAGTGTCCGGCTATAACGGGCAATAATTGCTTTATAAACCAAATCCCCAAAAATAGGTAATTTAAGCGTTAGTTTATCTAAACCATCACGGAACTTTTTACTGCGTTTTTTTGCCTCCAGAAAGGCAGCAATAATTGCACCAATCGCGATAATCATAATAAACCAATATTCTTGCATCCATTTCGACATATTCACGACCATTTGCGTGAATGCTGGTAATTCTGCTCCGAAAGAAGAAAATAGATCTTGGAAGACGGGTACTACTTTAACCATCAAAATAATGGTCACCACAATGGCTACCACAATAACTGTTGCCGGGTATTTCATTGCTTTCTTGATTTTCTGTTTTAACAATTCACTTTTTTCTTTGTAAATTGCAACGCGATCTAGCATCGTTTCGAGTGCACCTGATTGTTCGCCAGACTCAACAAGTGAGCAAAACAAATTATCAAAATATTGAGGATACTTTCTTAAAGCTGAAGCAAAAGTACTACCACCTTCAACTTCACCTTTAATACCAAGTACCACCTCACGCATGGCAGGGTTTTCTAAACCTTCAGCTACAATTTCGAAGCCTTGTACCAGTGGTACACCAGCTTTCATCATGGTCGCAAGTTGTCGAGTAAAAATCGTAATATCAAGTGTTGTTACTTTTTTCTTGAACAAACCTTCAAGAATATTTTTACGTTTCTCACGTATGGTTCGAACAGTAACCCCTTGTTTGCGTAAGGTCACTTTAGCTAAAGCCATATTTTTAGCTGGAAGTTCCCCCTTAATTTTTATGCCCTTACGGTCAACCCCTTCATAAGCAAAAGTCGGCATCATTTGTGCCTTTTTGATAGCCATTAGATTATCCTTATTTTAAATAATGTCTTATTCACTGGTCACACGGTTGACTTCTTGTAGAGAGGTCACACCCTGCATTACCTTTTTTAAGCCTGAACGACGTAGATTATTAAACCCCAGTTTTTCAGAAGCAGCCGCGATTTCTAGAGCGTTGCCATCTTCCATAATAATCTTGGAAATTTCAGGTGTAACTTTCATTACTTCATAAATACCGACACGGCCTTTATAGCCTTCACGACATTCAGGACAACCTACCGGTTGAAAAACGCGAAAGTCTGGATGTGCTAAATCTTGTTCGGTAAAACCCATTTCTAATAAGCTTTGTTTAGGAATATCAGCAGGTATTTTGCACTGAGAGCAAAGACGTCGCGCTAAACGCTGTGCAATAACTAAGTTTACTGATGTTGCAATATTGAAAGAGGGAACCCCCATATTGCGTAGACGGGTTAGCGTTTCTGGAGCACTGTTGGTATGTAGTGTTGACATCACCATGTGACCTGTTTGTGCAGCTTTAATTGCGATTTCTGCTGTTTCCAAGTCACGGATCTCACCGACCATAATAATGTCAGGGTCTTGACGTAGAAAAGATTTAAGCGCGGCAGCAAAAGTGAGACCTACTTTTGGGTTCACGTTAACCTGATTAATACCTTCAAGATTGATCTCCACTGGATCTTCGGCAGTAGAAATATTAGAACTTTCAGTATTTAAAATATTTAAACCTGTATATAAAGATACAGTTTTACCAGAACCTGTTGGCCCAGTAATTAAAAGCATGCCCTGTGGTTTAGCTAAAGCTTCCATAAATAAAGCTTTTTGTTCTTCTTCGTATCCTAATGCATCAATCCCCAGCATTGCACTTGATGGGTCAAGAATACGAAGAACTAACTTTTCACCAAATAAGGTCGGAAGAGAGTTCACACGGAAATCAATTGCTTTGGTCTTTGATAGTTTGAGTTTGATACGACCATCTTGTGGAACACGTTTTTCGGAAATGTCCATTTGAGACATTACTTTTAAACGTGATGCCAAACGGTTCGCAAGTTGTAAAGGCGGATTGGCAATTTGGCGTAACACGCCATCAACACGATAACGTACCCGATATGACTTTTCATACGGTTCAAAATGTAAATCAGAAGCACCCATACGAATGGCATCAATGAGCAACTTATTAATATATTTAACAATAGGTGCTTCATCACCTTGAGGTGTTTCTTCTTCATCCTCTTGAGTGGTAGGGCCATCAAGACTGACATCAAGATCAAACTCTTCATCATTAAAGTCAAAGCTGCTTTCTTCTGCAAAATGTTGACCTAAAACTTTTTCGAGTTTATGGTGCTCGACAATGACAGGCTCAACCATCAGTTTGCTGTTAAAACGGATCGCATCAATCGCTTCAATATTGCTTGGATTACTGGTCGCGACATATAAAATTTGCCCTCTTTGAATAAGTGGCAAAATCCGATGTTTTAAAATCAGTTTTTGATCGACCAGATCTTTAGGAATCTGAGATGTGTCATAAACATCTAGATCAAAATATGGTTCAGCAAACTCAGCAGAAATTGTTTCAGCCAATAAAGAAGGGGAGAGATGAACCTCTTCAATTAAATATGCGACTGTATCCTGCTTAGCTCTCTTTGCTGCATCTAATGCATTTTGCATGGTCGCTGCCGACACATGCTTTTCTTCGACTAAACGCCGAAAAAACCCCGTAAATTTTGGAGATGTATGTAATGCTGACATCTGCCTGCCTATGCTAATGTGTTTATAATTGGTATATGAAAAATTATACTTTTGTTATGTAAAATTACTACCTTATAAAATGTTGCTCTAGTCCTACTCAGACTGTTAAAGCTTGAACCAGTCGAAGTTTTTATAGATTAATTTTTAAAATGTTTAAGTTTGAGTCCTTATAAAGTTTTTTTAATTTCAAAGAGTAGAAAAGATATAAGTAATCCCATTAAAGAAAAGTATCTGAAATTTGTATAAATGCGTGTAGAATGTGCTGCATTTTTGATGAAAGGTGAGCAGTATGTCGGGTACGACGATTACGCCTTGGGTAGTTGGCAACTGGAAAATGAATCCAATGCGTGCTAACGCCAACCAACTTATAGAAGAATTTAAACAATTATTGCAACAAAACCAAATTGCAGATGAAAGCTGCCATGTGGGCGTTGCCCCTGTTTCTATTGCACTTACAACAGTACAGGCGCAATTGCAGGATGCTGCAAGAACAGTATATACAGTTGCGCAGGATGTATCGCGTGTTGCAGGTACAGGTGCTTATACTGGTGAAGTTAGTGCAGAATTATTAAAAGATAGTCAAATTAATTTCGTACTGGTCGGGCACTCTGAACGCCGTGATATTTTTGGCGACAACGTTGAAATTTTGAAGGCGAAACTCCAAAATGCATTAAATGCGGGTTTGACTGTCATTTATTGTGTGGGTGAAAGTCTTGAACAGCGTGAGCAAGGCCATGCAGAGCAAGTTGTTTTACAGCAAATTTGCGATATTGCACCTGTGGTTACTGCTGAACAATGGCAAAACCAAGTCGTGATTGCTTATGAACCTATTTGGGCAATTGGTACAGGTAAAACAGCTTCTCCACAAGATGCACAAGCGATGCACGCTAAAATTCGTGAAGGCTTATGTCAGCTTACTTCAGCAGGTTCAGATATTGCTATTTTATATGGTGGTAGTGTAAAAGCTGAAAATGCTGTTGAATTGGCTGCATGTCCAGACATTAATGGGGCGTTGGTCGGCGGTGCTTCATTAAATGCAGCATCTTTTTATCAAATTGTACAAGCCTTCGCGCAAAGCAAATAACGAGGATAGGGTATGCACTCTTTTGTACTTGTTGTACATATTATTTTAGCTGTACTGATGATTGCATTGATTTTAGTGCAACATGGTAAAGGCGCAGATGCTGGTGCTTCTTTTGGTGGTGGCGGTGCAGCAACTGTATTTGGTGCATCGGGTTCGGGTAACTTCCTTACACGCCTGACTGCTATTTTAACTGCATTGTTCTTTGTAACGAGTTTAACTCTCGCTGTTTTTGCGAAAAAACAGACGACGGAAGCATATAGCCTGAAAACTGTACAAACAACAGCACCAGCTCAAACAACATCGCCTGAAACTTCACCAAATGCACCAAAAACGGGTCAATAATTCGAAATAGGGCTTTCCTTTTGCAGTTGGAAGGACTAGAATGCGTCCCACAAGCTGCGGTGGTGGTGGAATTGGTAGACACGCTACCTTGAGGTGGTAGTGCCTTCGGGCGTGGGGGTTCAAGTCCCCCCTTCCGCACCAACTTTGAACCAGAAAGTTGAGTGCAAGCAGTTTATTGATGCGGGATGGAGCAGTCTGGTAGCTCGTCGGGCTCATAACCCGAAGGTCGTTGGTTCAAATCCAGCTCCCGCTACCAATTTGATTAAGGTGCAACTTAATCAAGCGAATATTGGATAAGTTTACATTGACTTTTTTCGATATTTGTATATAATTTTTGCACGTTGATGCGGGATGGAGCAGTCTGGTAGCTCGTCGGGCTCATAACCCGAAGGTCGTTGGTTCAAATCCAGCTCCCGCTACCAAGTTTCTTAAAAGAGGCTCACAGACAGGTGGGCCTTTTTGCACAGTGGACTATTGTTTTCTGTGCTACATAGGGGCGATTAACGCCCTTTTTTATTGGTTATCGTATCGCTATCGTGTAGTGTCGACATCAATTGGTCAAATAGTCATGCTTCACTATAGTAGGTCTGTGTCGGTTAAAACAACCGATTGAATCGCACGAGAATGACGAGAGTAAATGAAATTATCAAATAAATCCCAAGCATTGTATGACATGATTGCTCCAGCAGTGCAGGCATGTGGTGTTGACCTGTGGGGAATTGAATTCCTTCCACAAGGTAAACGTTCATTATTGCGTATTTATATCGATAGACCGGTTGATGAAAATGCTGAACCAGTGATTAATGAAGATGGTGAAGTAGAACAAGGTCGTGGTATTGGCGTACAAGATTGTGTACGAGTTACACAACAAGTCGGCGCGATGTTGGATGTTCATGATCCGATTTCAGGTGAGTATTCTTTAGAAGTTTCTTCACCAGGTTGGGATCGCCCATTTTTTCAACTCGAACAATTGCAAAGTTACATTGGGCAACAAGTTGCTTTGCGTTTAATTGCAGCAGTAGAAAATCGCCGTAAATTTCAAGCAAAACTCCTTGCTGTAGACCTTGAAAATGAAGAGATTCAGGTTGAAGTTGAAGGAAAGCATGTGCTTGATATCGACAGCAACAATATCGATAAAGCAAACTTGATCTATCAAGATTAAATTTATTTAAATTATATAAGAAATCGGTAGGTGACTTATGGGCCGCGAAATTCTTACCGTTGTAGAAACGGTTAGTAATGAAAAAGGTGTTAGTCGTGAAGCGATCTTCGAGGCTTTAGAACAAGCTTTAGTTGCTGCAACGAAAAAAAGATTTTACGAAGGTACGCATGCTGAAGAAGCTCAGCTTCGTGTAGAGATTGATCGTAAAACTGGTGATTACCGTACGTTCCGTCAATGGACTGTAGTGGCAGATGAAGATCATGAAATGCCAGCTTGCCAAGATGCGATTTCTGACGTTGATCCATCTAAATGGTCAATTGGTGACGTGCGTGAACTCGAAGTAGAATCTATTGAGTTCGGTCGTATTGCTGCACAAATTGCAAAACAAGTTATCGTACAAAAAATCCGTGAAGCTGAGCGTGCTTTAGTTGCTGATGCATACGAATCTAAAGTGGGTGAGTTGATCTACGGTGAAGTGAAAAAACAAACCAAAGATGGCTTTATCATTGACTTGGGTGATAACGCAGAAGCTTATCTTGCTCGCGAAGAAATGATTCCTAAAGAAATCCTTCGTCCAAAGCAACGTGTAAACGCTATCTTATATAATGTTAACCGTGAAGGTCGTGGCGCTCAGTTGTTGTTATCACGCGCTAAGCCTGAAATGTTAATTGCTTTGATGAAAAAAGAAATTCCTGAAATTTCTGAAGAAATTATTGAAATTAAAGCAGCAGCACGCCAACCGGGTGTTCGTGCTAAAATTGCAGTGAAAACAAATGATCACCGTATTGATCCTGTAGGTGCATGTATTGGTATGCGTGGTACGCGTATTCAAGCCGTACAACAAGAGTTAAACGGTGAACGTATTGATGTAGTGGTCTGGTCTGATGATCCAGCTCAATACATTGCTAGCGCATTAGAACCAGCTGATGTTTCAGGCATCGTGCTTGATGAAGATGCAAGAAGTGCCGATATTATTTTTGCAACCAGCGATCAATTAGCTCGTGCGATTGGCTCACAAGGTCAAAACGTTCGTTTAGCTTCTGATTTAACTGGCTACAAACTCGACATGATGCTTGAAGAAGAGTATCGTGCTCGTCAGCAAAATGAAGCTCAGCAATATCTCGACATGTTTGTATCACGTTTAGATATTGAAGAAGATTTAGCAATGGCATTGGTAGAAATGGGCTTCACTTCTTTAGAAGAGATTGCTTATGTTCCTGCTGAAACTTTTGACGAAATTGAGCTTGATGCTGAATTGGTTGAGTTATTGCAAAGTCGTGCAAAAGAAGCAGCTCTTACTGATGCTTTGAAACAGCAAGAAAATATTCAAGAACCGAGCGCAGACCTTCTCACAATGGAAGGCATGACTTCTGAGATCGCTTACTCGCTTGCCGCTCGCGGTATTATTACCGTTGATGATTTGGCAGATCAGGCTACTGACGATATCTCTGATATTGAAGGTCTTGGTCATGAAAAAGCTGGTCAATTGATCATGAAAGCTCGCGAATCATGGTTTAACTAGGAGATGAAATATGACGGACAAGTCGATTAAAGAGTTAGCTCTCAGTGTAGGACGTCCTGTTGAGAAGCTCCTAGAACAGGCTCGCGAAGCAGGTTTGCCTCAACGTACAGCAGACGACATTATTACCACTGAACAACAGGACACTTTAGTCAATCATTTGAAAAAAGTGCATGGTCAGGAAAGTGGTAACACAGGAAAAATTGCGTTGAAACGTAAAACAACCAGTACCGCTAAAGTTGCAAGTACTTCAGGTAAAGCAAAAACAATTAACGTAGAAGTACGTAAAAAACAGGTTTTTGCTAAACCAAACCCAGAACAAATTGCAGCAGAAGCTAAAGCGCGCGCAGAAGCAGACGCTAAAGCACGTGCAGATCAACAAGCGCGTGAAACTGCAGAGCAAAAAGCGCGTCTTCAAACAGAGCAAAAAGCAAAAGCAACTTTAGATGCAATGCGTGCTGCTCATCAACAAGATAGCGCTGCACAGTCAGCTCCTAAAGCTGCTGTTGTAGTGAAAAAACGTGGTGGTGGTACAGTAAAACCTGCACCAAAACCAGCAGAAACATTAGAGCAAAAGAAAGCGCGTGAAGCTCAAACAGCTCAATTAAAAGCAACTGAAGAAGCTGCACGTCGTAAAGCGGCTGAAGAAGCTCAGCAACGTACGCTTGAACAAATGCGCAAAATGGCATCTAAATATTCAAATGACGATGCGACTACCACAATTCGTGTAATTGATGATTCTCCACTTGCTTCAGGTCTTGTTGGCCAAGCTTATGAAGATTCATTCAAGCAAGAAGACCGTGAAATTAAACGCGGTGGCGCAACTACTAACCCGCGTGCTGGTAAGAAAGGCGGCCGTCGTGGTCAAGAAGAGCAAAGCTTCGTTAACCATAACAAACGTGGTTTAAAATCAAGCCAAGCAAATAAGCATGGATTTGAAAAGCCAGTTAAAAAGCAAGTCTATGATGTAGAAATCGGTTCAAGTATTGTTGTTGCCGATCTTGCTCAAAAAATGGCGATTAAAGTACGTGAAGTTATCAAAACACTTATGAAAATGGGTGAGTTGGTTAACCAAGATCAAGCTATTGACCAAGATACAGCGGCACTTGTTGTAGAAGAAATGGGACACAATCCTGTTCTAGTTTCTGATACACAAGCGGAAGATAACTTGCTTGAAGCGGCTGAAGAAGCACGTGGTGAGCAAACAACTCGTCCACCAGTTGTTACGATTATGGGTCACGTTGACCATGGTAAAACATCATTGCTTGACCGTATCCGTCGTTCGAAAGTGGCGGCTGGTGAAGCAGGCGGTATTACACAGCATATTGGTGCGTATCACGTTGAAACAGACAAAGGAATTATTACATTCCTTGATACACCGGGACATGCTGCGTTTACTTCAATGCGTGCACGTGGTGCTAAAGCAACAGATATCGTGGTATTAGTTGTTGCAGCAGATGATGGTGTGATGCCACAAACTGCAGAAGCAATTGACCATGCTCGTGCAGCAGGTACTCCAATTATTGTTGCAATCAACAAAATGGATAAAGAATCTGCTGATCCAGACCGTGTGTTAAATGAATTAACAACGAAACAAATCGTTCCAGAAGAATGGGGTGGTGATGTTCCGATTGCTAAAGTTTCTGCACATACTGGACAGGGTATTGATGAACTCCTTGATTTAATTCTTATTCAATCAGAATTGATGGAATTAAAAGCATCTGCTGAAGGTGCTGCGCAAGGTGTTGTTATTGAAGCGCGTGTTGATAAAGGCCGTGGTGCAGTAACTTCTATTCTTGTTCAAAACGGTACATTAAATATTGGCGATCTTGTTCTTGCAGGTTCATCTTATGGTCGTGTCCGTGCAATGTCTGATGAAAACGGTAAGCCGATTAAATCAGCAGGACCATCTATTCCAGTAGAAATTCTGGGTCTTCCAGATGCTCCAATGGCAGGTGATGAAGTTCTTGTTGTAAATGACGAGAAGAAAGCACGTGAAGTTGCCGATGCTCGTGCTGACCGTGAACGTCAAAAACGTATTGAACGTCAAAGCGCGATGCGCCTTGAAAATATCATGTCGTCAATGGGCAAAAAAGATGTTCCTACAGTGAACGTTGTTTTAAGAACAGACGTACGTGGTACTCTAGAAGCATTGAATGCTGCTTTATATGAACTCTCTACTGATGAAGTAAAAGTTCGTGTAATTAGTTCGGGTGTTGGTGCGATTACAGAGTCTGATGTGATTCTTGCGGAATCTTCAGAAGCTGTATTGTTAGGCTTCAACGTTCGTGCTGATACAGCTGCTCGTCAGAGAAGTGACCAAGACGGTATCGACATTCGTTACTACAGCATCATCTATGAATTGATTGATGATGTGAAAGATGCCATGAGCGGTAAACTTGCTCCTGAACATCGTGAAACTATCTTGGGTGTTGCTGAAGTACGTGAAGTATTCCACTCAAGTAAGTTTGGTGCAGCAGCAGGCTGTATGGTACTTGAAGGTACATTACATCGTAATAAACCGATTCGCGTATTACGTGATGACGTGGTTGTGTTCCAAGGTGAGCTTGAATCATTACGCCGCTATAAAGATGTGGTTGAAGAAGTTCGTGCCGGTATGGAATGTGGTCTTGCGGTGAAAGGTTATAAAGACATCAAAGTACAAGATAAGATCGAAGTATATGATGTTCAATTGATTAAACGGAGTCTTTAATGGCGGGTAGCCAACGCTTAAAGCGAATGGCGGATTCAGTACAGCGTGAGCTGTCTGATCTAATCCGTCAGGAGTTAAAAGATCCGCGTCTGGGTGGTCTAGTGACCATCTCAGCCGTGAAAGTCAGTGCTGATATGGGATATGCTGAAGTTTACGTTACCGTTATGGGGCGTGAGCTCGGTGACGAACAAAGTGAAGCAGCGAATAAAGAAACTTTAGATGTATTGAATAAAGCTTCTGGTTTCTTGCGTCATGAACTCAGTCGTCGTATTAAAACCCGTATTACACCTCGCTTACGTTTCCATTACGATAAGACGAATGCATATGGTAACTATATGTTTGGTCTTATTGAAAAAGCGGTACAAGATTTACCGGAACGTAAGTCAGATGACGAAGAGTAATTCGTACTCAAAATAAAAAAGCCACCTTTGGGTGGCTTTTTTATTTGTTCAAATTTTTATTCCTTAGGAGGTTCCATTGGAGGTTTGCTTTGTGAAAAGCGCTGTCCGATTTTGTAACGATCCCATGGTAATGGGCGTTCAATAGCTTCAGGAACTTCACCACTCAGCGAGCGTAAGCGTAAATGTAGCGCTGCTTGAGCAATTAAATTGGCTGAAACAGGTGCCGTAATAAAAGCCAAAAGTGTAATAAGTAATTCGGCAAAACCAAAGCGACCTTGGAAAGCAAAAAAGATCATTGAAGCAATTAAAAAGCTACCTAAGCCTAATGTGCTCGACTTGGTAGGTGCATGGAGTCGCATAAATAAATCGGGTAGGCGTACCATTCCGATTGAACCGACCAACATAAAGAACGAGCCAAAAACTAGAAAGATCGAAACAATAATTTCCATTGTAAATTGCATTTTGACCTCCCTTTAATCGATCACATGGCCAGTGGTGAAATAACGTGCCAAAGCAGCTGTCGAAACAAACCCTAGCATGGCAACCAATAAAGCCCCTTCAAATAAAGAGGTGGTGGTCCAATAAATACCTAATACCACAATCAGGCAAGTTGCATTTAGAAAAAGAGTATCGAGTGCTAAAAGGCGGTCTACAATTGATGGTCCCATTACCATCCGAAAAAGACACAGCAACATAGAGATCGTGATGGCAATCAAGCTAATGCCAAGTGCATAAGGTAGGATGGTCATGTGTTGTCCTCCGATTTGCTTTTCACATCAAAAATTTCCATGAGTGGAGCCTCATAGCGTTGTTTGATGTCTTGCACATCACTTTCAGTATTTTCTGTACTGAGCGAGTGTACCAAAATGTCACCACGCTCTTGATCAATACCAGCAGAGACTGTACCCGGTGTTGTGGTAATAATCATTGCGAGTAAAGAATTTACTTGCTCATGTTCTGTTTCTAAAGGCACACGGTACCATTTTGGATGCAATTTTTTTGGTGACCCTAACACCAGCTTAGCAACACGAAAATTGGAAACAATAATATCCCACAGTACAACAAAGCATAGTTTTACTGCTGGTTGCCAATGAATGTGCGGTGTTCTAGTAATAAAAGGTCGAACCAATCGCGGAATCACAAGCCCCAAAATTACAGCCATAAGTAGATCGCTCGCATCAAGACTATGCGAGAGCATTAACCAAAAGATGATAATTAAAAAAGAAACAAATGGATGCGGGAACCAGCGGTCAAGCAATTTAGATAGTTGCATTGTTATGGCTCCATAGGTTTCAGTTGACTTTCATCAGCAATGGTTGGTGTTTGCAATTTTTCTTGCTGCTGAATTTGGCGATGTTTATATTCAGAAATATGTACACCGTTGAATGTGTCTTTAGAAATAATGTCCGGAACGAGGTAGGCATTATGATCTTCAACTTCTCCACCGTATTTTGTTTCAGGTAAATAAGTTGAGTCATAAGGCTGGACACTAATGACTTCACCATTTTGATCAGTCTTAAGAATAGATTGCTGATATAAGGCATGATTTTGAATTTGCTGAGCAGTACTTGTGGTGTAGTGCAACACAGGTGAAGCAAACACGACATAAGCCACTAAACCTGCAAGCAAAATATAAATCACTGAATCATTACGTGGCGGTGCTCGTTCAGGTAAAGCACGATAAATAATATACGCAGGATTGATTGGGTCTTCCTCTGGTGGTGAAGCACGCCAGAATAAAATAAATCCGACTCGTGTTAACGCAATAATGCTTAATAGACTGACCACAAGCACAATACCAATGACCCAGCCTTGATATGCAGTTTCAACAGTCGCTTGTAAAATAAATACTTTACCAAAGAAGCCACTAAAAGGTGGTAAACCTGCGAGCATCATTGCAATTAAGAAATAAGTCAGCATCGCTGCTTTTTCTTGCTTAATTCTTGGCGCAATTTTTAAATGGTCTTTAAAATCACCACGCTGTGACGTCATCCAGCCACAGAACAAGTAAAATGCTGCACCAATCAGTGTACTGTGAACTAAATAGAATAGTGCTCCTGACCACGCTTGTGTATTTGACATAGCAATGGCAGTCAATAATGTGCCAATCGAAGACAGCACCATAAAACCAACAAAACGTCTAAGGCGATCTGCACCGATTGCTCCAATCACACCGTATAGAGACGTAATTAAGCCAATTGGAAGTAACCAACTTTTAAAGATTTCTTGGCTAAGTACATCGTTAAATACCGTTCCATTTACACGCAAAATGGCATAGATGCCTACTTTGGTCATAATGGTAAAAATCGCTGCGACAGGTGTACTTGCAACCGCATAAGTTTTTGGTAGCCAAAAACCAACTGGTAGCATGGCCGCTTTAATACCAAACACGACAAATAAGAGTAAGGCGCCAGCGACTGCTAATTTATGCTGGTCTGCATCTAAAGTTGGTAAAAGGCGTGAAACGTCAGTCATATTTAGACTGCCTACACTGCCATAAATCATACCAAGGCCAATTAAGAATAGAGCAGAGGCTAAAAGGTTGATAATGACATAGTGTACGCCAAGCTGAAAACGCGGTTTGCCTTGTCCATGTAGCAACAAGACATACGACGCCATGAGCAAGATTTCAAAGAAAACAAATAGGTTGAATAAGTCGCCTGTCAGAAATGCTCCGCATAATCCCATTAAAAGAAAATGGAATATGGCGTGGAAATAGCGACCTCTGGTATCCCAGTTTTCACTGGCATACCATAAAACTGGAACTGCTAATGCATAGGTTAAAACCAGCATAAATGCAGAAAGTCGGTCGAGTACCAGCACAATACCAAACGGTGCTGACCACTCGCTTAACTGGTAAACCGTGATTTGACCAGTATTTGCAACGATTAGATAACTAATCGCAGTGATTAAACCAGCAATTGCTGAGACGAGGCTAATGCCACGACGCCAAGGTTGTCGCCAATCTTCTTTTAATGCACCGGCGCCAGGGTTACCTAAAAGCAATAAGATAAAACCAGTGAATGCCGGGATGAGGATACTGAAAATTGGTGTATTAGCTTGCCAAAAAGATAAAAAATCAAACATCACGGCTCATCCTCACGTGGGTCGTATGTTGGAGAAATATCTTCTTTAGCATCAACGTGGTCACTACCTGATTCATAACGGCTGCGTAAAGCCAGTTGTACAATAAACGCTGTGGTCGCAAAACCGATAACGATTGCAGTTAAAACAAGTGCTTGTGGAAGTGGATCTGTAATATTGGTGGTTTCAGTCAGGATTGCTGGTGAGCTCACTTGCAAGCGACCCATCGCAAACAAAAATAGGTTAACTGCATAACCGAGTACGGCTAATCCCAATACCACAGGGAAGGTACGTGCACGTAAAATGAGATAGATGCCTGTCGCAACAAGTAGCCCAATGGCAGAGGCCAGTAAGAATTCTAAACTGATCATGATGATTTCTCCCCATGAGGTACAGGACCAGACATACTCGAATGGCGAGAGTCCCCTAATACAGAAATGAGTAGCATAGTGGCACCTACCACTGTGATATACACACCCAAATCAAAGCTTGCTGCTGAAGCCAGATGTAGTTTTCCTAAAACTGGTAACTCAACATAGACGTGCGCACTGGTTAAGAATGGACGTGCCCAGAACCATGCAGCAATACCTGTTAAACCTGCAATTGTTAAACCGGAACCAATCCAGACCTCATAAAGACGACCCGATTGTGCTTTTAACATTTGTTCTGCTTGGTCTTGACCTAAAGCAATGTATTGAATAATCAGTGCCATTGAGGTAATTAAACCTGCAATAAAACCACCGCCAGGGTAGTTATGTCCACGCATAAAGATATAGACACTTACCACCAGCGCTAAAGGTAACACCCAAGAGGCTGTAATGCGGAACATGAGCGGAGATGGGTTAAAGCGATAGGTGAGGCCTTGTGTCATGGTGGTGCCGTGTACGCGCATGCCATCCATAAGACAGAGCGCGCCAATCGCAGCAATCCCTAGTACGGTAATTTCACCAAAGGTATCGAAACCACGGAAGTCAACTAAAATGACATTTACAATGTTAGAGCCGCCGCCAAGTGGTAAAGATTGCTGAGCAAAGAACCATGAAATCGAATTATGGTCACGCGTTAAAATGAGCCACGTAATCCAGCCAATACCTAAGCCACCAATGATTGCTAAAAATGCATCTCTCAAACGTCTAGAGCGAGTAGACTCATAAGGCGTAAGCTGTGGTAATAAAGATAAACTCATCAACAAAAGTACAGTCGTAACCACATCTACCGTAATTTGGGTGAGTGCTAGGTCAGGTGCTGACATAGTAACAAATACCATAGTAACCACGAGACCAATTGCACCACTAATGAGTACAGCTTTAATGCGCTCATGGTGGAACCAGAGCATCATCCAGCAACCCGAGAATAAGGTCAGCCAAAGAACAACTGCAATCCATGGTGCATGTGTGAGTTCGCGTGTACCTGTGGTAAGGCCTTGATTGAGTAAAGGCAAAGTGACCAGAATGATGCTAAAAGCAATCATTAAGAACAGGTAACTTTGTAGTGAACCATTCTCAGTTTTTTGTTTGATTTTACGACTAGTTAATAGCAAATGTTTTAAGAACAAATCGAATAAAACACGACCTTGTAAACGACCAAGTCGTGGATCGAGGTCGATTTTACGAATCATGCCATCTTTTGCTAAAGCAAAATAGAAAAGCGTGCCACCAATCAAAGCAATAATACTCATCACAAGAGGAGCATTAAATCCATGCCAGATTGCAAGATGAGTTCCTGCAAAATCAGGTTGCATTAGACTTGCACGTGTCACGCTATTAACTAAAGGCTCAACCAGTAGGGCAGGGAAAATACCAACAAAAATACATAACGTCGCAAGTAATATGGCTGGTGCTCGCATGCCAATCGGTGGTTCATGGGCATTTTTATTTGGTACTTGTTTACCCAATGGACCATCAAAAAATACGCCGTGCACTAAACGAATTGAATAACTGACTGCAAAAATACCGGCAAGCGTTGCAATAATACTTGCAAAAATAACAGCCGATCCTGAAAGGTTCGCCAACAGTTCGGTAAAGAACATTTCTTTAGAAATAAAGCCATTGGTCAGTGGAACACCTGCCATTGATGCCGCGGTAATCATGGTGAGCGTTGCGGTAAATGGTAACAGCTGCCAAACACCACTTAATTTTCTAAGATCACGTGTACCTGTTTCATGGTCAATAATCCCTGCAATCATAAACAGGGCAGCTTTAAAGGTAGCATGGTTAATAATATGGAAAATTGCCGCAGCAACCGCTAAAGGTGAACCAATACCTAATAAGCAGACAATAAGACCTAAATGACTAATAGTGGAGTAAGCCAATAACCCTTTTAAATCTTCTTTAAAGATGGCAAAGCATGCAGCCATACAGAGTGTCAATAGGCCGACGAACGTGACAATGTTGTGATAAAGCGCGGCACCAATAAAGATAGGTAGAAGACGTGCTAATAAGAAAATACCTGCCTTAACCATGGTTGCAGAGTGCAAATAAGCCGACACCGGAGTGGGTGCTGCCATTGCATTGGGTAACCAAAAATGGAAAGGGAACTGAGCACTTTTAGTAAAAGCACCGAGTAAAATAAGCAAAAGCATCGGAACGAAAAGATGATGACTTTGAATAAGGTCTTTCATTCCGACAATATCATTAATTTCGTAGGTTCCTGTGATTTGTCCTAATAAGACAAATCCACCTAGCATGGCGAGTCCACCCATACCTGTAATGGTAAGTGCCATACGCGAGCCACGTTGAGCAGCTTCGTAATGACTCCAGTAACCCACCAGTAAAAATGATGAAATACTGGTAAGTTCCCAAAACACTAATAAAATAATTAAATTGTTAGAAAGGGAAATACCCAGCATTGCTGCCATAAACAGCATGAGTAATAAATAGAGTTTACTTAATGAATTTTTAGGGCCTAGATAATAATAGGCATAAATATAAATGAGTGTACCGATACCGGTAATAAGAAGAGAAAATAATAAACCAAGGGCATCAAGTCTAAAGCTTAGATTAATTCCTAATTGCGGTAACCAATCCCAACTTTGTTGAATGCTTGCACCACCAAGCACAGTTTTAGCCTGAGTCAGTAATAAACCAAAACTGGTTAAACTGACTCCGATCGCCCCTAAAGCCGTTACTCCACGTGAAAACCGTTGAAGCAATGAAACAAGGGTGGTGCCTAATATTAACGGTAATAAGATAATTATCGGTAGCACACTCGTATCCATATATAATTTAGACCGAAGCCTAAAGGTGAAATTTTAATTTCAGAATAGATAGGAATTCAAAGAGATTTCCAAAGCTTATATTCTGAAAACCCGACCAAATTAGAAAAATAAAGCGAGAAACAAGTTGTATTGCGCAACTTGAATAATAAAAACGCAAAATGAAATTTATTGTACACTAAAAAATCATTAAAAATCTGATGTTATTACATGCGGTAACAACATCTAGTGATTTTTCAGCTCAAAAAACAGATTTCATCGTATATTTAGCGAATCCGGTTTTTATTATAAAAATTGAGCTATATGGATAATAAATTTTAAAGAGATGAGGTTTCTTCCGAAGTATCTCCTGTATGAATCATACGTAATAATTCATTTTTTTGTTGTTCATTTAAGCTTTGGATTTGCTGATACAAATTGTCAATTTGAGTGGTTGTAGGTTCGGTATCAAGTGGCAATGGATCTATATGCGGCGCTAAAACTTCATCTCGGTGCAAGAGGGTGTAAAGGTGTTCAAGCTGCTGCTGAGCCGTATTTAAATCAAGTTGGCTTGCTTTGCCATGTTCTAATTTAAGGCATTGATAAGCAGTTGCATGTTCAAGTAACTCTTCACGGCTTCCAGTCACTATAATTTGTAAACGCGGAAATGCCTGATGAAGTCGATTTAAAATTTCTGAGCAATGCAGAGCATCTAGTTGTGAATCGATCTGGTCAATTAACAAAATTCCTTCGCCTTCAAGGCAAGGGTCTAAGCTCAATGGGTTGAGCAAACAAAGTCTGCGAACCACATCGCCTACGAGTGCAATCCATGTTTTTGTGGTATTGGAAAGTTGTTGAAAGGCTAAAGCTTCACCCTTGTAATGTGCCATAAGTTGAAGACGTGGATGATATTGTAAATAGATGTCTTCAAGTTCTGGAAAAATAATCTTTAATGCCGATTTCAGCGCATATAAATTTGGTGAAGGCAGTTGTTTAGGCTGCCCTGTCAATTCGATTTGAAGTTGACGCAAAAGTTCTTCCTGATTTTGTGGGTTTGATTGTCGGGAAATAATTCGTTGTACAACATGAGCTGCTTGTGCATTTTCAATATCGCTAATTTCACGTAGCCATTCAAAAAAACGAGCAAAGGTGGTAAACGGGATTAAGCTAATTTCATAAGCAGAAATAGACTGAGTAATCCCTGGCAGGTTTTTATTCAGCAAATTTATATCGTTAACAAATCGCTCAGATGGGTAGTAAGCAAGTAAGGGAAGGCCTTGAAGTGGGTCTTTTCTTGTGACTTGATGATAAAGGGTAATGGTTTGATCGAGCTGCTGAGTTTCAACTTGACTAATTCCTACGCCAGTTGCATTTAAGGTTTTAAATAGTTTCCAGCTACAAACAGATGTATCGGTTTGCTGTGCGGATGTGGTTTCAGGCAGTTGCCCGAACTCTGAGGGAATATGAATGCTGACTTCTATTTTAGACTGTAACCGAGAATGGGTAATGTCTTGATCAGGCATAACTACGCCCGGGGTACGAACATCTTTCAAGCGAGCAGGAAACCACGTTAAAGCATGGTAAATATGCTTGAGTAGCATACTTTTACCGGTTGCCTGCTCACCTAAAATTAAAGTAATCGGTTGTTTATCATATTGAAACTGGATCTTTAGGTCATGAAACAGAGCAACATGTTTAAATTGGATGGATTCAAGTCTCATAGGCTCACCTAATTATGAGCGCTTCAACCAACCGACTTACGAAGACTTAAAGGCGCCCTTACTTTTAATTGTTGTATCAGATCATAAAGATGATGGATGTTTAGACTTACTTTAGCACGAGTACAGGCCACGTAAAGTAATCTTAATTCCTCATCTGTAATCTTGTGTTCTAAGCCATTAATTTTAAATTGATAGTCATCTTCAATATGAACACGATTCCACTCTAGTCCTTTTGCTTTATGGGCGGTTGAGATGACATAGTCAGCTTGCTCAAGGGGAGTAATTTTAGCAAGCGCTTTTTTTAATGGATCAGTACCGTGATCATCTACCAGTTTAACCAAAGGTTTGATATCACTTCCTTCATTGGTTTCACAGTATTCATGCACATCATGCCATGAGTTAAACCATGCTAACTCGGGAACGTCTGTAACTCGTTTTCCTTGCTTCAAGAGGCTTGCGGCATCTACAAAACGGTTTAGTTTTTGATGATCTGCCTGCAAACTTACTTTATCGCCGTGAACTAAGCCTGCTAATAAAAGCTCCATTGCGCGAGCATTGGTACGACACAAAATCGCATCACGCATTTTGGTATGTGGCTTATTGACTACACTCGATTTTTGGTTCGGATTACCAAGCAGAGGAACAGTCTCATTTAAACCACCTAACAACGCATTGGCGACATCGGCAATTGCCTCTCCAAAACGAAAGGAAGTCGTTAAGCGAGACTCTGGCAAAGGCAGTTGTTGCATGGCATTTACTGCACCACGCCACGCGTAGATTTGCTGATGTGCATCGCCTACATAAATAACCTGCGTACTTTTTTGACGAAGTAAGATACCCAACATTAAAGGATCAGCATCTTGGGCTTCATCAAATAAGACATAATCGGCCGGAATATTAGGCTCAGACAATGCCCAAAGTTTGAGGTAAATATCGTGACCAATTCCGGCTTGATGATTTGGGTCGATAGACTCTAACCAGCGCCGTTCTACAGCCGGGTAAAGGTGAGTTTGAAGTGCAGTAATATCGTCTGGATGTAACCAGTTGGGTGCCTGAATATGTCGAGGAGCAGGGTATTGTGAGCTAGTCGAACAGAAATAACTCACCGCATTGGCAACAAGACTCGCTAGACGACTTGGCATTAAGACGTATTTTTCATAACGTCCGCCCATCATGCGTCGTAACGTAATTGGTTCTAGTCGATATTCTTTGGCAATAAAGCTTGGACTTAAACGAGGTAGGCGTAATTTATCAGTCACACCTCGTGGTACACTGCGAAATGCGAGTGAGTGAAAAGTACGGCAGTCTACATTGCGATGAAATTTGTTTTGAGCTTCACCAGCAATGGCTTTGTTAAAAGCCAAATACATACCGCGCCGTTCAGGCATGGCATCACTAATCATTTGTAATGTAGTAGTTTTACCTGTACCCGCATAGGCAATCACTTTAAATGATTGCCCAAGACGTCCGTTATCTATGGCAATTGCTTGCTCATAGGTGGCTTTAGGTTTTTCGATATTCGACACTGAGTGATTTTAAACCTTGTTACGGTTAGCTTTTTCAACTAAACCAGATAAACCCTGACGACGAGCTAATTCGTCAATAATAAGTTGTGGATTAAGATCGAAATAACCCAACATGACAATACTATGGAACCACAAATCGGCAGTTTCATAAATCAAGTCATTTAAATTGCTTTCTGTATTTTGAGCAGCGTAGTCTTTCGCAGCAATAATAGTTTCTACGCTTTCTTCGCCAACTTTTTCTAAGATTTTATTGATGCCTTTTTTGTAGAGGCTTGCAACATATGACGTATCCGCTTCTGCTTGCTTACGCTCTTGCATTAATTGCCCCAAGTGAGCAAGCACATCAACTTGTTCAGTTGTATGAACATGATCGTGGCTTTCAGTTTTAGCTTTGTCACCATAAATTGCAGTAGGGTCTTTTAATTGTGCATCGACAATTTCCCAGCCCTGTGGGGTAAGTTTACGGTAGAAACAAGACTCACGACCTGTATGGCACGCGATACCGCCGTGTTGCTCAACTTGTAATACGATTACATCACCATCGCAGTCTAAACGAATTTCATAAACCGTTTGGAAATGGCCTGATTCTTCACCCTTGTGCCAAAGTTTTTGGCGAGAACGAGAAAAGTAAACAGCTTGATTTTTTTCTGCTGTGAGCGCAAGTGATTCACGGTTCATCCACGCCACCATCAAAATACGTCCGGTTTGATGATGTTGAGCAATGGCAGGGATAAGACCTTGTTCGTTAAATTTTACTTCATCGAGCCATTGCGTATTATTCATGAGGAATCACCAAAGAAATATGAACTATAAATTGATTTCAATCAGATGCTAAAAATAGCTTGTATAGTGTACGGCATCAACGTCGCTTTGCGGAAAAATTCTTTGTCCTTTTTGTCTTTGTCAGCGTAATGAATAGCTTGTAACGCTTACCAACCGGTATCTTATTCAAATGACTAAGGCGTGAGGATATTTGAAATCTCAATCAAATTTTGATCTGGGTCGCGAATATAAACTGAAAGAATAGGATGCATTGCACCAGTACGCTCAATCGGACCTTCTTCAATTTGAATATTTAATTGATTAAGGTGTGCAACCACTTCTGAAATGGGAGTGTCTGAAATAAAACACAAGTCGGCAGATCCGGGAGTCGGCTGTAATGCCTTCGGTTCAAACTCGTTGCCTTGCTGGTGTAAATTTATCTTTTGATTTCCAAACTTTAGAGCCTTTCTATTACCTTTAAACGTGATGACTTCAAACCCCAATACGGTTTGATAGAAATGACAGGTAGATTCAATATTTGAGACAGTTAAAACAAGATGATCAAGATGGCTGATTTTCATGTGTTAATCACTATTATTTGGTGGGGTTAATAGTCAGACAGAGATTCGCTTTCTAAATGAAACGCACTGTTTCCTTTAGGCAATTGAGCAACCTGATCATAGTCAAGTTGTTGGAATGGACCAGTCTTTAAGCCTGAAATTGTAATTGCCATTTCTTTTCGAAAATAAGGGATTTGATACATCCACGGAAAAACTAAATCTCTTAAACCTCCAGCCCACCAATGATCAGACTGATAAAGTGGTGTTAATAAGCGACTAAGAAATTGATAAAACTGGGTGGATGAACGGCGAAGCTGGTGGTAGTGCTGCCAGAGCAGGGACCAATCAATATTCTGGTTTTTTTGAGCATGTTGCAATGATTGAGAGAAAGCCCAAGCATCCAATAATGCCATATTTGCACCTTGACCTAACTGTGGACTCATTGCATGAGCTGCATCGCCAATTACCCCAATTCGACCTTGACCAAATTGAGTCATAACGACATCGCGGTAGTTTGCAGATAACCATTTGGGCTGAGTTTGACTGTTATACAAAATTTCTTTCAACCATTCTGCAACTTTGGGCCAACGCTCAGAGACTTGCTTTAACCAAGCTTGTTTAGCCTGCTCATCTTGTAAAAAGCTTTGTAATTGTGGAGTAGGTAAGCTCCAAAATATACTCGAAAGGCGCTGTTGAGGTTCTGTTGGAATGGCGCCTGTAGGAAGAATTCCCATCATAATTTTCGAGCGATCATAAAATTGATGTAAAATTTCAGCATCTAATACTTGGCACTCAGGCACGATACTCCACGCTGCACCCCAAGGGTAGGCTTTGTCAACCTTTACCCATGCTTTGGGGCGTAACTGGCTACGAGCACCATTGGCAATGAGTAGGCCATCAAAGCAAACATCAAACTTTTGGTTTTGATGACTGCCGAATATCCGAACTTCATCGTTATGTTCTTCAAATCTTTCAACAGAATGGCTCATACACCAAGTAATCTGGCTTGAATATTCGCTAAGCTTTTGAGTGAGTAAATGACACAAAGTGGCTCGGTGTATACCTAGTCCATAGAGGTTTGCTGATGCTTCGCGATAATGACTGTTAACTAAAAGACGCTTGTCGGGAAGTTGTCCTTCTAGGCCTGTGACTCTCGCACCTAAGGATAAGGCTTTGTCGAGTACACCTAAATGTTCAAATACAGCTAAGCCAGCGGGTTGTAGTAATAACCCAGCACCGACAGGAGATAATTCATCAACTTGTTCAAAAATAGTAACGTTATTGCCTTCTCGGGCAAGCAAAATGGCAGTGGCTAAACCTGCGGTACCTGCACCAATAATGGCAAAATGAGGTGTTTTCATTGTTTGTTCTTTTCAAGCATTTATGAATGCTAATTTAGCAATGAACAAATAATTGATCTATATTTTTTAAAATTAAAGTGCACCCAAAAAAAATCCCTTGCGAGGGCAAGGGATTTAGAATTTATTTCAATATACGCCAAAGCGCTAATAAGCTACTCAGCACAATTAAAATAATAGAAACAAACCAAGGGCTAATAATTGCAATGGTCAGTAAAATCAGCATGCTACTACCAAACATCCAGCTACGGCGCTGTTGATGTTCCATTTGCAAACGAAGCTGTTGAATTTCACGTAACTGGCGGTCTTGCCAAGCAGACTGGTTCTTTAAACCATTTAGGCTGTCAATAATTAAGCTTGGGAAATCCTGAGCACCTAAAAGCAGGTCAGGTAGTTGCTGGCCGAGTTCTTTTACATTTTTGACTGGGTTCATGTTGGACTTAACCCATTCTGTCAAAATAGGTTTTGCCAATTTCCAGATGTCGAGCTGCGGATAAAGGTCCGTACCTAAGCCTTCTACATGCACCAAAGTTTTGAGTAGCAGCATGAGTTGTGGCGGGATTTCTAAATGGAAGCGACGCGCAATATCCATCACTTGAATTAAGATACCCGCAAAATCAAGTTGGTCCATTGGTTTAGATACCATTGGCCCAACAGTACGGCGCATCTCACGTGCTAAAGCGTCTTGGTCTGTACCTGGTGGAATCCAGCCAGCTTGATGCACAATTTGAATAAGCTGCATAAAGTTGCTGTTCATTACAGCAAGCAACATGCGGGCAACCGTCATTTGGTCATGTTTAGAAAGCTCACCCATAATCGCACAGTCGAGTGCAATAAAGCGTGGATTGCTTGGATTGATGGTTTCTACAAAGACATTGCCGGGGTGCATGTCGGCATGGAAAAAGTTATCGCGGAATACTTGCGTAAAGAAAATAGTTAACCCTTTTTCTGCAAGTTGTGCACGGTCCATGCCTAAACGGTCAAAGGTTGCCGTGTCTGAAATAGGGACACCAGTAATACGCTCAGCCACCATGACATCTTTGGTGTCCATGTACACTTCGGGCACATACATCATGGTTGAACCAGTGAAGTAATGACGCATACGACGGGTGTTATCCGCCTCAATACTCAAGTCCAACTCATTTAAAATGATCTGACGGTAGTCTTGAATAATTTCAGTGAGATGCAACGCGCGAGCAGCTTCTAGGCGACTTTCTAAGGTGTTGCCTAGCCAAGCTAAAATTTCAAAGTCTTGTAAAATCTGACTACGAATGTCCGGACGAGTAACTTTAACCACAACTTCGCGACCATCATGCAATGCAGCAGTATGTACTTGTGCAATTGAAGCAGCAGCAAGGGGCTGGTCATCAAAGCGAGCAAATAGAGTATTTACGTCTGCTTTTAAAGAGTCTTGAATACGTTGTTTGGCAACATTGCTATCAAACGGTTTGACTTGATCTTGAAGTAAGACCAATTGAGCGAGTATTTCAGGTGGAATTAGGTCGCGTCGAGTAGACAGTAACTGCCCAAGCTTAATTGCAAGCGGGCCCATATCTTCTAAAGCTTCTTTAAGCTTCAATGGGTTTTTGCGTTCACGACTAGACCATGCAGCTGGGTGCATCTTAATAATATTTAATGCACGTTGAGCTTTAACAGGTAATTCATCCGCAGGGAACAACGTATCGAGTCTATAGTGCGCTGCAATACGCCAAAGTTCGAGTAAACGTGAAACGTGCGGAATCATATACAGTCTTACCTAGTCTTGAGTGGGTTGTAGTTGTGCATTGAGCTGCTGTAGCTTAGCTTCTAGACGGTCAATGTCTTGATTAAGCTTACGCGTAGCCTGATTTAAATCGTCCATTTCCCAACGTGGGGCAAATAAACCACTGTCTTCTTTTAAGGCATCTTCAGCAAAAAATAGATGGCTTTGCACGGAGCGTTTTAAATGCTTTGGCGCAAATTGAATCTTGCCAATTTCATGAGCGAGTTGAGGGCCAACCCATTTTGATAAATGCGCAGCTAAATCAGGTTCAGCCTGCTGCATAATTCTTTGAATATCCTGTAATAGATGATAATCACCTTGAAGCGGGATATTACCAATCTGGTCTGGATCGCTCACCAATAGTTTGATTAGTTCAACCACATCTTTGACATGCAAAGTGGCTGTGGCTTCAGAAATTTTAAATTGTGGATCAAAAGGGCGTTGTTCAAAAATAGAAGGTTTTTCGCTATGCCCAGTTGCAGTAGGTTCAAGACGTACTTTTTCTTGGTCAAAGAATACATCGACAGAAAGTTGCGGGCTATCGATGACCACACGCAACATTTTGCCCTGTAACTGATTGAGCTGAATGCGGGTTAAGGCATCCAGATCGATCAGATGATGAATGATACGTTCGACTGCACCGAGTGCCAAAATCGACCACATATCGCTATCCCTTACAGTTTGAAACCGCGGTGAACAGCAACAATACCGCCAGTCAGGTTGTGATAGTCACAGTTCTGGAAGCCAGCATTTTCCATCATACCTTTTAAGGTGCGTTGGTCTGGGTGCATACGAATTGATTCAGCTAAATACTTATAACTTTCTGAGTCATTGGCAACCAACTTACCCATAATCGGTAAAGCTGTGAATGAGTAGAGGTCATAAAGTTTTGAGAATGGCTCAAATACTGGTTTAGAAAACTCAAGAATCAGTAAACGGCCACCTGGCTTAAGCACACGGAACATAGAAGCAAGCGCAGCGTCTTTATCTGTCACGTTACGTAAACCAAAGCTAATGGTGACAAGATCAAAACTGTTGTCTGCAAATGGCTCTAATGTTTCTGCATTGGCAAGAACGAAATCGACATTAGTACAACCAGCATCAATCAAACGATCACGACCAACATTCAGCATAGATTCGTTAATGTCTGAAAGTACCACATGACCTTGAGGGCCAACTTCACGGCTAAATACTTTTGCTAAGTCGCCTGTACCGCCAGCAATATCCAACACGTGTTGACCACGGCGAACACCAGACATATTAATTGCAAAGCGTTTCCACAAACGGTGGATACCAAATGACATTAAGTCATTCATCAAGTCATATTTGCTTGCAACTGAATGGAAAACTTCAGCAACTTTTTGTGCTTTATCTTCGGTTTTAACTGTTGAGAAACCAAAGTGAGTTGTTTCACCAACGTTGCCAGTATTGCTAGCACCACGTGGTAAATTATATTTCGGTACAGAACCGCTAACAGGTGTATCTGTTAAGGTTTGCTGTAAAGTTTGTTGTTGCCCTTGAGGAGTACCTTGTGGTAAAGGTGAGCTTAGGAATGGGCTAACTTTGTCTGAACTTTGTGCCTGCTCAGTTGGAGATGTTGGCTTTTGGTTTTCGTTAGACATATTGTCTCTCCTAGACTCAAACTCAAGTGAAACGGAATAAGTTCTGCATGATGACAGATTTTGTCTATTTTTACAGGCATCATCATGCAAATATAATGAATAAAATCTCAACTTCGCGAGGTTGAGTTTTTTCTATGTGCCGACCTTATCACACTCTAAACGGATTCGGATGTCCTGAATGTACTTTTTCAACAATCTGACGTTCTTTTTCCGTAAAAGTCTTAATAAAAGCCTCAGCCGATTTTAATGGTTTCATTGCGCTAAAACCATCCTGAATAAAATCATACATCAATTCAAAGTGATATTTTTGAGCAATACCTTTACACATTTTAAAAGCAGTAAACATCATAAACGAACGCATGTATTTATCGAGTGCTGCTCCTAAATCGTCAAGAAGGGCCAGTTGCAGGTAACGAGCTTCTGCCTGATCAAGCTTGATTAAGGTTAAGCGCATGATCTCGTCAGTGAGTACTGTATCTGCCGGATAGTCTTCAAGAAGCTGTATTGCTACTTGTTCATCAAGTTGAGTTGCAAGTACAGCCAGACTTACCGATTTTGTTCCAGTTTTAATTGCGTTTTCAGGTAGGACTTTTTCTGCTTTATGAGCATATTTTAATAAACGCTCAATTTGAGCAGCAAGCGCATCAAACTCTGGACCACCATATAAACGGTTTAAAAAATACTCTGACATGAGCTTGTGCTCTGGCAAATTAAAAAAGTCGTGATGAGTATCTTTCATCCGCTCTTTTAGCCATGTTTGGACATCTTGCAAACGTTGGGCAAGCACTGGATTATCGTGATAATTAAATGTTTTATATTGTTGTAAAAGATCATCAAAAGCAGCGAGTTTAGACATTTAAGGCTCTAATATTGGGCTATTTGCAAAAAATCATAAGAGGCATTGTAACCTTCTACTATGGCGAGTAGATGTAAAAAAAATGATTTATGCGTCAATTTTTAGACAGAATTTTGGCGCAATGACATAATTTGTATAGCAATTCATCATCTAAGCGCATAAGTTAAATAACGACGAAATTAAACAATAAAAGATTAGAGCAGTGGACTATGAGTGAACAACAACCAAAATTTGAAATTCGAGACGAGGAACAGCTTTCAGTCGATTTGATTGAAGCACAATATGCTTTAAAAGATAGTCGGGGCAAAAAAAATGCTAAAAGTACACTCATTTTAATGAGTGGTATTGAACTGGCTGGAAAAGGCGAGGCTGTTAAGCAGCTTCGAGAATGGTTAGATCCAAGATATTTACGCGTAAAAGCAGATGCACCGCGTGTGCTGACAGATACCGAAGCTTTTTGGCAGTCGTATTCAGAGTTTATTCCGACTGAAGGCCAAATTGTGGTGATGTTTGGTAATTGGTATAGCGACTTGTTGGTTACCGCAACGCATGTATCGGAACCTTTGGATGATGCCCGTTTTGATGCCTATGTTGAAAACATGCGGGCGTTTGAGCAGGATTTAAAAAATAACTATGTCGATGTGATTAAGGTTTGGTTTGACCTTTCGTGGAAGTCACTGCAAAAACGTTTAGATAAAATAGACCCTTCTGAACAGCACTGGCATAAGCTTCACGGTTTAGATTGGCGCAATAAAAAACAATATGACACTTTGCAAAAGTTACGCCGCCGTTTTACCGACGACTGGTACATTATTGATGGCGAAGATGAAAAACAGCGCGATCAATTTTTTGCCCAGTACCTTTTGCAACACATGCGTGAATTGCCTGAACATGAAAGTGAAGTCAAAGGAAAATGGCAGCAGGCAAAGATTCCTGAAAGTTTGTTAAAACCTTCTAAAGAACAGCTCGATAAAGCTGATTACAAAAAAGAGCTCGATAAACTCAGTAAAAAAATTGCCGATACCATGCGTTTTGATAAGCGTAATTTTGTGATTGCTTTTGAAGGAATGGATGCTTCGGGGAAAGGTGGTGCCATTAAGCGAATCGTTAAAAACTTGGATCCGCGTGAATATGATATTCATTGTATTGGCGCACCTGAACGTTTCGAAGCTAGGCATCCTTATTTGTGGCGTTTTTGGAACCGCATTAATGAAGCCGAAAAAATTACAATCTTTGACCGTACTTGGTATGGCCGAGTGCTGGTAGAACGAGTTGAAGGTTTTGCATCGCCTTTAGAGTGGCAAAGGGCATACGACGAAATTAATCGCTTTGAAAAAGATTTATTTGATAGTGAAACGATTGTGGTAAAAATTTGGCTTGCGATTAGTAAAGATGAGCAAGAACAACGCTTTAAAGCCAGAGAAGAGACACCGCATAAACGCTTTAAAATTACCGCGGAAGATTGGCGCAATCGTGATAAGTGGGATGACTATTTGAAAGCGGCAGCAGATATGTTTGAACGAACCAGTACCGAATATGCACCTTGGCATATTGTTGCCACTGATGATAAATATACTGCGCGTTTAGAAGTGTTAAGAGCTATTTTAAAACAGCTGAGAGCAGATTAAACTCTCAGCCGTGAATTTGATTTTAGTTTACAACCGTGCCACGACTTTTTTGTTGAATACGTTTAGCAAGGTTGTAGCTGTCAGTAAGATGCGTTTGGGCTATTTTCTTCATCATAAAATAGCCTAAACCTGCTGCAACAATTTGCCCGCCTAATGGTATAAATTTAGTCACTTGTTTAGTGACAATTTTTCCAAAGAAACCATTAAACGTTTTTTTAACGGTGGTACGCGCGACCACAAAACCTGAAAATTGAAAGCCACGTTTACGCAGTTCATCCCAATGAATGGTTTTTGTTTTTGGATCATAAACGCTGACATGTTCAGGTGCTAAGCCAAAGCGGGAATTAATATCGGGAATAAGCTGTGACAAAATTCCCAAATCTACTACCACGTCAAAAAAAGGAATGGGTACAATTGCTGCACCAGCAGAGACGTAAGCTCTTTTTTGAATGAGCTCGTGGCACTCATCGCGAATTTGTTCCAGATTTAGGCTAGGATCAATATAGTCAGGAATGTTATCAATTTTCATAATGTTTACCTGTAATGGGTTCCTTAAGGGTGCCTTCCAAACACAAGGCAAGTGACACCTAAAGTTAGATTATGCTGTGTTTAAACCAACGTGACATAGTCAGATTCAGTTGTATAGTAATGAATGTTTATGATTTTGTGCATAAATTATGCGAGTAGGATATGAAATAAATGGGCATCCATGTTATTCAAAGTCAACGTATTGATGTGTTGTTGCAGGGCGTACTGGCATCTACGTCCCAACCTTCAACGCATCCTTTACAGGTTTTGAAAGCCCAGCATTTTATTGTGCCAAGTCCTGCGGTAGAGCAATGGCTGATACAAAAACTTGCAGAACAACAAGGAATGAGCGCCAATTACCAGTTCCATCAACGTGTTCGTGGTTTCCAGTGGTATGCCTATCAACAGGTCCTCACAGCGCATAAGGAACAGGTTCGTAAGGCCAATATTCCACGCTTGATTTTTAAATGGCGTGTACATCAGGCATTACAAGAGTTTATTCAGCCTGATGAAATGAGTATAGATGACTCACATCCATTACATTCTATTGTTCAACGTATTTATGACAGCGCAGATCGGCTTGAACAAGGTATTGAGAAGCAGCTAAAAAAACAAAAAATGTTGTATTGGGTTGCCGAGCAGGTTGCCGATTTATTTAGTAACTACATGGTTTATCGGGGACAGTGCCAACGTGGGTGTGAAAATACCTGTACTTGTCCAAATAACTGGTTAGCAGCGTGGGGACAAGGCCGAGCGCTGGATATCGAAAAGTATATTGCGCAGAAAGATAAAGAAATTTCTGCTTTTACTTTGCAGCAAACACAAGAATTAGAACGTTGGCAGCGCTGGTTGTGGCAGCAGCATTTTCATGATGATTTTATGCAAATGCAGCAAATTGACGAGCTGTTTTGGCAGGAGTTAGACCATCCTGAACACCAGAAGAAAGCATTATCTCGTTTGCCGGAGCAAATAGTCGTTTTTACTTTGCTGGATTTACCGCCTAGCCAGCTTCAGTTTTTGCGCCGTTTAGGGCAATACATTGATGTTTTGATTTTGCACTATAACCCTTCACAGGAATATTGGGCCGATAGTGTCGATCCCCTGTGGAAACAACGTTATGACTTAGGTGTGAAAGAGCGTTTTATTGCGAAAAATCCTCAAGCGACCGATGCTGAAATTGCCGATTTCTTTGATAAATTTACGCTTAACTTTAATGCTGAGGCGCGTGAGTCGAGGCATCCGCTTTTAACAAGACTGGGCAAACAAGCCCGCGACCACTTCTCACTACTTTCAAACTTGTCTACTGGTGAAGAAGGTAAATGGGTGGACGCCTTTGTAGATGATTTTCCTGAGAGTCTACTTGGCAAAGTTCAGTCAGATATTTTGCATCTGGTAGAACCACAGCCTAAGCAATATGAACTTGCACCGAATGATGACTCCATTCAAATTCATGTCTGCCACTCAACATTACGGCAACTTGAAGTATTGAAAGAGCAGTTGATTGGCTGGTTGGCTAACCCACATGAACAGCCGCGTCGCCCGAATGATATTCTGGTTTTAGTACCTAATTTGGCAGAAGTAGAGCCTTTAATACGAAGTGTTTTTACTGCTACTGCAACTGAGCAAGGTGTCCATTTACCCGTAAAAATTGCCGGTATTGCGTCGCTCGATGCACTCAATGCATGGCGTGCCGTGATTGGGCGTATTCACCTTATGCAAGGGCGATTTAGCTTTGATGATTTCGCCGACTGGCTTGGTTTACATGCGACGCAGCAGCGCTATGCACTTGAATATGCTCAAGTAGAGCGAGTTTTGGCATTACTGGCCGATGCAGGGTTTAAACGTGGTCTTGATGCAGAGCATCTGAAACGTAGCTTATGTGACGGTGATGATGATTATCGGTATAGTTTTAAATTTGCTTTAGAGCGGTTAGCACTCGGTATTGCAATTCCCGAACATGCTACATTTAATCACGTACTCAGTTACGCTAAGGTTCAACCGGGCGATTTTGAGCTCATTGGTACGCTCATTCAGATTTATCAAGATTTAAATGAGCGCCGTGACTGGCTCATTATGCATGAGCAAAGAAAAGTTCATACTGTAGAATACTGGCTACAAGTGTTGTCACAAGATATTGTCGAGTTTGAACAGGCCGGTGTTGCTGCTTTAAAAACTGCTCGGGAAATTGTGAAAAAACAAGAGCGTATGTTAACGCTCGCGAGTTACTATGCCGAGGCAGAAACAGGTACCTTACGTAAAATTACCTTGCCTTTGCCTTATATCCTCGATGAGATTCAGCGAACTTTAGAAAACCAGACGGCACAAGCTGAACCGACTGGACAGATTACCTTTGCTCAGATTGGACAAATTCGTCCCTTACCTTATCGCTTAATTGTGATATTGAACTTGGATGCAGGACAGTTTCCAAATCGTGATACGCATGTACCATTTGATTTGATGGATGCCTTACGTCAACAACTAGGTGACCGTTCCCGTCTTGAGGATGACCAAGGTGCTTTCTTAGACGCCTTACTTTTAGCTCAAGAAAACTTATGGCTGTTTTATAACGGCTTTGATGTCAATGACGGTGAAGTGAGAGACCCTTCAAGTATTCTTCAAGAGTTCCGTGAACATCTTGCGCTTATTGTAAAACCGGAGCCAGATGCACCCGATCGAGAAGTGATTGAAGGTATTGAAATTCCGTCTCAATTAAAACAACTCTACCATTTACATTATTTACAGCCGTTTGACCCTAAAGGTTTTATGGCTGAGAACAGTTACATTCGTTACCAAGATCACTGGTTTAATGTGGCAATGCAAATTCAGCAAGCATCTGGTGTTCTTAAGCCTTGGGCGAATACATCTTATCCTTTAGAAATACCTGACATGTTGGTTTTAGATAGCCATCAATGGATACAAGATGTGACTTTCCCTGCACGACTTTATTTAAAAACTTTAGGTGTAGAAAATTTAGGAAGTGTGGGGGAGTTAGATCAGAACGAACCTTTGCTTTTAGATGGTTTAGGCCGTTATACCATTCGACATTTTTTACAGCAAAATGAACAACAGGCACAGCCCGAAGCTCTACTTGATCAATTACCTGTAGGCAAAGTTCAATATAGTGCTTGGCAACAGGGTATTTTTGAACAGGAATGTTTGCTTGAGCGTCTTCATCATTATGCACCAGCAGTCACGCAAACCACTCAGCGAAGCTGGCGAATTGCCAAACAGCTGCATATGAATATTACGGTGCCAAAGTCTGAAACTCAGGATTGGGTCAGCATGGAAGCATCAAGTGCTCGGGCAAAAAGACGTGCAAAAGTCTGGTTAGAGTATCTGCTTTGGTTGGCCTATTTAAATGAGGGAAGTGCAGGAACTGAAAGACGCCGTATTGTTGTTTTTAGTGATCAAACCGTAATCTGTAAAGGTATTAGTTCGGAGCAAGCTCGGCATTATTTACAACCGTGGTTTAAGATCTGGCGTTATGCTCAACAGCAGCCACTGGTGCTACCAGCAGCTTTAATGCTAAAGCCTCTGGAAAAAGCTAAGGCATATCAGTGGGAAACAACAAATCCGACAGAAAAAATAAAACTGGATGAGAAGAGCTATGCCGAACTGTTAAAATACTGGAATGAAACAGGGTCATTTACCGCTATCGATATGACACAAAATGAAGCGTGTAAGTTGCATAAGGACTGGCGTTTCATTTTGCAAGAACAAGATGCACAAGCATTGCTTCAACATGCTTGTGATGAGTTTGCATATGACCTGTATCATCCGGTTTTTCAATTTCAATATTCGGAGTAAGGCATGAACTCAAGAGTACAGGTGTCTTATCAACCTATTATTGATATTGAATTTAGTGGATTACATTTAATTGAAGCTTCGGCGGGCACAGGGAAAACCTATACGCTGTCGAGTTTAATGGTGCGTATTTTTCTTGAGAAATATTTACCCCGCCAAGTCATAGCGACTACCTTTACCCGTGCTGCTGCGGCTGAGTTAAAAAGCCGAATTCGTGCGCGTTTGGTCGAAACCTACCGTTACTTAGATGCTAAGCGGAGCCTGACCGAAAAAGAGATTCTTTTACAGGCCGAGCAAGAATCTGACTTATTACTGCAACATATTCTCAAGCATTTTGCGACACGTATTGCCTATGCCTGTGAGCGTTTAAAGCTCGTTATCGATCAGTTAGATGAGCTATTTGTCGGAACACTCGATAGCTTTAGCCAAAAGCTATTACGTGAGTTTGCCTTTGAAAGTGGCAAAATTGAACGTGCTCAAATTACCGATGACGCTAAAACCTATAGCCGTCAACTGATTCATGATGTTTTACGTGAATGGATACAGTCTCAGCCTCAAACCGTGATTGATGCGTTGTATCTGGCAGGTGAGTTAAAAAGTGTCGACAGTTTTGTCAAACTGGTCGAAGACTCACTGAATTTTAGTTCGGCTCACTTTAAACTTCCCGAAAAGCCTACCATTCAGTTTGAACAGCTTGCTCAGCTCAAACAGCTGGCAGCAGAAATTGATATCAGTCTCCTAGAACCGTATTACTCGCTTGATGGCGACCACTATAAACATGTAAGCGGCACAATATTTCGTAACGGGGCTTTTAATAAGTTATTTAGTGAATGTTTGCCACAGTTATTACAAGTTTTAAAGCAAAGCGACAGTATTTTAGTTTTTGATGGGTCTTTGGCAGTACAACGGGAACTCGTTTTTAAGTTTTTAGGTCATCTTGCCGATCAGAAAGTTTTCAAGAAATGTCCTGCCGAAATTTCGGATGGATTTTATCAGCATCCTTGTATTCAGCAGATTCAGCAGTTATTTGGTGTGCTGAAAAACTATGCTGAACAGTTCGATCAGCTTCATATTTATTTAAAAGCCTATTTGTGTGTAGAGGTTAAAAAACGTTTACCGCAGGTTTTACAAAACAAGGGCGAGACGACTTTTTCCCAGCAAATTCGCACTTTGTCAGAAGCTTTAAAGGGCGAGCAGGGGCAACGTTTCGCCGTATTTGTGCAGGCTCGATACCCCTTAATTTTGGTCGATGAATTTCAAGACACTAACCAAGACCAAGATGACATGCTCGCCAGCATTTGGCGTCATCCAGAGCGTTACCAAAAAGGTTGCATGATTATGGTGGGTGACCGTAAGCAGGCAATTTACGGTTTCCGTGGTGGGGATATGCTCACCTTCTTGAATGCCTACAAAGATATTCAGGCAAAGCATGGTCGCGAATATAAGTTAATTCATAACCACCGTTCAGTCGCTGACTTGGTTGAAGTGGTTGATGCCTTATTTCAAAGGCAAATCGACTTTGGTGAACAGGTTCAATATGACCCGATTCGGGCAGGAACTCGACCTCATCCGGTTTTAATTGATCAAAACCAGCCTAATCCGCATCCTTTACGTTGGCTCATGCTAAAAGACAAGGAAACGGAAGCACAGCAAGTCGCGTGGAAAATACGTGATTTACTCAATCAGTCACATGCAGGACAACTTTATTTTCAAAATGATGCTCAGACTCAAACCTTAAATGAAGATGATATTGCGGTCTTGTCGCGTAATCATGATGGTCTTGATAAAGTTCAATTTGAATTAGAATGTTTAGGAATACGAGTTAATCGGCCATCAAAACGAAGTGTTTTTGATTGCACAATTGCTCAGGATGTTGGGGCCTTACTCACAGCGATACTGCATCCTTACGATGAGGCCAAAGTGAAACGAGCTTTGATTAGCCGATTGTTTGCTATGGACCTGAAACAGCTGTTGCAACTTGAGCAAACAGCTGAAGGTTTAAGCCAGTTTATGACAGGCTTTGATGCTATTCGGGAATTGTGGTCGGCTCAGGGCTTTTTAGTGGCATGGCAGCAATGTTTAAACCAATTTGGCATTTGGAAAAATCTGGTTAATGTCCAGAGTAAAGATAATGAGCGGGTCGTGGTGAACTTGCGCCATTTGACCGAAATTTTAAGCCAACATAGCGAGAAATATCAGGGTGCGCAAAATCTCTATCACTGGTATCTCAAGCAATTACAATCACCGCTTGATCGTGAATGGGAGTTAGAGCGTAGGTTGTCGAGTGAAGCTGGCGTACAGCTCATGACTATTCACCAGTCAAAAGGCCTTGAGTTTAAAATTGTCTTTTTGCTTGGGGCCGACAAGCCATTTCGAGAAAATAACAAAAAGCTTAACTTCTCGACCCAAGATATAACGGTTCCAGAGTCGGCTCAAACTCTAACACAACGAGTTGTTGCGATTGCTGATAAAACGTATTTAAACGAAACCGAACTGAAGCAGCATGAAGAACGGGCTTTGGCAGAACAAAACCGCCTTTGGTACGTGGCTTTAACCCGTGCAAGTCATCGTGTTTATGCACTTTTACAAGATACAGATGGCAAGTCTGTTTCAGGTTTAGCTTTTTGGAAAAATAGAGCTGAGCCTTTTCAGCACCGTTGTTGTACCGATGAAATGATTTTGGAGCAACCACCTGCTGCAAGACATTTAAATCAACACATCAATATTATTGAAATACAGGCACAGCATTTTCCTGACCAGCGCTTCTATTCGAGAGGCAAAACCAGTTTTAGTTATCTGGCACAGCATTTAAGACATAAAGTAGGTACAGATTTACTCGCGAGCCAGAGCCATGAAGCTGTTTTAGCCGAAGATGAACTCGATCAAGTTATTTCTGTTGAGGCGACCGTAGCACAGCCAATTAGCTGGATCAAAAGCAATTTTCCGAGAGGGACGCTTGCAGGGAATTTCTTACATGAGATTTTTGAACATATTGATTTTCAATGTTCAGATGAGTGGGTAAGTGAAATACGCCGTCGTTTTAAAAATGATTACAGTAGTTTGTGGCAAGATTTATTAATCAAATATCAAGAAAGCTTCCCCGAAGAACAAGAAGCGGAATATTCGCTTTATCACGCTGTGGCTGAATGGCTGCAAGAGATTCTAAACACACCGTTATATCAAGGTTTTCGCCTAAAGCAGTTACAACCAGAGCACTATTTATCAGAGTGTCCTTTTTATTTGGCCCTGTCAGATCGTGTGTTAGCCATGAAACGTATTCAGCAGCTGTTTGCTGAATATGGCATGGAAATGCCTGAGTTATTAGAGGCTCGTTCCGCACGCTATTTAAATGGTTCGATAGACTTGGTTTATTTTGATGGGCAGCGTTATCACATTGCTGACTATAAGAGTAACTATTTAGGTGAAAACCTTGTCGATTACAGTGTAGAAAGTATTGCTCAAAGTATGTCTTTAGCCAGTTATTGGTTGCAAGCAGGCTTATATTTGGTTGCGCTACATCGTTATTTAAAAGTCAAAATGCAGAATTATGATATTGAGCAACATTTAGGTGGGGCGACTTATCTTTATTTGCGTGGTATGAATGGCGAAGCTGAGCAGGGTTATTATTATTGGCAGCCAAGTACAGAATTTGTTCTACGACTCGATGCTATTTTAGGGTACTTTGCTGAGGATAAAATTGCATAAAAAATGCTGATAAATGATCTAATTTTAGAATTAACAAATACTTGGGGTGTGGATAAGCCTGTCTATAACCATGTGGACAAGCGTGTGGAAAACTAGGTGGATAAGTGTGTGGACAATCTAAATAGCCCTGAACAAAGCGATTTAAGCTGGTTAACGACTTGGAGTACCTTTCTAAATCAAGCCCCGTTTACTGCACAGACACAAGCTCCAGAGGCAGCTTGTTTTTTGCAGCAGCTGATTGAAGCGAGCTTGCAAGGTGATAGTTGCATTGAGATTAGCCCAGAGCAAACAGAAGCACTTGGTCAACTGGTGATATCTGCTGAACAAGCGATGTCTCAAGTTGCCCCTTGTGTCCACGACGGGCAGGGGTTGGCATTATACCGATATTGGAACCTAGAGCAACGCCTAGCTGAGCAAATTCGCCGATTAAAGCAGCAACCAATTCAACCAGTTTCGTGTGAAGAGCATTTAGACTTACTCACTGATCCTCATCAGCGAGCTGCCTTGCAAATGGTGACTCAGCAGAGCTTGAGTATTATTACAGGTGGGCCGGGTACAGGTAAGACCTATACGCTCGCTCGTATTATTGCTGTGCTGAGTCAAGCAATTCCTCATATTCGTGTAGCAATGGCAGCTCCGACGGGTAAAGCTGCACAGCGTATGCAAGAAGCCTTACAAAACTCGTTTAATGACCCTAAGCTTCTTGAGTCGGGGTTGGTTAGTGATGAGCTAAGAAACCAAAGTACCCAAACCATTCATCGATTATTAGGTATGGGGCATAGTCAAACTCCACGGTTTAATCAAAAACAGCCATTGCCTTATGACGTTATTGTGGTGGATGAAGCCTCTATGCTGGATTTAAATCTGGCAACGTTATTATTTGAAGCGGTTCCTGAGTCTTGTCGAATTATTTTATTAGGCGATGCCAACCAGCTTGCTTCTGTAGATGTTGGAGCGGTACTTGCAGATTTACAGCAAATCGAGGCGTTGTCTGAAAACCGTGTTCACCTTCAAACCAGCCGTCGTTTTGCGGAGGGTGCTTTGATTGGTCAGGTGGCACGATTTATTCAAATGCAGACTAGTCAGATCAATCATGAACAAGTTTTGCAGCAATTTGAAATTGATATTGTTCAGGTTTCAGAGTTACGTTCAATTCCTTTAGAAGTTGATATGCCCGATGTGGTTCAGCTTGAATATTTGCCAGAAGAGTCACCTATAGAGCTAGAAACTTACTACCAAAAATTGATGGTGGGTTTTCAAGGCTATGTGCAAAGCCTAAAAGCTTATTTACAAGATGATCGCTCAATTGAGCATATTGAAAATATTGTTAAGTCATTCGATGACTACCGTATTTTAACCGCCGTACGTCATGGACCATTTGGCTTGCAGCAACTTAATCAATATGCCGAACGCTGGTTACAACAACAGCTAGGTATTGTGACTCTAGGAGGATGGTATATAGGCCGTCCTGTCATGATGACTTATAACGATTACCAACTCGGCATTTCAAATGGTGACATTGGTTTATGTTTTGAACACAGAACCCAGCCTCAGCAGTTTGAAGTGTATTTCCCAAGTTTGAATAAGTGGGTTGCCGCAAACCGATTACCTAAAAGTATTCAAAGTGCATTTGCCTTAACCATTCACAAATCGCAAGGGTCTGAATTTACACATACTGCTGTTGTTCTCGATCAGGCCGCCAAGAATTTGTTAAGCCAAGAGCTAATTTATACAGCGATTACACGAGCCAAAAAAGTAGTGAGTTTATTGGTTCATCCAGAGGCTTTATTACAATCTTTTACAGTTCGTACGACCAGGAAAAGCGGTTTAGTTGAAAAAGTTAATCGGTTAGTTCGTTAAGTCAAACTTAATATTTTTGCTCGTGTAAGAAAAAGCTTACATGGATTCGAGATATTTGCTGCTAGAGAACACACCCTGTTTTTGAGATTATAAACGCACAACGAGCTTGGCAAGGAATGTCGGGCAAAATCGCACAATAATAATAACTTAAGTCGAGAGACTGCGAACTTACAATGACGTAGGTGAATAAAGAGGAAACTTACAGCCGCTAAGCCTTGTAGTTTTGGGAGAGACTACAGGGCTTTTTTATATTTTGAGTTTTTATCACGTCAAATAAATTAAATAAATCTTTGTTTGTGTCACGCTATTTCTTCTTCTGATTATCAATCATTTAACTCGAACATATTAATATATTTATTTGTAATATGAGTTTCAAATAGTCATTTTTCGCGTGAATTGTTAAGTTAAATGTTATACAGAACCGTACGTTATTTAGCTGTTGCAGATAAACGCTAAATATTAGACAGACCTGTACGTTTTCGCTTACATGATGATAAGAAAAATACTACTTTTCTTCATAATTGGATATGACAAAATACATCACATAAGGAAATAGAAATAAAAACAACGGAAGTGAATAAAACAAGAAGAAAGATGCAGAAAGCATCTCACATATAACAAGAAAAACAGAGATAAACACGATAAACAAGAACTACAGCGCCAAAAACCCAAGCAGAAATGCTTGGGTTTTTTATTTTATCGCTAAGTTATAACTATTTAGACTAGATCTGTTTCATGTGAATCGCTACCAAACAATGAACGACGCTGATCTCTAGGAATTCGTGGGCATTGGCTAGAAATTTGATAAAGCAAGTTAGCTAGAGCAGGGAGATGAGTGCCCACTACAGATTTTCCAGTGGTTAGTAATGAAACACTAATATCGCGTTCTGGGTCGGCCCAACATAAAATATTAGAGAAACCGAGATGACCAAAAGCTTGTCCAGTCATCGGACCAAATAAACCTACTGGATTGCTACCGAGCATGGGACCTAGTGCATAACGCATCGGTATTAATAAGGTTCGGTCAATGTTAACTCCTGTGGTCGGTAGAGTTGCTCTAAAAATTGTTTTTTCACTTAGAATTTGTTTGCCTTGGTAGCTTCCCCCACTTAAAAGCATTTCAAAGAAGCGGCCAGCTTGTTCGGCACTGGTATAAATGTTACCGGCAGGGCAGATGGTATCCATAAAACGGCTATCATTGGTCACATCTACAGCGAGTTGTAAGCCGCCACCTAGTACATGATTGAGATAGTGATCTGTTCCTAAGCGAGGATGTAAACCTGTTGCACAATTGAGTGCGACTTTGGAGCGATATTCTGGTTTCAAACCATAGTTGAAATAAGGCATATCCATCGGTTTCTCGATGGTCTCATGCACAAATTGGCGAAGGTCTTGTCCTGTGACTCGCTCAATAATTTCACCTAAAATATAACCTGCGGTTACAGCATGATAGGCGAGGTGATTGCCTGCTGGAGAAACGGGTCTTGCTGCATATAAGCGCTTTAAAATTTCATCTTTATCAAAAAGCAGTTCAGGAGTGACTTCTCCATCAACATAAGGAATGCCTCCCCGATGTGCTAATAAATGAAAGATGGTCGCACGGCGCTTCCCATTTACACCATATTCAGGAATGTAATAACTGACAGGATCAAGTAAGTTGATTTCACCTTTTTCATCTAAAAGATGAATCAACATGGCTGTAATCATTTTGGATGCTGAAAATAAGCAAACCGGAGTATCCGGTGTTGCGATGATTGCATTATTTTGCAAACCTTCTGGAGAGTTGCCTTGAGCATAGCCAATGCTTCGATTTAATAAAATTTTCCCCTGTCTACGTAAACAAAAAGTAATGAGCGGATAGTTCCCGGTTTTATAGAGTGACTCAATACTTTTCCAGATCTTTTGAACCTGACGTTCATTCATTCCACCTTGTTCAGCAGGTACCTCATCTTTGTGATGAATGACCGATCCAATATCGTCTGGTACTGGACAGGTGTTGGTCGAAAATATTTTCACACGTCCCTCGCGTTTCTTTCTTTTTATTGAAGGCCAAGTGTGCAGGGTTCGGATGCGTATGTCAGTGTCTAAAATGACAGGTAACTGAAAACAATTTTGCAATCCATATATAGATACCTTAAAATAGGCAACTTGCTGTAGTGATGCACGGCAGTCAGTTGCGCTCAACTGATTCATATCATTTTATTTTTTAAGCATCTCGGAGAAATCGAATGGCTTTAACTAATGCAGACCGCGCAGAGATCATTGCTAAATTTGCTCGCGCTGAAAACGACACTGGTTCACCAGAAGTACAAGTAGCTTTATTGACTGCTCAAATCAATGATTTACAAGGTCACTTTAAAGCTCACAAACACGACCACCATAGCCGTCGCGGTTTAATCCGTATGGTTAACCAACGTCGTAAATTACTTGACTACTTAAATGGTAAAGACCACGAGCGTTACACTGCTTTGATCGGTGCTTTAGGTCTACGTCGTTAATTCGATTTTGCTTTGTTTTCGGTTTATCGCATGTTGCTATGCTTTGTTTCTGGAAAGAAAGTTTCGCCTAATCAACCGTTAGGCGATTTATAGAAGGGGCGCTTGTGCGCTCCTTCTTTGCGTTTAATATTATTTAAAATTTTTGGTCTAGTGTGATGGCTTCTAAGCTTTGTCATTTATCTACCAATAGTTGTAGTCTGAATGCCAAACCTTAGGGGTCTCACTAGAATAAAATTAGGAAAATACAATACATGTCAATGTTTAACATCGTTCGTAAAGAATTCCAGTTCGGTCAACATCAAGTCGTTTTAGAAACGGGTCGCGTTGCACGTCAAGCAAATACAGTTTTAATTACAATGGGCGGCGTAACTGTTTTAGTTGCAGTTGTTGCTCAATCTAAAGCAAAAGCGGGTCAAGACTTTTTCCCATTAACAGTTAACTATCAAGAAAAACAATATGCAGCTGGTCGTATCCCTGGTGGTTACGGTAAGCGTGAAGGTCGTGCTTCTGAAGCTGAAACTTTAATTTCACGTCTTATTGACCGTCCAATTCGTCCATTGTTCCCAGAAGGTTACTTCAACGAAATTCAAGTAACAGCAACAGTTGTTTCTTCTGACAAAACTATGGAAGCTGATATTGCTGCAATGTTAGGTACTTCTGCTGCATTAGCAATTGCAGGTACACCATTCCGTGGCCCAATCGGTGCAGCTCGTGTTGGTTTAATTAACGGCGAATATGTTTTAAACCCGAACTTTGAACAAATGGCTCAATCTGACCTTGACCTTGTGGTTGCTGGTACAGAAGCGGCTGTATTAATGGTTGAATCTGAAGCAAAAGAACTTTCAGAAGACCAAATGCTTGGTGCAGTGCTTTTCGGTCATGACGAAATGCAAATCGCGATTCAAGCAATTAAAGAATTTGCTGCTGCTGCTGGTGCAGTGGAATCAACTTGGGTTGCTCCAGCTAAAAATGAAACACTTCGTGAGCAATTAAAAGCAGCTTTCGAAGCTAAAATTTCTGAAGCGTATACGATTGCAGTTAAACAAGATCGTTATGCAGCATTAGATGCACTTTATGCAGAAGCTTTAGCTCAGTTCGTTCCTGAAAATGACGAAACTGGTCTTGCTGAAGAAGTAAACGAATTATTTGAAGACCTTAAATACCGTACAGTACGTGACAACATCTTGTCTGGTAAGCCACGTATTGATGGTCGTGATACTAAAACTGTTCGTGCGATCGACGTTCAAGTTGGCGTATTAGACCGTGCACACGGTTCTGCATTATTTACACGTGGTGAAACTCAAGCGTTGGTAACAACAACTTTGGGTAACACACGTGATGCGTTAATGGTTGATACGCTTTCTGGTACTAAGACTGACAACTTCATGTTGCACTACAACTTCCCTGCATACTCTGTAGGTGAAACAGGTCGTGAGTCTGGTCCTAAGCGTCGTGAAATTGGTCATGGTCGTTTAGCACGTCGTGGTGTTCAAGCAGTTCTTCCTGCCGCTGACCGCTTCCCGTACGTGATCCGTATTGTATCTGACATTACTGAATCTAACGGTTCATCTTCAATGGCTTCTGTATGTGGCGCATCATTATCTCTTATGGATGCAGGTGTTCCACTTAAAGCACCAGTTGCTGGTATCGCAATGGGCTTAGTGAAAGAAGGCGAGCGTTTCGCTGTACTTTCTGACATCTTGGGTGACGAAGACCACCTTGGTGACATGGACTTTAAAGTAGCAGGTTCTGCAAACGGTATTACTGCACTTCAAATGGACATCAAGATCGAAGGTATTACTGAAGAAATTATGGAAGTTGCGTTAAACCAAGCATTTGCTGGTCGTATGCACATCCTTAATGAAATGAACAAAGTAATTTCACGCGCTCGTCCTGAAATTTCAATGCATGCTCCAACATTTGAAGTAATTACAATTAATCCGGACAAAATCCGTGACGTAATTGGTAAAGGTGGTGCAACAATCCGTCAAATTACTGAAGAAACTAAAGCTGCAATCGATATTGAAGATAACGGTACAGTTCGCGTATTTGGTGAAACTAAAGCTGCTGCTAAAGCTGCGATTGCAAAAATCCAAGCGATTACTGCTGAAGTTGAACCAGGTAAAATCTATGACGGTAAAGTTATCCGTATCGTAGAATTTGGTGCGTTCGTAAACATTATGCCAGGTACTGATGGTCTTCTTCATATTTCGCAAATCTCGAATGAGCGTATTGCGAACGTAACTGACGTTCTTAAAGAAGGTCAGGAAGTGAAAGTACAAGTTGCTGATGTTGACAACCGTGGTCGTATCAAATTGACTATGAAAGATATTGAGCAAGCATAATTGCTTAACTCACTAAAAAAGTCCGCTTGATGCGGGCTTTTTTTATGGCATGATGCAAGTAACACACAAATAGATCGACGTGGTATGCAGGTTTATTATTTTTATCGTCATCAAAAGGATGGCTATGTTTTTTTGAGCCGAGAAAAGCACACTGAACATGTTCTGGAGTTTTTCTGGATTGATAGTGTGAGATCTGATGTTGTTAACCATAATGAAGAATGGCAACAAGAAATTCAGCAGCTTGCAGATGTCGCAATTAATGAATTTCATATGCGAGATATTGCCAATATTGAGCACCCTTGCGCCTTTGATACGCTTGAAGAATATGACCTGCTTATTTTTAGAAAGCTTGTTACACCTGATGATGAAATTAAAAATGGGGAATCACATGAGAGTGTATTTGGCTTAGCCACCACGCCAATTAGTTTTATTTTTACCCCTAAAGTACTCATTAGCGTACGTGAGCAGGGCAACAAGTCGATTGAAAACTATATTCAGCGTCTTGAAAATATTTTATGTAAAACTCTAGAAGAACAAAACAAAACCCGTAAGTTGCCTAATTCACCTGTAGATTTATGTTTACGTCTGCTGAATAGCATGGTGGATGGTTATCTTGATATTCGTTCACCTTTAACCAGACGAGTCGAGCATTGGCAACAGCAATTGCTGCAAGGTAATCGCCGTTTTAAACAATGGCATCAGCTGTTTCATGAAAACATGGCCTTTCAGCAGGTTGAAAATTTATGCGAAGAGCAAATCGAAACCTTACAAGAGTTTCGAGATGAAATTGTAGAAAACTATCATCATGTTATTGGTGAGAAGACGCATAGTTCTCAAGATCTTCTGTTAGTTCGTTTGAATGATTTAATGAGTCATGTCGAACGTATTCAAAAGCATACTTTACGTTTACGTAGCGCTATTCAGTCAGCGATTGATTTGCATTTCTCAGCGATTGCAAACCAAACCAATGAGAATATGCGTATTCTTGCCATTATTACCGCTGTGTTTGCACCTCTCACACTTCTAACCGGTATTTACGGGATGAACTTTGAGTTTATTCCAGGGCTTAAATCGCCAGTGGGTTTTTGGATTATGCTCGGTGTCATGTTGCTCAGTACGGTTTTATTGCTGTACTACTTCTATCGACAGCATTTGGTAGGGCGTGGTGAGAAAAGTGTCATCGATTTATTGGCACAACAGCATCGTGAAGAACGGATGAATTTATTTTGGTTTTTGGAGTATGAACCGATTAAGCAGACATTGAAGGAAGTGGAGAAGATTACTCGGTTGAAATAAATTTTTATTTCTGCACGACGGGGTCTTGCTGAATTGTTATTTAATATAGTCATTAACCTTCGGTTCGACCTACTTTTGTTTCGGCAAAAGTAGGCAAAACCATTGCCATCTGCAAAACCTGTTCAATACCTATTTTTAAATAACAGTATTACAAAAGCATTATCTGATTGATACCACGCAGGTTGCAGATGGCTTTCCCGGCTATCAGATTTCAACTAGGATTTGATGCTGTATTAATGCTATTCCTCAATGAAAATGCTTCAACTGTTTTCTAAGTTGTTGCACTTCATCAATTAAATCTAACATCACCGCAACTGCTGCCAAACTTGCATCAAAGTCACGTTGTAAACGATACGCTTTACGAGCACGAATAACATCTTCACCCAAAAACTGATGTTTTTCAGGGGTATTTTCAATCGCTAAAATATCGTACTCAATGAGCTCTAGAATCCAGTCTGGGCTTTGACCACAGGCTTGAGCAAATTGTTGCAAGTCAAATGTACATTGTTCATCAACGACTTCAGCACTAAAGGTGTGGCCGTCACATACAATTTCTCGATAATGGATGGTTGTCATGATCTTGCTCCCTAATGAGATGAACGAGGTTCGAATGAAGCAAAGGCTTCTGCCAATTGCTGATACGCTTCTTTTTCTTTTTCAGAATGCGCAGGTGGGAATACAATATTTAAAATTAAATAAAGATGGCCTGGCGTTTTATTTGGTATCCCTTTGTCTTTTAAACGTAGCTGTTGTCCTTGTTTTGCATTTTTAGGTAAATTGACATGTAAGGACCCAGCAGGTGTTTTTACTTCAATACCTTGACCTAATGCTGCTTCCCACGGTGCTACATCTATAGTTAAATATACATCACTGCCTTCGACATGAACACGATCTGTATCTTTATATTGAATCTCGATATACAGATCGCCGTTGGCACCACCATTGATGCCACTTTGTCCTTGGCCACTTAGGCGAATTTGTTGGCCTTCCTTCATGCCTTTAGGTATTTTCACCTGTAGGGTTTTTCGTTGTACCTCAGGCTCACCATAAACATTCACAGTCGGAATTTGTAAGGTAATCTGTTGTGTTGATCCATGGTAGGCAATATCAAGATCGACCTCTATACTGGCATGTTGATCTTCACCCCGATAACTACGTTGTTGTCTTTGGTATTGTTGCTGTCCACCACCAAAGCCTGCACCAAAACGACCAAATAAGTCTTCAAAACCACTAAAGTCAGCTTGTTCACCACCGCCGCCTGTAAAGCCTTGACGATAAAAGCGTGCGCCATCAAATCCACCTTGGGCTGCACCTTGACCAAAGCCATTGAAGCCTTGTGGGTGGTCTAACATTTGGTCATATTCAGCTTTTTTTTCGGAATTGCTTAAGGTGTCGTAGGCAACATTAATGGCCTGCATCTTTTCTTCCGCATCTTTTTCTTTGCTGATGTCGGGGTGATATTTACGAGCTAGTTTCCGATATGCTTTTTTAATTTCATCAGCAGAGGCTTCTCGTGTAACCCCTAATTCTTCATAATAATTTTTGGCCATAATGTTTTATCACGATGGTGTTGTTTATTTCATTATGAAACAATTTTTAAGGCTTTCAATGAGCTAGATTGTATAAGAGTTGTTCTCTTACAAAAATGGGGAAGCAAGGTGGAAGAGACATAAGTCAGTTAGGGTTATGCCTCTCATTGCTTAAATGAACGTCTGATATAAACCGTAAACAGCAATCAGTAAAAGTAATAGACCGCATAGGCCGAGTATTTTAGGGTATAAGTGGCTGTTAGATAGGCGACGGAAAAATACATAAACCAAAGATAGGGTTAAAAAATCTAAAACAATCCATGTCAGTGTAAGAAGGACCAAACTGAAATTTAAGTTAGGTGAAATAGAGACAAATTGAGGAAAGAAAGCTGAAAAGAAAATAATATCTTTAGGGTTTGAAATACCGACCAAAAAGCCTTTTTTAAAACCACCGTTTTGTGCAGAAACGGTTTGTATTGCCTCAGGATGCGGAGCTTGGATGACTTCTTTAAGAATACTAAATCCTAAATAGCCAATATAGAGACAGCCTAAAACACGAATAATATTTAAATAGCTTTCATTAATACCGAGTACACCTTTAAGCACGAGTACTGAAATAAAAATTAAAACTAGTGAGGCGAGGTTTGTACCAAAAATGGTTTCCAGTGCTTTTTTATAACCGCCTTTAAGTCCGGCGCTTGCCACCAAAATCATGACTGGGCCAGGAGTCGCAATCATAATAATGACACTGAAAATAAAGAGAAAATAATCAAAATAATTCATGAAATATAAGCATCTTGTTTATTAGGCTATAAAGTAAGCTCATATTAACTGATTTAAAATAAGATGCTGAAAATTATCATCAAAAAACTATAGATAAATAAAAAGGCGGTTTGACCGCCTTTTTATGAGGTGAGTAATTAACTCAAATGTTCGCCAAATAAACCTAGTGCTTCTTCAGCAGTGAACTCATAACGGGTGTTACAGAACTGGCAATCCATTTGAATTGGGTTCTGAGCTTCCAGTGTTTCATGAACAGCATCAACACCAATTTGAAGTAATGCTTTAGCACAACGTTCTTTAGAACACGTACAGCCAAATTTTAAGTGTTCAACTTCTGGCAAGCGTACTTCTTCTTCGTTATAGAGACGATACAAAATCTCATTTGCTGAAAGCTCAGTCAGTTCTTCAGGCTTAAGCGTTTCAGTCAGCATGGTTAAACGTGGCCATAGGTCTTCATCAACCAGTTTTTGCTCTTCTTCATCATGACGAGGTAATAACTGAATGAGTAAACCACCAGAACGTTTAGCTGTACTTGCCAATACGATACGAGTTGGAATTTGAGCAGATAAATCATAATACTGCATCAAACAACCTGCTAGATTTGTTTGGTCAAGAGGTACGATCCCTTGATAACGCTCACCATGCTCGGGTTCGATGTTAATAAATAAAATTGGATTAACTAAAGCACCAAGGACTGTACTGCTGTCAGTTGCTTCAACAAAACGTGGATCTGTTTCGTAGTCTGCTAAAGCACGAACTTCACCTAAGTGATTACATTCAGCCATAGCCCATTTGAAAGAGCCGCTAGCCTGGATTTGCAAGCTGATACGGCCTTTGATTTTTAAAGTACTTGCAAGTAATGCAGTCGCGCTCAACATCTCGCCTAGTAGAATTTTAACCGCAGGCATGTAGTCGCGTTGAGCTAAAATAGTTTGTAATGCTTCTTCTAGATGAACTACTTCACCGCGAACAGGAAAGTCCTCTATATAAAAGCGTTGGCGTAAATCAGACATAATATTCTCCAGGGCCCTAAGCAGATTATAACAACTTCGGTTTAATCAAGCTTAGGGAATGCAGCGAAGCTGCAAGCAGGACAACGGCAACTTTTGTACCGATTGTCGCAATCATTTAGGCAATGTGAATAAGTCCTTAATATAGCCATTTTGCGAAATCTCAAGTTATTCTTCGTGATCTCGTGTAATGTCGATACGATTTGGTTGTAAATGACGCTTTAAGTTAACGTCATGTCTTGAAGTGGCTTGCTGTGCATCGCTTTCAAATAGGTGTTCAAGTTCAGCCAGTGCATTACGATGAGTTTCAAAAACTTTTTGTTCATCGGTATAAATGCTTTGCTGTTGTATGAGTAATTTCTCATCATAATCTCGAAAGATTTCGATATTGTTATAAGCTTGTTCATCGGAAATACCGAGTTCACGTAAAGCGCGATAAGCCATACCTAATGATGATAAATAAGTTTCACGCCAAATATGCTCAACCCCTAAATCTCTTAACAGGTGTACATGGTGCCGGTCACGAGCACGCGCTAGAAGTTTTAAGTTTGGATAGTTCAATCTTAAATGTCGTGCAACATTCATAGAGTCTTCGACATCATCAATGGCCAAAATAAATACTTGGGCTTTTTCAATGCCTGCTGAGCGAAGTAAATCGGGCTGGGTCACATCGCCATAATAGAGTTTGCCGCCGTATCGACGCACAAAGTCCACTTGGTGAAGGTTGTTGTCGATAGCAGTAAAGCCTAAGTGCTGCAAGCGGGCAATACGCGCAATAATTTGTCCAAAGCGCCCAAAACCAGCAATGATAATTGGATTATCTTGCTGAGGAATTTCATCATATTCAGGTGGACGTTCTTTATTAAACAAAGGAATGATTTTAGTTGCCATAATCCAGTAAATCACTGGTGTAAGGACCATCGATAAGGTCACAATCAGCGTAACAGGCTCTAATAAGGCATCGGTTAAAATCTTTTCACTTTTCGCAAGGCTTAAAATGACAAAAGCAAATTCACCACCTTGAGCCAAGCAAGTTCCAAGTAGCAGACTATTGTTCCAACTGTATTTTTTATAGCGGGCAATGGCAGTCAACACGAGGGTTTTGATGACGAGTAAGCCAATCGCTCCACCAATAATGAGCCAAGGCATTTCAATCAGTAACGACAGTTGCGTGGTCATGCCCACAGTCATAAAGAACAAACCAAGTAATAGCCCTTTAAATGGAGCAATACTTGCTTCAAGTTCATGACGGAATTCCGAGTCGGCCAAAAGTACGCCAGTGAGGAAAGCGCCTAGAGTTGTGCTAATCCCTAAAGTATCCATGAGTAGCACAACAGCAAGAATAATAAATAACCCTACTGCGGTAATCAGTTCAGTTGCACCACTTTTTGCAACGAAACGGAAAAATGGACGCATCACATAGCGACTAAATAAGAATAGACCACTGAATGTCGCGATGATGGCAGCAAAATAAGCAATACCATGATGAGTAGATTCAGTTCCTGCCAACAGTGGAATCACTGCCAGTAAAGGAATCGCTGCAATATCTTGGAAAAGCAGAATTGAAAAAGATTGCTGACCGTAGGTGGTATTGAGCTGTTGTTTTTCGGTCAGTAGTTGCAATACAAAGGCTGTAGAAGACAGCGCAAGCGCAAAACCAATGACAAAGCTGGCAGCAAGTTGTTGCTGAAATAGCAGCAATATGGTGAGCATCAGAATTACGCCCGTAATCACCACTTGCAAACTGCCCATCACGAAAATGGAGTCACGCATTTCCCATAAACGTTGTGGACGTAACTCTAGTCCAATTAAGAACATAAGTAAGATCACGCCAAACTCAGCCAGTTCCATAATGGCTTCAGGGTCATGAGCAATATTTAAAACACTTGGGCCAAGAAGGATGCCCGTAAATAAATAACCTAAAACTGTTGCAATCCCTAAGCGCTTACCCAAAGGGACTAAAATCAGAGAAGCTCCAAGAAAAATTGTTGCTTGCAGTAGGAATGACATTCATTACCCCGAATGTATTGATCTTTTTAAGTGTAAAGCCAAAAAGGCTTCTTCACACCATGATATTCAAATCATCTAACTAAATTCTTGCGGGTCAACATCAATAGAGAGTCTGAGTTGATGCTGTCTTGGTGCATGAACCAACTGAGCCCACCATTGTCTTAAGTAAAAATGCAGACGAGCACGGTCGGCAGACAAAATCACCATATGGGCGCGGTAACGTCCGGCTTTACGTTCCATTGGTGCTGGAATAGGCCCCCAGATATCAACAATATCACCTGCAATTTGGCGAAGTTGTTCGGCAGCTTCATTTAAAAAATGCAAGGTATAGTCACGATCTTTCGACTCGGCACGAATTAGGACCGCATAACGATAAGGCGGCAGTAATGCAACCTTCCGTTCAGCTAATGTTTGTTTCGCGACCGCCCGATAGTCTTTTTCGATGAGTGTGGTGAGTAAGGGATGATCTGGCCTTAAAGTCTGTAAATAAACATGGCCTTTGTGTTCTCCACGACCTGCACGACCAGCCACTTGTACAATCAACTGCGCCGTACGTTCTGGTGCCCGAATATCGACACTCAGTAAACCTGCATCAATATCTAAAATAGCAACCAAGGTCACATGCGGAAAATGGTGACCCTTTGCCAACATTTGAGTACCGAGCAAAATTGTTGGTTTGTTTTGATGAATACGATCATAAATTTTTTGCCAACTACCGACACGACTGGTACTGTCACGATCGACCCGAATCACATCATAGTCTGGGAATAACTCTTGTAAGTGCTCTTCAACTTTGGCTGTTCCTGCACCTAAAGTTTTTAAACTCTTCTGCTGACATTCAGGGCAGTGGTCTGGCAAGCGATGAACCGTGCCGCAGTGGTGACAATGTAAATAAGAATAAGGCTGAGTGTGTAACGTAAAATGCGCATCGCAATGTGGACAATTCGCTTGCCATCCACAGCTTTCACAAACCAATACAGGTGCATAGCCACGACGGTTTAAAAAGATTAAAACCTGTTCTTTTCTTGCTAGCGTATTTTTAATCTGTTCGATTAAAGGCTGACTAATACCATGCTGCTTTTTGACAATTTTAAGATCTATCAAATGCATTTTAGGTAAAAGCGCATAGCCTGCACGTTGGTTAAGTTGCAGTGAAGTTAACTTGCCAGTTTCTACTAAGTAATAACTGTCAATACTTGGGGTCGCTGAACCTAAAATAACAGGGCAGCCTTGTAAGTGGCCCCGATAAAGCGCGACATCACGGGCATGGTAACGGAAACCTTCTTGCTGTTTGTAAGACAGGTCGTGTTCTTCATCTAAAATGATGAGGCCCAAACGTGGCAGTGGCGTATAAATGGCTGAGCGAGTTCCTAAAATAATAGAGGCTTTGCCAGTCTGTGCCTGTTGCCATGCTTGTAAGCGTTTAGAGTCATTTAAGCCTGAATGCAATAAAGCAATATCGCAGTTAAAGCGAGACTTAAAGCGCGAAATAGTTTGAGGGGTTAACCCAATTTCAGGAACTAACACCAGTACTTGCTTACCTTGCTTTAACACCTCATGCATGATGTGCAGATAAACCTCAGTTTTACCACTTCCAGTTAAGCCATCTAGTAAAAATGCTTGGTATTGATGCTGTGCATTAATGACGTGCTGAGTTGCCTTCTTTTGGTCATCATTTAACGTAAGTGGCATTTGAGCCAATTGCACAGGTGCTGGGCTAAAATCATGAGGCTCAAGTGTACAGTCTATCAGCCCTTTCTTTTGAAGCGCTTTAAGCGTAGCCGTTTCTACACCACTTAAATTAAGAATATTCTCTGTAGTACCTGTAGGATGTAACTTTAAAATTTGATATGCATCTTGTTGCTTAATGGAGCGCTTTAGCAGAGCTTCAGCATTGTCACAAGGAATGATTTTCCATAAATGAAACAACACATCCATCGGTTTGCCCTGACGTAATAACGCAGGTAAAGCAGTCTGCATCACTTCACCAATCGGAAATTGGTAATATTGTGCTGACCATGTCAATAAATTTAAAACTTGTTCATCTAAAATAGGTTCATCATCTAAAAGTTCAGAAATGGCTTTAAGCTGAAAGTTACCTGTAAATGATTCTTGTGGGTCAACTTTTTCAGTAATGATACCAATCAGGTTTTGCCGTCCAAATGAAATCGCGACGCGTGAACCTACCTGAGCCCGTTCATATTGTGCTTTGGTGAGTGTATAGTCAAAAGTGTCGTACAGATGCACAGGTACGGCAACACGCACACGATAAACAACTGAATCAGGCTTTGGCGTTATGGTCATAGAGGCTCATTTCGTCAATTTTAAAAAACGGCATAGCGTCGTGAAGAGGACTTGGGTATTCTACACAGGCTATAGAATGAATATGAATGATTGCGTAGCATAGATGCAACAGCAGCGACTATTATTTTTGGAAAATTAGAACATTACCATGCCTGCATATCAATTTACTGCTATTGATGCTTCAGGGAAGCAGCAAAAGGGGGTGCTTGAGGGAGACTCGGCACGTCAGATTCGCCAACAATTACGCGATAAAGCATGGACTCCGATTAGCGTTGACCCTGTTGAACAAAAAGACAAGCATCAAAGCCACGGGTTATTCCAGAAAAAGTTTAGTGCTTATGATTTGGCACTGATGACCAGACAACTCTCCGTTTTGGTTGCTGCTGCAATTCCTCTAGAAGAAGCTTTACGTGCCGTGAGCAGACAAAGTGAAAAAGCACATGTGCAAAATCTTTTACTCTCGGTTCGTTCAAGAGTATTAGAAGGGCATTCACTTGCGCAAGGCATGCAACAGTCAGGTCGTTTTCCTGACCTTTATATAGCAACGGTTGCGGCAGGTGAGCGTTCAGGTCATTTAGATCTCATTTTAGATCAGCTATCAGACTACACTGAGAACCGTTTTGCTATGCAAAAGAAAGTTCAAGGTGCCATGATTTACCCGATCATTTTAATGCTCATGTCATTTGGTATTGTGATGGGATTAATGACTTATGTTGTACCCGAGATTGTAAAAACCTTCGATCAAAGCAAAGATGCCTTACCATGGATTACAGTCGCTTTAATGAAAGCGAGTGATTTTATTCGCCATGCGTGGGTGTTTATTATTCTTTTTGCAGTTGTGGGTGTGATTGCCTTTGTACGGTTTTTAAAAACAACGGCTGGTCATTATGCTTTTGATCGCTTAACACTCAAATTGCCATTATTCGGTAAACTGTCCCGTGGTATTAATGCTGCACGTTTTGCCAGTACCTTGTCTATTTTGACTCGTTCGGGTGTGCCATTGGTCGATGCCTTAAAAATTGGTGCTGCGGTGACTAATAACTGGGTGATCCGTGACTCAATTGCGAATGCTGCTGAACGGGTCACAGAAGGTGGTAACTTGGGTACGCAATTGGAGCGCAGTGGTTATTTCCCACCAATGATGGTACAAATGATCCGAAGTGGTGAGGCATCGGGTGAGCTTGACCGTATGCTGGAACGTGCGTCGACTATGCAAGACCGTGAGGTGACGACATTTATTTCAACCTTATTGGCATTACTTGAACCGCTTATGCTGGTTCTAATGGCAAGCATTGTACTGGTCATTGTAATTGCGGTTATGCTGCCAATCGTAAATATGAACAATATGATTTAATAACTTTGATATTAGAGATAATGATGAAAGTAAAAAATATTCAAAGCGAAACAGCGATGAAACAACATAGTGAATCTGTGGTTTCAAATCAGCTTGAGCCAACGAGCCATTCCGAGTATAGCTCTGTATCAGATGTTTATTCCTCAAGCGCTTTCGGACTTGCGGCACGTTCGAATGGTGCTCGAATGAAACGTGCCTCAGGCTTTACCCTTATTGAAGTTATGGTTGTGATTGTAATTTTAGGCGTGTTGGCAGCTTTAATCGTACCGAACGTCATGGGCCGTAGTGAAAAAGCTAAAATCGATACGACTCAAATTACTTTGAAGGGTGTAGCGGGTGCTTTAGATCAGTACAAGCTTGATAATGGGCATTTCCCAACCATGCAAGAAGGTGGACTAGATGCACTTATTAACCAACCTGCTACAGCAAAAAACTGGATGCCAGGTGGTTATGTGAAAGGTGGTTACCCTAAAGACAGTTGGAAAAATGATATTCAATATGTCATTCCTGGAAAAGATGGCCATCCTTTTGACCTATATTCATTTGGTGCAGACGGTAAAGAAGGTGGTGAAGGTAACGATGCCGATATTTATTACCAGCCTTAATTAAAATGTAAGAGAGATTATCGATTTGTTTAAAAAGATAAAACGATAATGCGAATTGATAATCTTTCTTAATCACGAAAATATAATAAATGTTTGAAAATAAAATAATAAAGTTAATAGTTAGATTTGAGATTTAAAATAAGAATTATTCCCATATTTAATAGTTACAAGAAAGTTAAAATATAAGAGAAAATAAGCTATATATTTAAATAAAAGCTTTGCATAATAAATAAAAAAGCACTTTATAAACTTATAGGAGAGATTAAATGAAAGCATTTCTCGTACTTGATGAACTAAACCAGTTTCATTGGGTAATGCTTAAGTCTGTCCTATTGATTTTAGCATTATTACCGATTGCTGAAGTTTCATTAAAGCTATGGTTGAGTACAGAAGGCAGTAGTCAAATCATGATTGGCTTCTTTGCATTAAGTATTGTGAGCGCGTGGTTAATGGTGAGCTTCTTTACGGCATTAAAAGCGAGTGTATGGCAAGCTAAACAGATCTCTTCTAAATATGAGCAATTAGTTTTTAAAGCTTATCGCTATGTACCTATGGTCTTTTTATCAAGCTTAGTTGCTTATTTATCTTTAGAATTATCAATCGCTTTTTAGTGATATTTAAAACCAAATTTTTAAATAAAACGTAGAGGCAGTATCTACGTTTTATTTTTTTGTTTAAGCAGGCTCAACCAATCGTGCTGTGATTTTACGGACGACGGGTAAGACTAAAAGCAGCGTTGGAAAAGCAATTAACCAAGAAATGACCCATGCAGACATCCAGACATTTATAGAAAAGCCTTCTAGTCCTAAACTTCGTAAAGTGCTGACCATGGACACTACAAAAGTCATAATGATGGATAGAAGAAAAGGTAAAACAATAGCTGTATAACGACTTGGAAGTTTCTTAAAATTATAGAAAGTTTTTTGGTTTTCCATTTTGACTCCGTAAACCAACAAACGCCCGCGCCATTCAAAATATAAAAATATTTTGAATAAATAGCTCCAAGCCTTGTTGGAGGTATGTTGGAACGTTGATTGACGTAAACGTTTACGGCTTTTGAATCAGCGGACTTAATTTAACATGGAATTTTCAAATTAAATATAAATAATTTATTTTTTTATATTGTGTATTTTTGATTTGAAGATTTAAGAATATGAGAAATATAAAGTGGAACAGATCGAGTGGAATGATTTTTTAAAAGTAGAACTTCGCGTTGGTAAAATTATTCAAGCTGAGTTTTTTGAAAAAGCGCGTAAACCTGCCTATATTTTACATGTAGATTTTGGTGAAGAGTTAGGGGTACGTAAATCAAGTGCTCAGATTACTAAACTTTATCAATCACAAGATTTGATTGGTAAATTAGTGGTTGCTGTCGTGAATTTCCCTAAGAAACAAATTGGTCCTATTCAGTCAGAATGCTTGGTGACAGGGTTTCATAACGCAGATGGGGATGTTGCACTTTGTATCCCAGAGTTTGAAGTTCCTCTGGGTACAAAACTATTATAACTTAGCGACGTGATTTAAAAGATACATCAGCTTTACGTGGACGATAGATCCAACCTAAAACCAGCAGTAATACCGCAAATCCTAAAATTGGATAATCACCTAAACGGTTATAGAGAGTTTGGCCTTGCATGGCTGGTAAATCACCTCTCAAGACAAACTCTTTATCAATTGGTGCTTGTTCAGTGATATGACCATTTTGATCGATAAACGCTGTTACGCCTGTGTTGGTTGCACGAATAAACCAGCGCCCATTTTCTTTTGCACGCATCTGTACCATTTGTAAATGTTGCCATGGGCCAGCTGTTCCGGTAAACCAAGCATCGTTAGATACAGTTACCAAAAAGTCGCTGTCTTCTGCATTACGGCGTGTCAGGTTCGGGTAAGCCACTTCATAACAAATTGCAGCCGCAAGTGCGTGCCCTTTAATTAAAAGCGGTTTCTGGTTGCTCTCACCACGTGTAAAACCGCTCATGCTAATATCATTTTGCATAGCAGGTAAAACCCATGACAGTAAACCTGACAATGGAATATATTCGCCAAACGGTACAAGACGCTGCTTTTTATAGAGACCGCTTGAGTCGCTACCAGAAGCCATAATACTGTTGTAATACTGAGGACTACCAACTTGATGTGATTTCGCGACATCCCAATAAGGAATGCCGGTTACCCACGCAGTATGGTTCTTTTTCGCCTGCGCATCCATTGCATCCAAAAACGGTTCAATGTCGGTTTGGAAGAGTGGAATTGAAGACTCAGGCCATACAATGAGGTCACGGCCCCATTCAGATTGAGTCAAACCAGCATAAATTTCTAATGTTCTAACTTGATATTCGGTTAGCCATTTTAAATCTTGTGGAATGTTACCTTGAATGAGCGAAACGCTCAGTGGTTTAGCCGCTTTAGGTTGTACAAACTGAATATATGATGCTCCCCATGCACCTAAAACTAATAGGGCAGAAGGAATAACCCAGAAAATACGCTTACGTAGAACTTCGACTAAAGCACACGCTAGTACAATTGCCACGAAGGAAATTGCATAAATACCAAATAGCGGCGCATAACCATCGAGTAGGCGTTCGGTAAAAGCGTAACCTACAAATAGCCACGGGAAACCCGTAAATACCCAAGTTTTAGCCCACTCAAAAACAATCCAGAGAGGTGCGAAAGTCAGGGGTGTTTCTGGGAAGAAACGTCGATAAACCCAAGTTTGAAATGCTGTAAATAAGCCCATCACAAGAGCCATAACAGCAATCATACATACGCTTAGAAACGCATTGGTATCGCCGTATACATGGATAGATGTATAGAGCCAGAAAGCCCCTACAAACCATAAACCAAAACCATAACTCCAGCCAATCGCAAATGCTTGTTTGGCTGAGCGTTTATGCAATGTCGCATAGAGTAGGGCCGGAGACAAAATTGCCAGCCACCACCAATAATAAGGTGCCAGTGCAAAACTGAACACGGCACCTGAAAATAAAGCAATGAGCAATGGAAAAATTAAAGGAAGCTGTTTTTGTTGTTGCGAAGAATCTAACAGCTTTTCAAAGTATGCTCTCATTGACGTACAGCTCGAATCAGATGAATAGTGCGGGCATCTGCTTCAACAATCGTAAATAACCACTTTCCAAGTTCAACAGTCTGACCTTGTAAATCACTGACTAAACCAATTTCTTGAAGCAATAAACCGCCGACAGTTTCTACTTCATCGTCAGAAAAATCAGCATCTAATACAGTGTTGAAGTGTTCAATTGGTGTAAGTGCCTGCACCATCCATGCATTCGCTACAGTATGGTCGCTGTCTGGAACAATGTACTGTGCATCTTCATCAGCAGTATCATGTTCATCTTCAATTTCACCCACGATCTCTTCAAGAATATCTTCAAGCGTCACAAGCCCAGCCGTTGAACCATATTCATCAATGACAATCGCGATATGGGTTTGGGTATGTTTGAGCATACGAAGAACTTGATCTGAACGTGCGCTTTCAGGCACAAATAATGGCTGGCGCATAAGCGAGCCAATATCTAATTTGGTATTTGGTTCAGTCAAAAATGGCAATAAATCTTTTGCCAATAAAATACCGACAACATTATCGGGTTGGTCAGCTGAGAAAACTGGAAAACGTGAGTGAGCAGACTCAACCAATACGTGAAGAATATCAAGTAACTGATCATCTTCTTGCATACTGATCATTGCTGTTCGCGGCGTCATGACTTCACGAATTTTTGTAGCAGGAAGGTCAAGAACACCTTCAAGCATGGCAACAGTATCAGGTTCTAAAAAACGACGTGAATTTTGGACTAGTTTTAATAATTCATCTCGGGTTTCTGGCGCTGTACCTAACCACTTTCGTAAGCCTCGCATTCCCCACGACGGACTCGGTTCCTCTTGCATGATCTTTCCTAAAGACTCAATGTATCAAATGAATACATTGATCATACCGAAGAAAAGGCCCTTATGCATCTATAAAACAAAGTAAAAGACAAAACACATATTGTTATGTAAACACCAGTTACAGTTCATAAGTCAGTGATCGATTTATGCTAAAATGTGAAAATTCTATTTGTTCGAGTTAGTTATGTCAGAACAACCTATTTCACCTACTGTACAACTCAATACACGTGGTTTACGTTGTCCAGAACCTGTCATGATGTTGCATCAAGCTATTCGTAAATCTAAGTCTGGAGATGTGGTTGAGGTCTTTGCAACAGACAATTCGACTTCGTGGGATATTCCTAAATTTTGTATGCATTTAGGTCATGAGTTGCTTTTGCAAGAAGAACGCTTAGATGAAAATGGTCATAAAGAATTTCATTACTTGGTGAAAAAGGGCTAAAGCAAATATTTAAAGCTTTAGCTCCATATTCTTGAATCTAATAAAAAATAAAACAGTGAATACACTTTATTTCAGGACTTAAAGATGAAAAGTTCTCATCTGTGCTTAGGGGTTGCTGTTTGCGCCTTATTTAGTTCAATCGCATATGCAAAAACCTGTGAAATTCCTGTACAAACTATGAATGTCGCAGGTTTAAAGGTTGGGCAAAATATTCGTGAGTTTCAAAAGCTTCATCCTACAGTAAAACAAGTGGTGTTAGGAGGAGATAGTTACCATTTAGAGTTTGCCGATGGGGTGGATGCCCAGATCAAAAAAACAGGCGTCACTGGAATTGGTCATATTGCTTATGATCTAGATACCGGAATGATCACTTCCTTTAGTTTGAGTTTTCTTGATGGCCCTATGGCAAGTTATGAGACGGACTTAGATCTTTTTAAAAGTAGAATTCTTAACAAATTTAAGGTTCCCCAAAAAGGTTGGGTGCAAAAGGATAATAAATATATCTATCAATGTGATGATTATCGAATTGAGATTCATCAGGACTATGGTGCTGCACATACAGCCATTGGGCCAACCGTTATGGTATTTGGTAAAAAATCGAAGATATTCTAATAAAAAAAACTCCCCTCACTTGAGGGGAGTTTTTTTAAGGAATTACATATTTGGATAGTTTGGACCACCGCCGCCTTCAGGCGTTACCCATGTGATGTTTTGAGATGGGTCTTTAATGTCACAAGTCTTACAGTGAACACAGTTTGCTGCGTTAATCTGGAAGCGTTTAGAACCATCATCATTTTCCATGATTTCATAAACACCAGCAGGACAGTAGCGCTGTGCAGGCTCATCCCATTTTGGTAAGTTTACGTTCACTGGAATTGAAGGATCAGTAAGCTTCAAGTGAGCTGGCTGGTTTTCTTCATGTACAGTGTTTGAGATAAACACCGAAGACAAACGGTCAAATGTAAGCTTGCCATCTGGTTTTGGATAGTTTGGCTTAAAGCTAGTTGCATCAACAGTTTTCAATACAGCAAAGTCTTGCTTCAAGTCGTGTAAAGTGAATGGCACTTTAAAGACGTTTTGGTCGATAAAGTTAAATGCACCACCAATCCATTGACCAAATTTATGCATTGCAGGGCCAAAGTTACGAGAGTTATAAAGCTCTTCTTTTAACCAGCTGTTGTTAAATTTGTCAGTGTATGAAGTTAATTCTTTAACGAATAAATCTTCGCCTTCAGTAACGCGAGCAATCGCAAGGTCACCGCCTTTTTCTACACCAGCAGCAATCGCTTCAAATACAGCTTCACCACATAACATGCCTGATTTCATGGCTGTGTGTGAGCCTTTGATTTTTGCAAAGTTTAAGAAACCTGCATCATCACCAATTAAGCAACCACCTGGGAAAGTCAATTTAGGCAATGAGTTGAAGCCGCCTTTCACTACAGCACGTGCGCCGTAAGAAATACGCTTACCACCTTCTAAATATTGTTTAATGAGCGGATGAGTTTTCCAGCGCTGCATTTCCATAAATGGATACATGTGTGGATTTTCATAAGACAAGTCCACGATCATACCCAAAGTCACTTGGTTGTTTTCAGCGTGGTATAACCACCAACCACCAGAAGAACCAGTTTCAGCCAATGGCCAACCAGCACCGTGCATCACTAAGCCCGGCTTATGTTTTGCTGGGTCAATTTCCCAAAGTTCTTTAATCCCGATACCGTAGTGCTGAGGGTCAGCATCTTTATCAAGATTGTATTTTGCAATCAGGCGTTTACCTAAGTGACCACGGCAACCTTCAGCAAAGAGGGTGTATTTAGCGTGAAGCTCATAACCCGGAGTAAAGTTATGCGTTGGCTCGCCATCTTTACCAATACCCATGTCGCCAGTTTGAATACCTTTTACAGTACCATCTTCATGGTAAAGCACTTCAGATGCAGCAAAGCCAGGGAAGATAGAAACTTCTAATTCTTCAGCTTTTTGACCTAACCAACGAACCACGTTACCTAGTGAAATAACATAGTTACCGTCATTGTGCATGGTTTTAGGAACCATCCAGTGAGGTGCTTCTTTAGACGTAGTTTCTGAAAGTAAGAAGAATGTTTTGTCTTCAGTTACAGGTACGTTAAGAGGCGCGCCTTCTTCTTTCCAGTTCGGGAAAAGTTCATTAATAGCACGTGGTTCAAGTACAGCACCAGATAAGATATGCGCACCTACTTCAGAGCCTTTTTCAACTACACAAACTGAAAGATCGGGTAAGTTATTCTCAATCGCTAATTGACGGATCTTAATCGCAGCAGATAGACCTGCAGGTCCTGCACCTACGATGACAACGTCAAACTCCATCGATTCGCGTTCGATGTGTTCCATGTAGGACTCCTCAATACTTAAAGGTGGCAACCGTAATGTCAGATCATCCGGTGCTGCCGTGAGTTTTAATCCATAGGCGCAAATATGCTATTGTGCCTTTTATCGTTTTGGCTAGTATAGTTTTAAACCATGATCTAGCCAATTGGCTGAGTCGTCATATTTTCTCGTCAGCAAGGCATAAACTATGGTAAATCAAAATAATTCCCCATCGGATATGGGAAAAATACCGTTATCTGATGATAAAAACTTAATGAACATTGCACAATACTTAAAAGATGTACAGCAAAGTCACAAAAGGTCAATCCCACCTTTAGAGCAATGGCATCCAAAGCATTGCGGTAAAATGGATTTAACGGTTAAAGCCAATGGAGAGTGGTGGCACGAAGGTCAATTAATCAAGCGCCAAGCCCTATTGGATTTGTTTACCAAAGTCCTATGGAAAGAAGAGGGTAAATTCTACCTGAAAACCCCTGTAGAACAAATTGAAATCGAAGTTGAAGATGAACCTTTATTGGTCAATCAGGTGGATCAGGTCGAAATTTCAGGTGATCAGTTTTTACAACTGACGACGACTAATCAAGATGTGATTTTGGTTGATGTAGAACATCCGATTTTTATGCGGGAATATGCAGGCGAATTACGCCCTTATGTGCATGTCCGATTTGGTATTAATGCGCTTATTCAACGCCAAGCTTTCTATCACCTCGTGAACTACGGAACACTGGTCGAAAATGATAAAGGTGAAACCATTTTGCAGTTAAAAAGTGGTAATTTGCACTTGCAATTAGGCACTTGAGGTTTAAGCTTTATAGAGTGAAATTTTCCGACACTCTCTAGTACTGCCATGACAGCCATACAGCCTTTATTTACTGAATTAGAATCTATGCCTAAAGCATCAGCAGATGCCCCAATTGGTATTTTTGATTCGGGAATTGGTGGAATGTCGGTTGCAGCAGAAATTGCCAGATATTTGCCAAACGAACGTATTGTCTATTATGCCGATACGGCCTATGTTCCTTATGGCCCGCGTTCTGATGAAGAAATTAGAGAGCTTACCGCTCGCGCTGTCGATTGGTTATACCGCCAAGGTTGTAAAATTGCGGTTGTGGCATGTAATACTGCCTCAGCATTTAGTCTTGACCATTTACGTGAACATTATGGCGAGCACTTTCCAATTGTTGGTTTAGTACCAGCATTAAAACCTGCCGTATTACAAACCCGTTCTAAAGTAGTTGCAGTATTGGCAACGCCTGCTACTTTTCGTGGGCAACTTATTAAAGATGTTGTGGAAAAATTTGCTGTTCCAGCGGGTGTTAAAGTCATAACTTTAACCAATTTGGAACTTGTTCCTTGTGTCGAAGCAGGGCAGCAAATGAGTCCTGTTTGTTTGAATGCATTAAAAGAGGTTTTACAGCCTGCAGCCGATCAAGGGGCTGACTATTTAGTGCTCGGTTGTACGCATTATCCGTTCTTAAATGAAGCAATTCATCATCTTTTTGATAACCAATTCACACTGGTTGATTCGGGATTGGCAGTTGCCCGACAAACAGCCCGTATTTTAATAAAAAATGAGTTATTATGTGACCAAATACGTCAGAATGTTGCACGTATTGAATGTTATGTAAGTGGTAATAATGCCGATGCATTGCAACCTGTTTTACAGAATATGATTCCACAAGAATTGACATGGACGCTGCACAATCTGAGTTGAGCTCTGTTGTAGGCATTCAGAAGAAAGCGTTTTTTATATTTATTTTTTCTTATTTGGGGCGGTTCATAGTCTTGGCTTATTTAGGCCATATTAAGATTATGGGGCGATAAGGGTATTGTTATGCTCGATACACGCTATCAGATTTTTATTTCAACGTCAGGTCGCGAGATGCAACCTGAACGTATGGTTCTCTCTCAAACATTAGTCAGTATGGGTTTCTTTGCTTGGGGTTTAGAGTATAGAAGTCCTTTAACTACAACACTTGCCCGTCGGCAAATTGACGAATCGGATTATGTTGTTTTACTGTTAGGTAGTCAGTATGGTGAGCAATCCATTTCTGGTGCTAGCTACTTTGCTTTAGAGTATGAATATGCCTTAAGTCGAGCTAAACCTATTGTGGTATTTATGCATGAACAACCTGAAAGCAGGGATATGCATTTACAAGAGGCTCATCCGCAGCTTAAAGAAAAATTTCTCGCATTTAGAAAAAAACTATTACATGAAGCTCACCACGTATTTTATTTTAAAAGCCCACGTGATTTAGAGCTAGCTGTCCGTTTAAATATACCTTTAATGGTCGAACAACATGTGGGGCAGGGCTGGGTTCCTGCACGTCAAGCGCATCAGTTAGAAGATGAAATTAATCGGTTAAAAAGTAAAGTTTTACAGTTAGAACAACAACTCACAGAGTCATCAACTCAAACCAATGAAGTGGCTCCGCAAGATGTTTTTGCGTTTGAATATCAGATTCAAGCTTTTCAAGATGGTAACTTTAAGGAGCTGAAGCGCCAGAGACAAATGACTTGGTCACAACTTTTAAGTATTTTGGCTAAACATTTTGAGACAGCCATGCCAGAAGAAAACTTTGGAACTTGTCTTAATGAGTATCTCAATCATGCGGGACTAGAGGATGCCCGTCAGGAGCTACCAAGAGCACATGCGGTGGCTGGTGCACAGATTAATCATAAGGCGCTATTCCGCATTAAAAATCAAATGCAATCACAAGGCTGGATTGTTCCAACCAAGACTGATCAACAACATAACTTATGGAAGGTGACGACAAAAGCGCAAAAGCTCTTGCTGAGTTATAAATGGAACCATCGGGTGACTCGATTAAAAGCTTAGAGCAATTCAATTTAGATATGACCATGAAAACTGTTACATTAGTGTCATAAGATGAACTGAAAGGCATTTGCGCATGTCGTTTGAACAAAAACCGAAAGTTACTGTCATTTTAGCGAATTTAGGCACACCGGATGAGGCAACTGTCCCAGCGGTGCGCCGTTTTTTAAAGCAGTTTTTATCTGATCCACGTGTGATTGAAATTCCAAAATTCATTTGGTGGATTATTTTGAATCTGTTTGTTTTGCCTTTTCGTCCAAAAAGAGTAGCGCATGCCTATGCTTCGGTATGGTCTACCGATTCGCCAATGCGTGAAATTGTGTTTGAGCAAACAAAACGTGTGCAGGCTTATTTAGAGCGTGAAAATAAACAGTTTGATTTAACTGTATTACCCGCTATGACTTATGGTAATCCGGGTATTGATACAGTTTTAGAAAAACTAGCAGCTCATCCACAAGAGCATGTCATTTTATTGCCTTTATTTCCTCAGTATTCTGCGACATCTACAGCGCCGTTATACGATGCATTTGCTAAGTGGATTCCTACTCAGCGCAATTTGCCGGGTTTGACCATTATTAAAGACTACTACCAGCACCCCATGTTTATTCAAGCACTGGCAGAAAGTGTTTTAGCTTATCAAGCACAGCATGGTAAGCCTGAAAAACTATTGATGTCATTTCATGGTATTCCACAGCCTTATGCAGACAAAGGTGATCCTTATGCAGACCGTTGTCGCATTACTGCAAAGTTAGTCGCTGAAGCTTTGCATTTGAAAGCTGATGAATGGGCGATTAGTTTCCAGTCACGTTTTGGAAAACAAGAATGGGTGAAGCCTTATACTGACCAGCTTTTAGAAGATTGGGCTAAGCAGGGCGTTAAGTCAGTTCAGGTTTTAAGTCCTGCTTTTTCTGCTGACTGTTTAGAAACGCTTGAAGAGTTAGCGATTCAAAATGCTGAACTATTTCAACAAGCAGGTGGCGGAAGCTATGCTTACATTCCTGCTTTAAACAGTGATCAGGCTCATATTGATTTGCTTGCAGGTTTAGTTCAGGCTAATCTTGATGCCCTTACCCATACCTTAGCCCACCGTTAATTGCGTTTTAGCCAGAGGTTCTTATGCTGCAAGTCAAAATTGTTCCAGTTACTGCTTTTGCTCAAAATTGTTCTTTAGTTTGGGACAGTGAAACAAAAGAAGCAGTTTTGATTGATGCAGGCGGTGACGCTGCTGTTTTGAAGAAAGAAGTAGAAGCCTTAGGTTTAAAAGTAAAGGCGTTATGGCTGACTCATGGGCATTTAGATCACGCAGGGGCAGTGGGTGAACTCGCACAAGAATGGAGTGTTCCTGTTGTTGGTCCGCATAAAGAAGATCAGTTCTGGTTAGATATGATTCAGGAAATTTCAGCACGTTATGGCTTTCCAATTCCACAGCCAGTAAAAGTTGATCAATGGCTTGAAGGCGGTGAAGTGCTAAAGCTCGGTGAAGATGAGTTTGAGGTACGTTTTGCACCAGGACATACACCAGGGCATGTCATGTTCTATAACAAGAATCATGGCTTACTCTGGACTGGCGATGTCCTGTTTAAAGGCTCAATAGGAAGAACAGACTTTCCACGTGGTAACCATGAGCAACTCATTGAATCGATTCAACGTGAATGCTTTAGCTTGCCAGATCAAACCCAATTTATTTCAGGTCATGGTCCAATGAGTACCATTGGCTATGAAAAAAAATTTAACCCGTTTGTCGCAGGTAAAGCGGGTTAATCCTCATAATCATCTTCATGCTGACTACCCTTGTTTTGCTGAGGAGCATCTTGGGTAGGCAGTCTATATTCATCGTTTGCCCAAGCGCCTAAATCAATGAGTTTACAACGTTCAGAACAAAATGGACGAAATTCATTGCCTTCCCAAACACTTGGTTCACCACAACGTGGGCAGGGGAATGTACGTGGCATAAAGCGATATCCTCAAAGTGAAGAGAAATAGATTAGGCAAAAGTCAGGTGACTTGTTAGACTTGTGCCGATTTTTATTTAGTTTGATGTGATTATGCAGATTCGTCAATTTCAAGCACAACGTATGCAAGCGCCTCGTGATTTTACCCCAATTGAAAATACTCCAATTTGTGTAGAAATTGGGGCGGGCAAAGGTAAACATGCTTTGCTATTTAGTGGGCAAAATCCACAGCACACGTTATATGCGATTGAACGAACCCGAGAAAAATTCTTGGCAATGCAAAAGCAGCATAGTTTAGAACCAAGAGATAATTTGGTACCTGTACATGCAGATGCTTTACCTTGGGTGGTACATGCTTTACACCCTGCTCAAGTTGAACATTTCTTTATTCTTTATCCGAACCCAGAACCGCATAATCCGGCACAACGCTGGTTGAACATGCCATTTTTTGAGTTCCTGTTATCACGTCTGAAAACAGGCGGAACCATTACTTTGGCAAGTAATATTCCTGAATATATTGAAGAAGCTGAACAACAGTTATTAAATGTGTGGAAGCTGCCTTATCAAAAAGAAAAAATTGCGCAAACCTCTGCACGTACTCATTTTGAAATTAAATATTTAGAGCGTGGCGAGCTTTGTCAGCAGCTCATTATGGCCAAGCCTGAAGGTTATAAAACTCGATTTGATGAGTTTGCACCACTGCAAGGGCAAACATATGTCGAATAAGCGAGTTGCCATTATCGGTGCTGGTCCGGCTGGTTTAATGGCAGCTGAGGTACTGAGCCAGTATGCTTATGAAATTGATGTGTTTGAGCAAAAACCTTCGGCTGCGCGTAAGTTTTTGATGGCTGGTAAAACGGGTTTAAATATCTCGCATGCCGAACCATTAGCCCAGTTCATTGAACGTTATGACCATGCAGAATGGCTCAAACCGTGGGTTGAAAAATGGGATGCTATCTGGATTCAGAACTGGATGAAAAGTCTGGGAATAGACTCGTATGTAGGTAGTTCCGGTCGTATTTTCCCTGTTGAAATGAAAGCTGCTCCTTTACTTCGTGCTTGGTTAAAACGTTTAGCAGAACAGCAAGTTAAATTCTTTTATCGTCATCGTTGTATTAATTTACAAGGTACAACCGTGACTTTAGAAAACCAAAATAATCAAAGCACTGAAACTTTTACCCAGCAATACGATGCAGTCGTGTTGGCTTGCGGTGCAGTGTCGTGGTCACAATTAGGTAGTGATGGTGCATGGCAGCAATGGGTGGATCAATCCAGTATTGAACCTTTTCAAGCAAGTAATGCAGGAGTATTGCACACTTGGTCAGCTTTTATGGAAAGCTGTTTTGGTGAACCTTTAAAGCGTATCAATGCGTGGGTTGAGCCTAGCCAAGTTACTCATGGCGATATTGTGATTACTCACTATGGTTTAGAAAGTGGTGTCATTTATAAACTTGGACGTGCTTTAAGAGAACAACAAAAACAAGGGAAAAGCTTAAATCTATTTTTAGATTTATTGCCTGATGTAGAGCTTACGCAGTTAGTTAAAAAGTTACAGGCTAGCAAAAAACAATCGCTCACCAATATCTGGCGTAAAGCAGGCTTAGACACAGCTAAAATTAACTTAATTAGAGAAGTGGTTGATAAAGTACTATGGAGTCAACCAGAGACGATGGCGCAAAAAATTAAAGCACTTCAAATTAAGCTAGATGGCTTTAGACCTATTGAGGAAGCAATTAGCTGTGCTGGTGGTGTTAAGCAGAATGCATTAACTGAAAGCTTAGAGCTTAAACAAACCTCAGGTGTTTTTTGCTGTGGTGAAATGCTGGACTGGGATGCTCCTACAGGCGGCTATTTGCTTACAGCATGCTTTGCTACAGGGCGAGCGGCTGGTGAAGGTGCGCATTCATTCTTAGAGAAATAACGGCAAATTCGGTACTATGTTTGATATGTGAAAAGTGTTATTTTTGAGCGATCAATAATAATAGGATTTAAAAGAACATGTCTCAAGCATCACCAGTTTATCAAGGAAGTTGTTTATGTCAGGGTATTCGCTATGAAATTAAGGGCGATATCGGAGATATTATTCAGTGTCACTGCCAAAGATGCCGAAAATCCAATGGAACAGCATTTGCCACCAATGCTCCTGTTAAAAGTACAGATTTTAAAATTACCCAAGGTGAAGACCTCGTCAAAAAATTTGCTGTGAACGGTGTGTATCGCTGGTTTTGTAGCGAATGTGGTTCACCGCTTATTAGTTCGCGTGATGCCCAGCCTGAACTATATCGTGTAAGAATTGGGTCACTCGATACACCATTAGACCAAAAGCCGACAATGCATATTTTTGCTGCTTCAAAAGCAGAGTGGGAAAGCATTTGTGACGATTTACCGCAATACGATGAACGTCCATAATTTAAAAAGTATGTTTTAATCAAATTTTAGATGATTTAATATACTTAAAACGGGGAGATGGCATTCCTCCCTTGAAAAACCGCCGTATTGGCTAATGATGCCTACGTTACCCTCATGTATTTATATCGCTGGGTACGTAGGTTATTGCGTACTCTGCTTATTTTTGGAGTACGCCATGTCACTTTTCCCATCATTTTTATTTGCTCTTTTAGCATCTCACTAAAGGGGTGGTCTATGTATTATCCTTTACTTTCAATTGCTGTAGGTTCAGTGCTAGGGGCGTGGTTGCGTTGGTTTTTAGGTTTAAAACTCAACCCAATTTATCCGCAAATTCCACTGGGTACTGTCACTGTTAATTTAGTCGGTGGTTTTATTATTGGTTTTGCGATGGCTTATTTTGCTCATAGTGATTTAAGTCCGAACTATAAGCTTTTTGTAATCACAGGTTTTTGTGGTGCTTTAACTACATTCTCAACGTTCTCGATTGAGATTGTGACTTTATTACAAAGTGGTAAGTTGGGAATGGCGATGTTGGGGATCTCCATCCATTTAATTGGATCATTAATTTTTACGTGTTTGGGTTTGGCGACTTATCATTGGGTAGCGGGGCATTGAGTTTTTATATTTAAGAATTGACCATGATTTCAAGTTGTGAGAACTCATCGAAGTTGAGTGTTGGGTAGGATTTTCACGACGGAGTCTTATCGTTGAGTTATCTAATGGAAGCAGCTAATTAAGTTACTTTGGTTTTGCCCAAAGTAACCAAAGGCATCTGTCATTCGCAGAACCTGTTCACTGAATCCATTTATCTTATGCTTTGCAAAAACGATCTTTTATTGACACCACGCAGGCTGCGAATGACGTTATCGCGTATCAAATGTAAGGGGCTAATAAAATAATTAAGAAAAATAAGGCATTTACTATCGTGACAGACGGCATGGATGCCGTCGTTTCGCTGTGCTACATGGATGTAGCATCAGCGGGACAAAGGGTTTTGTCACTTTTGCCCTCAAAAGTGAGGCATTGCCTATTAATAGGCTTTAGAAAATCTCATAATTTGAGGCTGTGCTAAAAAATGATTAAGCTTTTTCAGTTAAAGCCTGACCTTCAAACTTCACACCATCCCAACCATTTTGCATAAACTGACGAATATTTTGATGATCAGTTCCTTCTGGTGTAGCCAATACAGATGCGTAGTGTTCTGCAAATAAACTTAAAGTTTGTGCTTGGTCTAACCCTTGTAACTTGGCAAAAGAGAAAACTTTTGCACTGCCTTGATTTTCAGTAGCAGCGTTTTGCTGTGCACCATTTTGAAAAGCTGTTGGAGTATGTTGGTAACGTGCTTCAATATGAGCTAAAACGTCTGAAAATTTTGCTGTGCCTGCTTGTAATTGGGCAAGTAACTCTTGTGCCATAATCTTAAACTTCCTATCAAATGGGGCTTAAGCATAGCATTGAATACATGCTTTGAAAGCTTGGCAATTATAAAAATTGAGGAGTTATTGAAAAAAATCAGAAGAGTTTTTAGACAACTTGTGGATAAGTTTTCTTTTATACACAGTTTAGAAATGATGAAAAAATACACATAAAAAAAGAAGCCTAAGTGGAGGAGATAGTCTTAGGCTTCCAATGTTTTAAGTGTATTGGTCAAATCTTAACGCAAGATTAACTCTTACGATTAAAGCGAGCGAAGCGTTTGTTAAAGCTTGCAACACGGCCTTCATTACTTGCTTGACGTACTTCACCTGTATAGAAAGGATGTGAAGCACTTGAAATATCAAGAGTCACATAAGGATAGACTTGTCCTTGATATTCTTTGGTTTGTTTAGACTGAAGAGTACTACCAATTAAGAAGTAGACGTCTGCATTGGTGTCATGAAATAACACTTGTTGGTAAGCAGGATGAATATCTTTACGCATGAGAGATTGTCCTAAATTATTTTTGATTAAAGAAATGTTATAACATAACATTAAATAAGTCAATGTAACCCTGAAGAGGCTACATTGGATCAGTTCATTGAATTAGTTAGAAGGTGGAACAAGTTCTTCAAATAAATCATTCAGGTTGTCATGTACTTTTAAGTGAATGAGGTTCCAGTAGTGTCCTGAAATGGTTCTATTGACCATTAAGGTATCTGGTGATGGCTTAAAGACATCCCAATATTTTAAAGACTTCTTCACAAGTAACATGCCATCATGATGAGATGAGTTCTCTGCAAAGTCATAGGTTGTGGTAAGCGGACGCAATAACACTTCAATCCAGAGCTTATAAAGGTCACTCGGAAATTTACCTTTCTCGTTCAAAGAGTGCAGGGCAAGTAATTCAGTTTCAATTAAGTCGATATCTTCATGGCGAGCCGCATTCACCAGTCGTTTAAAGCTATACACAATTTCATTGGAAAGTGTTTTAACACTGCCATAGTCATAAATAATCACACTGCCATCTTGGCGGAAGGCAAAGTTACCTGGGTGAGGGTCACAGTGAAAACGTTTTAAAAAGAACATTTCCTGACCTAAAGCACGGATTAGACGACGGCCAATTGTGTTTCGAGTTTCGATAGGCCAAGAACTCGCATTTTCAATACTGTCACCTTGTTCAAGACTTAAGGTCAAAATTCGTCTTGAAGAGTAATCTTTATAAACAGTCGGGATAATAATTTTGTCATCTAACTTGCTATGAAAAGTTTTAAAGACCTCAAGATTTTGAGCCTCAATTTCATAGTTAAGCTCTGCTGACAGACTATCTTGAATCTCTGCAAAAAGTTGATCTTGCAGCTTTTTATCAATTTTAAGTACACCCATTAAACGAAGTGCTAAACGTACTTGTTTTAAGTCACTTTCGCAGGCTTCATCAACACCGGGATATTGAACTTTAACCACAACTTGTTGGCCATTTGGCAAAACTGCTTTGTGAACTTGTCCAATTGATGCAGCAGCAAAAGGTTGCTCATCAAAAGATTTAAAGGCAACGTTGAGCGGTTTTCCAAGCTCACGTTCAACTTGTTGCTGAATCGCAGAAAAAGGCATAGCTGGAGCTTGGCGTTGTAACTTTGAAATTGCTTTAGCGACTTCAGGTGGGAAAATATCTTTATATTGCGATGCAATTTGCCCAACTTTCATGACAGCACCTTTCATTTCGCCTAAGGTGTCTGCAATCTGTAGACCGATATCTTGAAATAACTTAGTTTTTGCAGCCAGTTTCTGTTCTTCATCCGCAGTCAGGTTTCGAATCGAGTTAGAAACGGTTTTTGTTGCAATGCTCGCGGTCATTCCTGCAAGTTTCATAAATCGTTTGCCAGGTGAACTTGCATTCTTTGCCATATCTTCGATACCTCGTTGACTACAACATAATATTGTCTAGTTTTGATCATAGGTGACAAAACTTAAAAAGCCTATATGAAATTGTTTAGCGCATGTAAGAAAATTTTCGAAAAACAAAACGTTATTTTTAAAGTAAAAAATGTGAAAAGCTTTTCAAAATTCATTTCATAAACAAAGCTTTAATATCTATAAAGTCGCTGTTTTTTTAGTGCTAAGGTGAAGGACATGTTAAATAAGAAATAGAGACAATAAAAGTTATGACCAGTCTAAATTCGTCCTATGGGCGCTCTCAAGCGGTTCCTTTATCTGTGTTTGAGCAGTCGAAAGATGCACATATTATTCGTTCTGATGAAGAAGCAATTGAGATTGCCAAGCAACTTGCTCAAGAGTTTGCCCAAGAAGCATCTGATCGAGACAGAGAACGTCGTTTACCCTTAAATGAAATTCAACAGTTCTCACAAAGTGGCCTGTGGGCCATTACTGTGCCGAAGGAGTTTGGCGGTGCTCAAGTCAAGTATCGGACTTTAGCGGAAGTGATTAAAACAATTGCGAGTGTTGATCCATCTCTTGCTCAGCTTCCTCAAAACCATTTGGCCTTTATTGAACATTTAAGACTAGATGCGAAACCAGAGCAACAACAGTTCTTCTTTAATTTGGTGCTAAGAGGAATTCGTTTCGGTAATGCATTTTCGGAAAAACATAGTAAGACAGTCGCGGACCTCACGACTAAACTTCAAAAGACCGAACATGGTTATGAAATTAATGGCAAAAAATTCTTTGCAACGGGTGCCTTGCTTGCCCACTGGATTCCAATTGTTGCCGTAAATGAACAGGGGCAACCTTATGCTGCACTTGTGCCACGTGAAACATCTGGGGTCAATATTATTAATGACTGGTCTGGTTTTGGACAACGTACTACAGCGAGTGGCACGGTAGAACTAAATCAGGTGCCAGTACGTGAGGAATATTTAGTTCCGATTTACCAAGCATTTGAACGTCCAACACCAGCAGGTGCTATTTCTCAGTTTATTCAGGCTGCAGTCGATGCTGGTATTGCGCGTGGTGCAATTGAGGAAACAATTCAATACGTCAAAAATCACAGCCGTGCATGGATTGATTCAGGTCTGGAAAAAGCCAGTGATGACCCTTACACAATTGCAAATATTGGTGACTTAAAAATCAAACTACGTGCAGCAGAAGCGGTCCTTGACTTGGCTGGAGATGCAATTGATCAGGCCATTGCTGACACCACCGAAGAACATGTAAACCAAGCCACACTATTGGTTGCCGAGGCAAAGGTACTTACTACAGAAATTGCTATTTTGGCAGCCAATAAACTTTTTGAGTTATCGGGTACGCGTTCTACTTTATCTGAACTCAACCTTGACCGTCACTGGCGCAATGCCCGTACCCACACTTTGCATGACCCTGTGCGTTGGAAATATCACATTGTTGGTAACTATTATCTCAATGGAGTTCAGCCACCTCGTCATGCATGGAGCTAAATTGAAGAAAAAACAAAATTAGGAGAATAACGATGACAACAGCCCAAATTGAATTAGAAGAATTATCGGTAGGTGCCGATTATGAGAAGGTTGCAAACAGATTTCGTCCCGTTTTTGAAAAAATTGCGCAAGGTGCAATTCAACGGGAAAAAGAGCGAATTTTACCTTTCGAGCCGATTCAGTGGTTAAAAGAAGCCAAGTTGGGTGCTGTACGAGTACCCCGTAAATATGGTGGAGATGGGGTTTCATTACCTCAACTGTTTCAGCTTTTAGCAGAGTTAGCAGAAGCTGATTCCAATATTGTGCAAGCTTTACGAGGTCATTTTGCATTTGTTGAAGACCGTTTGGTTGCTCATAAAGAGCACTCACAAGAGGTCTGGTTTCAGCGCTTTGTACAAGGTGATTTAGTCGGAAATGCATGGACAGAAGTTGGAAATGTACAGATTGGTGATGTCGTGACACGAGTCACTAAAGACGCTTCGGGTAACTTGGTGGTGAATGGTGAAAAGTATTATTCAACTGGCAGTATTTTTGCAGACTGGATTGATTTGTTTGCTTACGATGAAGTGAATGACCGTCATGTGATTGCTGCTATTTACCGTCATGAAACAGGCGTGAGCGTGCTTGATGACTGGGATGGCTTTGGTCAAAAGACAACGGGCAGTGGTACTTTAAAAGTACATCAGGTTCATTTGCCAGCTTCACACCTCATTCCATTTGATCAACGTTTTAAGTATCAAACCGCTTTTTATCAGGTGGTGCACCTTGCAACATTAACGGGTATTGCGCGTGCCGCAGTTGAAACGTTTAGTCAGGAAATTCGTGAACGTAAACGTATTTTCAGTCATGGTAATGGTGACTTGGTTCGTCACGACCCACAAGTTTTACAAGTGGTGGGTAAGGCATCCGCTCAAGCGTATGCAAGTGAAGCAATTACCTTAAAAACCGCTGAGGCATTGCAAAAGGCCTATGAAAGTCATTTTGCCGAATCTGAAGTGAAAGAGCACCAGTTTAATGTAGATGCCGAGCTTGAGTCGGCACAAGGGCAGGTCGTAATTTCTAACTTAGTGCTTGATTTAACAAGTCAGTTATTTAATGCCTTGGGTGCATCGGCAAGTAGCCAAGTTAAACAACTTGACCGTTTCTGGCGTAATGCACGGACTGTGTCTTCACATAATCCGCTTATTTACAAAGAAAAAGTGATTGGAGATTGGGAAGTAAACCGGACAGATTTACCATTTGTTTGGCAAATTGGAGCAAGTCCGCGGGCAAAGTCTGCATAAAATAAAAAAGCCGATGTTTCATCGGCTTTTTTATTAGGTTTGACTTAATCGTTTGGTGTTTAAATAAAGCCGTGAGAGCAGTAAAACACAGGCAATGCTTAAGCCAATAATTAAACCTAACCACACGCCAGCTACGCCCCAATCGGTATAACGTGCTAAATAAAGCCCGATTGGAAAAGCAATCACCCAATATGCCATAAGCGTAATCCACATCGGTGCTTGGGTGTCTTGCATCCCTCTTAAACAGCCGGCAGCACTGACCTGTAGGGCATCCATCAACTGATAACCCATTGCAAACCAGAGTAAATACATAGCCACAGGTACAACGTTTATATCTTGAGTATAAACCGAGACAATTTGTTCACGGCCTAGGGCAATAAATGACATGGTTAATAGAGCAAAAAGTATTGCTGTGCTCAAACCAATCTTTTGCACTTGGTACATGGAAGCCCAGTTCTTTTCACCATAATAGGTTCCCACGCGAATGGTTAAGGCAATCGCAAGTGAAAGCGGAATCATAAACAGTACCGAAGTAACTGAAATTGCCACTTGATGCGCGGCAATAAACACTTCACCTAGTGGACTAAGGACCAATGCCCCTGTACTAAAAATACTCACTTCAAAAAACACAGCTAAACCAATTGGCAGACCAAGCTGTAAAATTCTTTTAACCCAAGTCAGGCTAATTTTATCGAATCTGCTAAAAATAGACGTGTTTCGATAAGCTGAAGCTTTATAAATATAGCCTGCTAATGTAATCAACATGAGCCATTGTAAAATGGATGTTGCAAAACCACAGCCTGCGCTACCCAAAGCAGGTATTGGTCCTAAGCCATGCATAAAGATCATGTTTAGAGGAATTAAAACCACTAAGGCCAATAAGCTAATGACCGTGACAGGGCGAGGGTGACCTAAAGCCTCTGAATAACCACGTAGCGCTGCGTACATGGTGACGGCTGGCATACCTAACCCAATGGCATGCAAGAATAAACTTGCTTTAGGTCGTAAGCTTTCTGGGACACCGAACACGTGCAAGAAAAACGGCATAAGCTGCAAAATGAGCATAGCCATTACACCTAAAATAATGGCAACCCATAATGACTGACGAACAATGACAGGAATTTGTTCTGTATTTCTAGCGCCTTTTGCCTCGGCAACTAATGGCGTAGTGGCAATCATGATCCCACTAAACAGAAGCATAATAGGAACCCATAAGCCTACACCCACTGCAATAGCAGCTAAGTCTGCTGCAGATAAATGCCCTGCCATAATGGTGTCAATTAATCCGAACCCTGCTTGAGCAAACTGCGTAATTAAAATAGGTAGCATTAAATGGAAGAGTTGTTTTAATTCAGTCCGAAACGACGTGACATTCGACACAAAAGGTACTCTTTATAAATATAAAAATAAAACTAGCGTTGCAAGGTGAGTAATACACCAACAAAGATGACCACTCCACCTAGAAACCGTTGCCATGTAACAGGTGTCTTTTCGGTACCTAACCAGCCAAAATGGTCAAGTAACATAGAAATGACCAATTGCCCAAAAACGACTAACCCTGTGAAGGTTAAAAAACCAAGCTTAGGTGCAGTATAAATGCTCATGCTAATTGCATAAACCCCAAGAAATCCTCCAGTCCACAGAAGCCATGGAATATTTGATATTTCACTTAAAGTAGGTTTCTCGGCACTTTGGAAGAACACCATAATGGCTAAAACAATAGTACCTATGAAAAATGATAATAATGCCGCTTGCAAAGGTGAGTGTAATTGCTCACGAAGCTGAGCATTAATTGCAGTTTGAAAAGCCATGGCAACACCGATTCCCATAGCTAAGGGTAAGATCAGGAAAAGTTGACTAGAGAATTTCATCATTTTTATCAATATTTAAGTATGTTTAAAAACAGTCTAAAGCAATTAAGGTATGTTTTCATAAGCCCATTGATGCAGTCATGTTAAAATAGAAATATTGTGTAAATTGGACCTTGTTCCTTGGCTGTATTAAATCCTGCTTCTGTTCCCTTATCTTTATATATCCACATGCCTTGGTGCGTGCGTAAATGTCCCTATTGTGACTTCAACTCACATGCCGTGCCTGATGGTGCGCTTTCGGCAGAACTCGAGCAAACTTATCTAAAAGCATTGGTAGCCGACTTTGAAACTCAAGTTGAGATGGCCCAAGGGCGTTCAATTCACAGTGTATTTATTGGTGGGGGAACGCCTTCACTCATTTCTGCCAAAGGTTATGCATGGCTATTTGAACAGCTTAAATCGCTACTTAACTTTGAAGATGACTGTGAAATTACTTTAGAAGCTAATCCGGGAACACTAGAACATGACCCGTTTGCAGGCTATTTAGAAGCAGGAATTAACCGTTTATCGATTGGTGTGCAGACTTTTAATGCTGATCATTTGCAAAAGCTTGGACGTATTCATTCAGCAAATAATGCTATGGATGCAATTGAGCAGGCACGACAAGCAGGCTTTAAGCGAGTTAATGTGGATTTGATGCATGGTCTGCCTGAGCAAACGTTAGAGCAAGCACTTTATGATTTAAAGATGGCTGTAGAGCATGGCGCGACACATATCAGTTGGTATCAACTTACTATTGAGCCAAATACCGTATTTTTCCGAACTCAGCCTGTTTTACCTTTAGATGAAGTGTTAGAAGATATTCAAGAGCAGGGCGAGGCTTATTTAAAAGCAAATGGCTTTATAAACTATGAAGTGTCAGCTTGGCGTAAAGAACAACCTTCAGCCCATAATTTAAATTACTGGGAGTTTGGTGATTACCTTGCGATTGGTGCAGGTGCACATGGCAAAGTAACACAGCCAGATGGGGTGTATCGTTTCCAAAAGACACGTTTGCCAAAAGACTACTTAGCTAAAGTTCCAGCCGAACATTTGCAAATGAAAAAGATTGAGGCAGATGAGCTACCTTTTGAGTTTATGATGAATGCTTTACGTCTAAATGATGGCGTAAAAGCTGAGCTATATGAGCAGCGCACAGGTTTAAGCCTAAATCACCTAAATGGGGTGCTCACTTCACTACGAGCTAGAAAGCTATTGGTAGAGGATGACGCTCGTTTAGCTTGTACTGAGCAGGGGCATATTTTCTTAAATTCGGTACTCGAAGAGTTCTTATAATCCAATAGTCCTAAAGAAAAAGCCGCACAATGAGATGCGGCTTTTTTAATTTTAGCGGGTGGTATAACCCCCATTTGCAAAAATGGTTTGACCCGTAATCCACCAGCCGTCGGTGACTAAGAAGCGAACTAGAGGTTCAATATCTTCAATTTTGGTGAGTCCACCTAAAGCTGAAGCTGATTTATGGTAAGCGACTGCTTCGGCAGACTCCTGACCATAAAAGAATGGTGTGTCCATTGGGCCTGGTGCAACCGCAGTCACAGAAATTTGGCGATCTCCAAATTCTTTTGATGCAGCGCGGGTGTAATGCTCAACAGGTGCTTTTAAACCTTCGTAGGTTGAATAGAGACCCGTGTAGGCTGCCAGAAGAGAGGTTACGATTGAACAGATTTTTCCGCCGTTATTTAAATGTCGACCCGCCGATTGAATAAAGAAATAAGCAATTTTTGAGTTGATATCGCTCATGCTATCAAACTCTTGTTCGGTGGTTTCTAAAAATGATTTCTTTAAAACTTTTCCAACTGTATTAATGGCAATATCAATTCCACCAAAATGCTGTTTGGTATCTACGAAAAGTTTTTCGATGTTATCGATATGAGTTAGGTCTGCCTGAATTAAAACAGCATCTACACCGAATGCTTTTACATCTGCGAGTGTTTGTTCGGCATCCGCTTGTGTCTCTGAACTATTGTAGTGAATTGCGATTTTTGCGCCTTGTTCTGCAAATTTACGGCTAATGAGTCCACCTAAGTTTTTTGCACCGCCAGTAATCAGTACAACTTTATCTTTAAGCGTATGAGTTGCCATGATGGTTATTCCTATGATGACTTGTTTTAATGTGTTTTTAGTCTAGATTGGCGGTAATTTTTGATCAATTATGCTAGTTTGGTTTAACTATTCAGAAAATACGAACAATTAAAATGGATCGGTTGCAGCAATTTTTTATTTTTACAGAAGTCGCTAAACGGCAAAGCTTTAGTGAAGTGGCGCATCGACTCGATCTACCTCGCTCAACGGTAACCAGCGCCATTCAACAACTTGAAACTCACTATGGCGTACGCTTATTTCACCGCACCACCCGTAAAGTAAGCTTGACGCAAGATGGACAGCGAATATTGCCAGAGTGCCAAAACTTGTTATTTGACTATGAACAATTAGAACAACTGATCCAGACGCAAAAACAGCATTATCGCGGCACATTAAAAATTTCAATGCCCAGTCGTATCGTGCATCAAGTGATTATTCCTGAGCTGTCAGATTTTTATCATCGTTATCCAGATATTCATTTGCAGCTTAATAGTTCTGATGACATGACTGACTTAATTGAAAAGGGGATTGACTGTGTTGTTCGGGTAGGCGAGTTAGATAGCAGCAGTTTAATTGCAAGATTGATTGGTCATTTGGTCATGGTGAACTGTGCAAGTGCTGGCTATTTAGAACAGTACGGAACTCCTAAACAGTTAGAAGATTTATCTCAGCACAAACTGATTAACTACGCAGGAGCCGTAGGTGAAAAGCAGGGTGAATTTGTATATCAAGGGGGAACCGTGATGATGGATAGTGCTTTAAGCGTAAATAATACCGAAGCTTATAGTGCTGCGGCCTGTGCAGGGTTGGGAATTATTCAAGTTCCTTACTATGACGTTCAAGATAAGATTGAGCAGGGAATCTTGGTTGAGGTGCTTAGTGCTTATAGTGCACCATCACTTCCACTTAATATTTTATATCCGAACCGAAGTTATATTCCAAAACGATTAGAAGTCTTTATGAATTGGGTGGAAGAGGTTTTAAATCGCAAATGCATCGTCATCTTTTAGTCATAAAAAGAAAATAAGATAACAATAAAAAAAGCCTCTCAAATTGTGAGAGGCTTTTTAGAATTTGGTGGGTCGTCCGCGACTCGAACGCGGGACCAACGGATTAAAAGTCCGCTGCTCTACCAACTGAGCTAACGACCCAAATAGGTTCAAAACAGATAAGTGGTGGGTCGTCCGCGACTCGAACGCGGGACCAACGGATTAAAAGTCCGCTGCTCTACCAACTGAGCTAACGACCCGTATCGTTTTGATGTCGCGTATTTTAGCAAGTTATTCAACTAACACAAGAGGAAATTTAAAAACATTTGCATGATTGCCTATAAAAAGCACGATTTCCTCTTGTTTAGCTAAAAAATGAACTAAAAACGGTATTTATATGCCTGAATATTGTCAAAAATTTCAGTTGTGATGTCGCAGTAACTGCTTGCACCAGGCAATAAAGCGAGTAAACGTTCAGAAGTTTTGCTTGGATTAAACGCATCTTCTTTCAGTTTATTCTTCTGATATTTAAAAGTACCTGTTGTTTCGACCTTTTTTTGTACACGTAAAAACACCGGTACAGCATAAGCAGGCAAACACTTCTTAAATACAGATACCATTTCGGTTAAATCTGCATCATTTAGCTCTTCACCATCTGCCAGCGTGATGGCTGCCATACCAGCACGGCCATTGGTATTTGGAATTTCTACACCATAAACAACAGCTTCAGCAATTTTTTCGTATTCACATACCATGTTTTCCACTTCAGTAGTCGATACATTTTCACCTTTCCAGCGGAAAGTATCGCCTAGACGGTCCACAAACTGAGCATGACGGAAACCAATATCTCGAACTAAATCACCAGTGTTGAAATAAGAGTCGCCTTTTTTGAACACATCTTTCCAAATCACTGATTTGTTCTTTTCAGGGTCTGTATAACCGTCAAATGGAGAGCGACTAGTAATTTTGCCAATTAATAGACCTACTTCACCTGCTTTAACTTTTTGACACCAGCCGTTTTTGTCGCGGATTGGTTCATTTTTCTCTTTATCGAACTGAACAATGGCATATGGTGTAGGAGAGAAGCCAACTGTGTTGTCAAAGTTGAAAATATTGCTAAATCCAACGTTACCTTCGCTCGATGCATACAGTTCAAGAACTTCTTTAACACCGAAACGTTGTTTGAACTTGTCCCAAATATTTGGGCGCATACCATTACCGATCATTTTGGTGACACGGTGGTTACGGTCTAGTTCGGTAACAGGAGCATCCATTAAGTAGCGACAAAGTTCGCCAACATAACCAATTGCAGACGCATTAAATTTTTGAACATCTTTCCAGAATGCGCTGGTTGAATATTTACGTCGAATTGCAAGTGTTGCACTTCCTGCGATGACACCACACCAGCAAACCACCACACCTGTTGCATGGTAAAGCGGTAAGGTAACGTACATAACGTCATCTGGGCCTAAGTTTAAGATGTGGCCATAAGTGCCATACGCTAATGTCCAGCGACTATGCTTGAAAATAACAGCCTTTGGTAAACCTGTTGTACCAGAGGTGTAGATATAGAACAGACCATCATTACCCGTCACAGAACGAGTAGTCGATGGGTTAAATTTTGGAAATTGATCAATTTGTTCAGCTAGATTCGCATAACCTTGAGGTGCTGTACCTGAGTTTTGACGAGTTGCCTGATCTGCGAACCAATGGAAACGGTCTTTAGGCACATTTAAGTCTTGGCGAATTTCATCAATAGCAGCTCGAACTTCTTCACCAGCAATAACGGCAATTGGTTTTACTAGATTGATGCTATGAGCGAGAACTTTACCGACTTGGGAAGTATTCACAAGTGCAATGGTCACCCCAATTTTAGCTAAACCAACAATTGTTGCGATTAGCTCAGAGCGGTTTTCAATCATTACAGCAATGACGTCCCCTTTACGCGCTCCGAGGGAAAGGTAGTAATGGGAAATCTGGTTTGCCCATTCATTTAAAGCTTCATAAGAATAACTTTGATCTTCAAATAATAATGCTGTGCCTTTCGGATTTCGTTTAACAGCTTTTTCAAAAGCAATACCCAAACCTGTTGGAGTATGTGATGTTCTTAAATAAGCCTGTTTAAGACCATTTAGGATATGGGGTACTTTGGGAATGAAGCTAGGAAGTCTTGTGGCAACATCACCAAGCGTAATGATATCGGTCTGTGTTGTCTGGCTCATATCAATCCTATTTATTTTTCGATCAATCCAAAAAAGGTTGTGTGGGCAAAAAGTCCAATAGTTTTCATGGTTCACCATGCTTTTAAAACTTTTCTTCTAGTGCAATCAACCTAATTGGTTAAAAATAACAAAAAAAACCTAGTCATCGAAATGACTAGGTTTGTTTAAATTAGCTGCAATTGAGCAAATGGCTTACTCAGCTACAGGATTAGCTTTTTTTGGCGGACGGCCACGAGGACGACGAGGGCGACTTGGTTTGTCCTTGTCGGCTTTAGCGTCTTCTGACTCAGCATCAGCTGTCGCTTCAGTTGGAGCTGCTGTTTCATCAACGGCTGCTTTCGCTTTGCTTGCTGCTTTTGATGGCGTAGGTTCTTTTGCTACAGGAGCTTCAGCTACTGTTTCTGTAGTTTTTTCTTCTACAGGAGCAGCTTCAGGCTGTGCAACTTCAGTTGACTGATCAAGCTCAAGCGGTTGTTGCTTTGATTCAACAGGCGCTTGTGTTTCAGCAACAGGAGCAACAACAGTTTCTTCTACTACAGGAGCAGGCGCAGCTACTTCTTCTTGAGTAGAGTGTTGTTGTTTCACTTGCTCAAATGCTTGCTCCGCAGCTAATTTTGCTAAACGGCGACGTTCACGTGGGTCATTTGCAACACGTGGAGTCGGTGCTTGCGATGGAGTAAGCGGAAGCACTGGTGCTGGTTCTGCTTCTTCAGCTGGTTTATGGCTTGGAAGTTCTGCATCACGAGTTACCGGTTTTTTCTCTTCTGTTTCAGAAGTTACTTCAACTACTAAGGTACTTGCGTACTGTTCTGCAAACTTCTGCAATGCACGATTAAACGTTGGTACTAAACCAAATTGTTCAATCAATACTGTGCAGTCTTCACCATATACATGACGAATTAAGCTACCAATTGTGTACTGTGCCAAAGTTGGAATTTGCGATGGCGCAATAGATGGCACAGCAGCTTTAGCTTGTTTCGCCTCACGTTGCTGACGACGACGCATACGAGGGTCATTGCTAGCACGTTGGATTTGTGGCTGAGCAGCTTGTTCAGTTGGCTGAGCTTCATTTTTTGCTTCAGCAACAACAGCTTTCTCTTCTACAGCAGGAGCTTGTGTTGGCTCTGGAGCAACTTCAGCAGGAGCAGACTCAACATGTTCAACTTGACGTTCAGGTGTAAGCGCAACAATTTCGCTTTGACCTTGATCAACATTGATAATTAAAGCAGTGTTCATGACATCAAGCTTAGGCGCATCAATCACATCAACTTTAATTTGTTTTTCATCAACAACAACTGGTGCCGGCGTATTTTGATTTTCATTTAATACGCTTGGATCGCGGTGGCGATTTGGACGGTTTGGACGTTGTTGATTATTACGATCACGACGTGGAACAACATTTTCAGTTTGTTGTACATCATTATTTTGATGTTGCTGATCTTGCTGTTGTTGACGTTTTTGCTGACGCTTTAACTCACGTTGCTCTTGGCGTGACAACTGAACCACTTCTTCATGAACTTGGTGTTGTTGTTCATGAGCTTGATGATGTTGTTCACGTTGCTCTTTATGTTTACGCTTTTTGTTGTTCTGACGTTGTTGTTGAGATTTATCATCTTTTTCAACATGTTCACGAACTTCTTGTTTCACAGGTGACTGTGAAATATAAGCGTTATTTGTTTGAACTGGCGCAACTTCTGCAACAGCAGGTACGGCTACTTGACCGAACTGACCACGGCTAACAGCACCAGTATTTACCATTTGCTCAATCGCAGCAGCTGCATTTTGTGCTGAACGAGATTGATCAACAGTTTGCGCTTGTTTTTGAACAAATAAGTTTTCTAACCATGCACAAGGACTTGCTGCTTTTTGAGCTGCAGGCTGTTGTGCTACAGGTTGAGTTGCATGGCTTGTCTTTTTCTGAGCAGAACCATTTTTTGAAGCAGGAGCTGTTACATGAGCATGGCCATGATCTGCTTCTTCTAAATGCCATTCAGAAGACTCATAACCTAACTCTTTCTCACTCGAACGAGTTGCTTCAGTACGTTCATAACTAGATGGAGCAAAACCATCTGGGTTATAAGCAATTTCGTAATGTGGAGTTTCTAAGTGCGGGTGCGGTAATACAGTTACGCGTACACCAGAAGTTTGCTCTAAATACACCAGACTATGGCGTTTTTCATTAAGCAAGAAGGCTGCAATTTCAACTGGAACTTCAACTTGAACTTCACCATGACGTTCACGAAGAGCAATCTCTTCAACTTTACGCATGATTGAAAGAGAAAGCGAACGTAGGTCACGAACCATGCCTGTACCATGACAGCGAGGGCATACATAACCTGTTGCTTCTTCAAGCGATGGACGTAAGCGTTGACGGCTCATTTCCATTAAGCCAAAACGAGACAACTGACCGAACTGGATGCGGGCACGATCGCTTTGGGTTGCTTCACGCAGTTTTGCTTCAACCATACGTTGGTTGCGTTCTTTAGTCATATCGATGAAGTCGATGACAACTAAACCGCCAATATCACGAAGACGAAGTTGACGAGCAATTTCTTCAGCTGCTTCAAGGTTTGTGTTCAGTGCAGTTTCTTCAACATCATGTCCGCGAGTTGATTTCGCAGAGTTAATATCGATTGAAACTAAAGCTTCAGTCTGATCAATCACGATTGAACCACCAGAAGGAAGTTTTACTTCACGCTCGTAAGCAGTTTGAATTTGGCTTTCAATACCAAAATGAGCGAACAATGGCTCGTTTAAAGTATAAGTTTTTAATTTGTCTAATTGACGTGGCATGACTGCTTTAACAAAGTTATACGCTTCGTTATAAGCTTGTTCGCTATCAATTAAGATTTCAGCAACGTCATCACGTAAGTAATCACGAATCGCACGTGTTACAACGCCAGCTTCCTGATGCACAAGCATCGGAGAAGGGCCTGAACTTGCTGTACTTTGAATTTGTGCCCAAAGGTCAAGCAAGTGTTGTAAATCGAGCTGTAATTCTTCTTGAGTACGGCCAATACCAGCGGTACGTACAATAACGCTCATACCACGAGGTACATTTAACGATGCCAAGATTTCTTTTAACTCTTCACGCACTGAACCTGAAATTTGACGGCTAATACCACCACCTTTCGGGTTGTTTGGCATAAGAACCAAATAACGGCCTGCAAGAGAAATAAAAGTAGAAAGGGCTGCACCTTTATTACCACGTTCTTCTTTTTCAACCTGAACTAAAAGCTCTGTGCCTTCAGTAATAAGTTCACGAATGTTTGAAGTTTGACGTGGGTCTGCCTGAAAATAGCTATTCGCAATTTCACGCATAGATAAGAAGCCTTGACGACCTGCGCCGTATTCAACAAAAACAGCTTCTAATGAAGGTTCTACGCGGGTGACATGGCCTTTATAGATATTGGATTTTTTCTGTTCTCGGGTACGATTCTCTAAATCAAAATCGTAAAGACGATTACCAGTGATAAGTGCAACGCGAACTTCTTCGGCATGAGTTGCATTAATCAACATACGTTTCATGGGTGTGACACCTAATAGTGACTCACACAAACAAACCTAACAAACTTAAAGGTTCTGAACGAACATCGAACATGACGGATCATTTCCCAGATCTCAAAATACTTGTGGTCTGAGTCATCTGTTACCGGCTACATTTAGCCTTAGCTTCGATTCTCGTCTGTGATGTAGGCAATACTGCTTCAACCTTTAAATCGGAATTCCCTTTTGCTTCACTGGCGGGTGAGCGGTGCATTGGTTAATGACTTTCACTGTCATTGGGCGCGAAGTGACTTCTTTATTGGAAGTTTGATACGGAATGCTCATCGTATCGGTGCTTTCGGCAGTTCCAATGCATCAACGCTTTAGCCTGAAGGCAACATTAAGGATCGATTTGTCTGATGTGTATCAGTTTACGTTCCATAACCAACTAGAGTTGGTAACATATTTTTTTGAACAAACTGAATTAAACGCAACAGTTTGTCATTTTGCCGATATAATAAGCCTTCGGCGTCGGCATAATTCTTTAGGACCTGTCCGAGCTGGTGATGAAAGCATCATTTTGATTGAGGTTTCAATCAGGGAAATTTCCCTTTAGATGTTCACTTACGGTGGTATCCGTGCGCTGACTATATCAAACCTTGCAGCATCTGCCTATGGGCTAAGCTTAGATTTCTTGTGAAAAAACTAAGCCAATCGGTCATTTATTAATCAAATTTCGTAAAATTTCAGGTTTAAATATTAGTATGAATTCTACACAGCAATGGCAAAGTGTCACTTGGTTTGAGGTGGATGAGCATCAAGCAGGACAACGAATCGATAATTTCCTGTTTTCACGTTTGAAGGGTGTACCAAAGAGTCGAATTTATCGTTTGATTCGTGAAGGTCAGGTTCGCGTAAATAAAAAACGTATTAAAGCCGAGACCAAACTTGCAATTGGGGACCAGATTCGCGTTGCGCCTATTCGCTATGAACAAAAAGATGAAACGGCTGTTCCTGTAAGCGACGGTGTGGCACAAAGTTTATTAAGCCGTGTAGTTTACGAAGATGAAGGACTATTAGTTGTAAATAAACCATCAGGTATTGCCGTACATGGTGGTAGTGGTGTGGCATATGGTTTGATTGAGGCACTGCGTGCGGCGACTGGTAAAAAATATTTAGAATTGATTCACCGTATTGACCGTGACACATCTGGTCTGGTCATGATTAGTAAAAAGCGTAGCACTTTAAAGTTGCTACAAGATATGTTGCGTGAACACAAAATTCGTAAGACTTATGCAGCCATTGTAAAAGGTCAGGTGAGCCTTGATAAACAACTCATTGATGCGCCTTTATTCCGTTACGAGTTACCAAATGGCGAGCGTCGTGTACGTGTATCTAAAGAAGGTAAGCCAAGTAAAACTGAATGGGTGGTTGCAGAACGCTTTAAAAATGCCACGTTGGTACATGCGTCACCTCTATCAGGCCGTACTCATCAAATTCGTGTACATGGTCTAAGTATTGGACATCCATTAGTGGGTGATGATAAATATGGTCACAACACTGCTTATGCGGGTCCTGAAGCACGCCGTTTGTGTTTACATGCGATGCGTTTAGATATTCCGGGTTATCCGACTATCGAAGCACCTTTACCAGAAGACATGACCCAGTTATTAGAGGCTTTGAGAGTAGCAAAATGAGTCTGAAAACCGAATTAGTGATTTTTGACTGGGATGGTACTTTATATAATTCTGTTGGTCAGATTGTTGCAAGTTTACAGCATGCGGCAGAGCAGCATGAGTTAACTCTGACTGATGAAGCTGCAAAAAGTATTATCGGTTTAGGTTTACCGGAAGTGATGCAAACTTTATTTCCGGAAGCGCCAGAGCTACATGAATCGATTTTAAAAGCATATGGCGATCACTATATTGCAAACTCGACAAGTGATGCATGGTTTGATGGTATTTCTGAACTACTCCATGATTTAAAAGCCCAAGGTTTAAAACTTGCTGTAGCGACAGGTAAAAACCGCCGTGGCTTAGACCGTGTGATTGCAAAAACACAGAGTACTCATTTGTTTGATGTGACTCGCGCAGCCAATGAAACTCGTTCAAAACCAGATCCGCTCATGTTGCAAGAAATATTGACTGTAACTGGAGTAAGTGTCGAGCGTGCAGTCATGATTGGCGATAGTAGCTATGACCTTGAGATGGCACAGCGTTTAGGTATGCCACGTATTGGTGTTGGCTATGGTGTGCATTCGATCGAAGTTCTACAACAGTTCCAGCCTTTAACGATTGCTAAAGATGTACCTGAGTTGCATAACTTTTTAAGAGAGTACGCAAAGTTATCTAAAGCAGATGTAGCGTAATTTAGAATGATATAAGAAGGGGGAATTTATTCCCTCTTATTGTATGTCCAATAACAATAAGACGAGAAAAATGAGCCGTTCTATTCGTTTGTTAAATCTTTTACAACAACTCCGTGAATTCCGTTATCCAGTTACTGCCCAAGTCTTGGCTGAACGCATGGGAATTAGTGTTCGTAGTATTTACCGAGATATTGATAGTCTACGTGCACAAGGTGTGAGAATCGATGCATCAGCAGGTTTAGGGTTTCAGCTTAAAGAAGATATTGTATTGCCACCAATGACGCTCAATGAAAATGAAGTTGAAGCTATTTTTTTGGCGTTGTATTGGTTGAAGAGTGTACCTGATCAATCTTTACAATCGGCATCTACCTCAATCTTAGCTAAATTAAATTCTGTTTTGCCTGAGCATCGTCAATATTTATTACAGCAGACGACTTTAAGAGCATTTAACACATGGCTACCTGTAGATGAAAAACAAGTCGAACAGATACGTTTAGCCATTCGGCAGCAAGTCAAAATTTCGATGCATTATCATGATGAACAACAGCGAAGTAGCGTTCGAACTTTGTGGCCTTTTGCCTTGGGATATTTTAATGACAAAATTGTGTTGGCTGCATGGTGTGAACTAAGACAGGACTTTCGGCATTTTAGAATGGATCGTATTCAACACTTGAGTTTAACCCAAGAGTTATATCCATCATTTAAACAGCAACTGTTCCAGCAGTGGTGGGCACAAGAATCGCAAAGGACTACTGACAAAAACTGACAAAAGATACTTGTAGACTAGAACCACGATAAACAAGGAGCCATAAAAATGAGCCTTAAACTTTATACTAACAAAGAATCGCGTGGTGTAGTTATCGACTGGCTTTTAGTCGAGCTTGGTGTTGAATGTGAGCGTATTGAAGTCGCATACCGAACTGAGATGAAATCACCAGAATATTTAAAACTTAATCCTTTTGGAAAGGTACCTGTATTGGTAGATGGCGATGTCGTTATTTATGAGTTAGGGGCAATTTGTGCATATCTAGCGGACAAGTTTAGTGACAAAGGTTTAGCACCAGCCTTGAATGATCCAAAGCGTGGTTTGTACTATCGCTGGTTATTTATGATGGCAGGCCCTTGGGAAGCAGCTGGCGTCGATAAAGCTTTAGGAATACAAGTAACTCCTGAGCAAAAAATGTTTGTTGGTTATGGTGATTACAACGATGCTTACCAAGCTTTGGTTCAAGGATTAAGTGAAGCAAATCCATATTTATGTGGTGAACAGTTCACCGCAGCAGATGTAAGTGTCGGGGCGATGCTGCTATGGCAATTAAAAATGAATGTGATTGAATCACATCCTGCCATTACCCGTTATGTTGAAACGATCAAGCAGCGTGAAGGTTTAAAACAAAGTACTATGGGGCAACTGCTGTAAACCGAATATTTTTACAAGTCACCCAAATGGGTGACTTTTTAATTTCAAATGACTTTAATTTGTAAGAAAACCAGCAGCCACGTTAATACAAATCGCCAAAATGGTCGTGTTAAAGCCAAATGCGAGTACGATATGAAATAAGTTGAGCAAACGCATATGTCTGGTGGTGACCGATACATCTGCTGTTTGTGCTGAGGTACCAATAATATAACTAAAATACAAAAAGTCGGGATACGTTGGATTTTTGGTTCCCGGAAACTCTAGTCCACCATTTTCTTCATTTCTGGACAAAGCCATATAAAAATCGTGAGCATAATGTAGAGCAAAAACGGTATGCATAAAAAGCCATGCTGAAACAATGGTGAGCAAAGCCAAAGCGACATGTCCTAATTTTGCATAATGATCAGAGGGCAACTGAGATAGCTGTACTAAAATAGCAACCAGACACATAGAAATTGCAAGTAAAACAATGAGCATAATGACCCATTTACTTTCGTCTTGTTTTTTAGCTTGCTGTTGCATTTGTGAATGATCGGCACTTTTCATCAGTTTCCAAACATGGAGTAAATACAAACTGATGGCACCATTCCAACTTGCCAATAAAATGGTAGACCATTTCCATGAAGTGAACCATGTCAGTAAGCCCGCCGCAATAAAACCAACAAATAAAGCAATAAAGAAGTGAGGGCGGTTTTGTATACTACGTCCTAAGTGCTGTAATAGTCCTACCATTTAATCAACGCTCCTTATGCTTATAGTAAATATATTATTTTTTACTGTTTGGTTAATTTAACATTAAGTTTTATATATGCTTTATACCTTAGATTATCTTTTTTATTTTAATATTTATTGATAATCTAAAATATAAGAAAACTTGTTGCAAATTAATTAATCGATAAAAAGTATCAAATAAATTTCAATTTAATTTACTTCATACTTTAATTTAGATTTTTTAGACCATTTATTATTTAATAATAAAGATATATTTACTCGATAGTGCTTAATCTAGATTTTTGTCGAGATGGAATACTTTATTGAGTTGATCAATAAACTTTTTAACACCTACAGACTCTGTATTTTTACGATAGCTAACAAATAAATCTAAAGATGGTAATTCAACATCTAAAGGACGAACTACAGTGTTAGAAACACCTAGTGGTGCGACATAAGCTGGTAAAATCGTACAACCTAGACCTGAACCAATAGAATTAATATTGAGTAAAATACTATCGGCCTTTTGTACTATATTGAGGTCAATACCATTGGTTTTCGTAAATTCCAAAATCGTATTGTGTAGAGTGTTAGATTGTTCAGCAGCAGGAATAATAAAATCAATACCATGCAGAGCTTTTACTGGAATACGTTCGTATTTGGCGAGTGGATGATTTCTTGGTAATAAAAAAATTAAAGGTTCTGTTAAAACAAATTGGCTTTGTATTTCATCAGTTTTAGTATTTTCACGGGTAAACGTGATATCCAGCTCACCTCTTTTTAGGGCTTTGAGTTGCTCTGTATTGTTTAAACTTGATAACTCGATGGTAAGGTCAGGATGTTGTAAGCGTAGATTTGGAAGTACGTATGGGAAGATTTTCATTTCTGCAATGGGGACGAAACCAATACGTAATAATTGCTGTTTCGCCTTTGAGACTTGGCGTGCCATTGCTACCGCTTTATCTGCTTGAGCAAGCGTTAAACGGGCATGCTCTAAAAATACTTCACCTTCTTCTGTTAACTCGACCTTACGTTTTGTGCGGTTTAAAAGCCGTACCCCGACATCTTCTTCTAAATCTTTAATTTGTTGACTAAGAGAGGGTTGAGCAGTATAGAGTTTGAGAGCGGCCTTACTAAAATTTAATTCTTCAGCAACAGTGATGAAATATCGAAGATGGCGTAATTCCATAAGACTAATCCAAAAAATGTCTTACTATGATTTAAGTAAAGTATAAAGCATAAAACTATATAGCGTGAAGGTGGTTTAGATATTTATAAAATAAATGAAAATTTATAAATCATTATTAATTTAATATGAAAAATTTTTTAATTATTAATTTATAAAATATATTAATCTACCTTCACAATCAAATTTATTTTAAATTTTAGTAATAAATTTTAATTAGTTTTAGGAAATCACTTAAAGTTTTCTCATATTATGAAAAAAGAATAATTAATTCAATTGTTGAGGCTCTGATTTTGCGAACAAAAAATGTGTCTAGAGTATTTTTTTAGTAAATGTATCATACTTATATTTCTATATTTTTTTAGTTTTTCTCATTTTATTTATGTTCAATAAAATTTGATGAATTTAAGCAACTTTAAAAATAATGGATTAACTAAGATAAAAGTAGTTCACCCCTCAGTTATAGGTTACCTATTATATACTATTGTTATGTTATACAGTAGCTTTTAATAAGAACTGTAAGTAACGAATCACAAACTCAACACATCTAAACATTTTTTTGTGGCACTTTAGATTGATGTATGTCGGCGGCGACAAAATAAAGGGATATTTATATGATAAATAAGTGTAAGTGTCATAGCTTAATTTATTTAAATCGCTAAGATAGAAAACAGAATGATTCATCCTCCTGATGCTACAGCCATAGAATAAGCCCATGAAAGACAAGCCGACATTAACTTATCAATTGCCGACTCAGTCCTGTTGGACGCATACATGGATAAAACCGCCTTTTTGTCATCCTGAATTGGGCCATGAAAAAGACACACGCTTTTATAATCAGCAGCCTAGATCGCCTGCACGAGGATCGAAAGAATTATTGCGTTGGTTAGTGACTCGTGAATCTTATACATGGAACGTCGATATTCAGAATGAGTATGAGGTACGTGTTAATACGCCAATTGCTTTACCGCAGAATCGTCCTCATGCGGATTTAGATGATTGGCAAGTGTGGTTTGTAGGTCACGCTACTGTACTCATTCAAATTGGTCCATATAACTTTATTACCGACCCAGTTTGGTGTGATTATGCGAGTCCACTGCATGGACGTGGTCCGCGCCGTGTATGTCCAGCGGGATTTGCTTTGGAACAGTTGCCAACCATTCATGGGGTTCTACTCAGCCATAATCATTATGATCATATGGATTTAGCAACGCTTGAATGGCTACATAAAAAATTCGCTATGCCGATTTATACAGGGCTTGGCAACGGGTTTTACTTGCCTAAAGAGTTCCATGTTATTGAAATGGATTGGTGGCAGGAAATTCCTTATCACGAGTTAAGAATTGTTTATACACCTGCTCAACACGGTTCGGGGCGGGGCTTACGTGATCAAAATAAAGCACTTTGGGGCGGCTTTTCGGTTTTAGCAAAAACAGGACATTGTTTTTTTGCTGGTGACACTGGCTATGCAGGGCACTTCAAACAGATATATGCACGTTATGGCGCACCGCGTGTTGCCTTACTTCCAATCGGAGCTTATGAACCTCGTAAACTAATGAGCTATGTTCATATGAATCCTCAAGATGCAGTTCATGCACATTTAGATTTACAAGCGCATCGGTCTGTTGCGATTCACTATCGAACTTTTCAGTTAACAGATGAAGATCGGGAAGATCCTGAACATGCGTTAGCTCAAGCAATTAAAGCATCATCAAAACTTGCTAATCCTTTTTATTGCATTCGAGAAGGGCATAAATTGACTGTCTAAAACGCTATTATTTTTATATTAAAAAAGCCAGTTCAATTTGAACTGGCTTTTTATTATTTTGACTAAAATTAAGCTAAGTCAAAACGGTCAAGATTCATAACTTTTGTCCATGCTGCAACAAAGTCTTGAACAAATTTTTCTTTACCGTCGGCTTGAGCATAAACTTCTGCTAATGCACGTAAGATTGAGTTCGAACCAAAGACTAAATCATTACGTGTCGCAGTAAATTTGACTGCACCGGTCTTACGGTCTTTGCCTTCAAATACTTCACTTGTTGAATCAACAGGTGCCCATACATTCGACATGTCGAGTAAGTTAGTAAAGAAATCTGTGCTGAGTACACCAACTTGCTGAGTGAATACGCCATGTTGTGATCCATCCCAATTGGTGCCCAGTACACGTAAACCACCAATTAATGCAGTTAACTCTGGTGCAGTCAAAGTCAGTTGTTGAGCTTTATCAATCAATAAGATTTCAGCTGGTGTGTTGATACCTTCTTTCTTCCAGTTTCTAAAGCCATCAGCAGCGCCGAGTAGTAATTGGAATGTTTCAATATCGGTTTGACTTTGTAATGCATCAACGCGGCCAGGAGCGAATGGTACGCTAACGTTGAAACCTGCCGCCTGAGCAGCTTGCTCTACACCAACGTTAGCTGCAAGCACAATTAAGTCAGCCAATGACAATTGAGTTGATGCTTTGAGTTCTTCAATTTTAGTTAAAGTCTCAACAGCTTTTTTATTTACTTCCCAACCACGTTGAGGAGCTAAAGCAATACGTGCACCGTTTGCACCACCGCGTTTGTCTCCACCACGGAATGTTGATGCTGATGCCCAACCAAGAGAAACTAACTCACCAGCAGATAATCCTAATGCAGCGATTTTTGCTTTTGCATCAGCAATGCTTGCAGCAGATGGAATAGCGCTGGCAGCAGGTAATGGGTCTTGCCAAATTAAATCTTCAGCAGGGACTTCAGGACCTAAATAACGCGCTTTTGGACCCATATCGCGGTGAGTTAATTTGAACCATGCACGAGCAAAAGCATTTGCAAATGCTTGAGGGTCGTCATGGAAGCGACGAGAGATCTTTTCAAACTCAGGGTCAAAACGTAAGGTCAAATCTGTAGTCAGCATTGTTGGCTTACGTTTAACTGATGGGTCGAAAGGATCAGGAATGATTGCTTCGGCATCTGCTGCTACCCATTGAATTGCACCAGCAGGTGAACGCTCTTGTACCCACTCGTATTTGAATAGGTTTTCAAAGAAGTGATTGCTCCATTGTGTTGGAGTTTGTGACCAAATCACTTCTAAACCTGAAGTAATCGCATCTTTACCAACACCTGTACCAAAGCTATTTGACCAGCCAAAGCCCATTTGCTCAATTGGTGCTCCTTCTGGATCAGCATGAACATGGTCAGCAGAGGCTGCACCATGAGTTTTACCTAAAGTATGACCGCCTGCAATCAAAGCAACAATTTCTTCATCATCCATTGCCATGTTGCCAAAAGTCGCACGAATAAACGGCGCAGCTGATCTTGGGTCACCACTAGCTTCTGGGCCTTCAGGGTTCACATAAATTAGACCCATTTCGGTTGCAGCAAGGTTACTGCCTGCCAATGCTTCAGAGTTACGATGAGCTAACCATTCTTTTTCATCACCCCAGTTTACATCGTTGTCTGGTTCCCACACATCTTCACGGCCTGCACCAAAACCAAAGGTACGGAAGCCAGAAGACTCAAGTGCAATGTTTCCGGCAAGAATAAATAAATCTGCCCATGATATTTTTTGACCGTATTTTTGTTTAACTGGCCATAATAAACGACGTGCTTTATCTAAACTTGCATTGTCAGGCCAGCTATTTAAAGGGGCAAAACGTTGTTGACCACGACCCGCACCACCACGGCCATCACCCATACGATAAGTACCGGCAGCATGCCATGCTAAACGAATAAATAAACCTGTGTAATTTCCCCAATCGGCTGGCCACCAATCTTGGGAATCGGTTAATACATTTTTGATATCGGCTTTGAGCGCGTAGTAGTCAATTTTTTTAAATTCTTCGCGGTAATTAAAATCTTTACCAAGTGGGTTAGAGCGTTCCGAGTGTTGATTGAGCAAGTCAACGCGTAATTGATTTGGCCACCAGTGCAAATTAGTCGTGCCACCACCGACTGTGACTTGCGGTTTTGAGTTATGACCTGAAAAAGGACATTTTGATTCGTTTGACATGATTATATTCTCTCTGGGTAATATTTATTTGAGCTCTTAATGGAACCGAAGGCTCATTTTCCTGGACTTCTGGGTTAAAAAAATGATGCATATCGAATAAAGGAATGAGAGAACAAGTGGTGAGATAAACCGTTTTAAAATTTTTCACTGTTATGTCAGCTCATCATTTTTACTCAACAATACATGAGTTTCCTTTGTTTATTATTCCTTCAATTTACTGCATGAAGGCTAAAAAACAAGTGGGAAAATGGTTCGACTTTTGCAAATAATGATGCATGGCATGAGCTCCTTAATCATTGAAACATCGCAATATCTTTCAATTTCGTTCTTTAAATATACTAGAATCTGATCATTTATTTTTCAAATGGATTAAATTGGCTATATTAATAGATAAAACCGATTTTAACAGTGAAGTAAAATTGTTGAGTACGGTAAATGTGAATCTGAAAATAAGAGAGAAAATCTAAAAAATAGTTCAATAAAAAAGGAGAGTTAAAACTCTCCTTTTAAAGTATTTATACGGTGACAAGACGGTTAGATTTAACCATATCGGCTAAACCATGCGTTTTAAAGTAGTACTCAAGCCAGCTTTTTACAATAAGCGGGTTATTCATTTTCATGACATCATCAAGTAACTTTTGGGCATCTGTCATGGGTACATGACAAATTGCTTTACGCACACGTAAGATGTTGCTTGAACTCATAGAAAGGGTATTAAAGCCCATTGCCATCAGTAAGATTGCGGATAACGGATCGCCCGCCATCTCACCACAAATACTTACCGGTTTTTGGTACTTGTGACATTCCTTTACCAGTCGGGTTAGGGCACGCAAAATGGATGGATGGAAGTGTGAATATACGCTGGCCACATGTGGATTATTACGGTCCACTGCGAGCAAGTATTGAGTTAAATCATTTGAACCAACCGAGAAGAAATCGACAAGCTCTGCAAACTCATCAATTTGTAGCAGTACACTTGGTACCTCTACCATAATCCCGATTTTTGGTTTAGTAATTTTAACTTGCTCTTCTTCTTGCACAGCTATCCAGTCACGCTCAAGTAAATAAAGTACTTCTTCGACTTCACTGACTGTTGTCACCATTGGCAACAGAATATGCAAGTTATTTAAACCAATACTGGCTTTGAGCATTGCACGGATTTGTGCCGAGAAAATCTCTGGATGATCGAGCGTAAAACGAATACCACGCCATCCTAACGCCGAGTTTTCTTCTTCAATACTGAAGTATGGTAAGTCTTTATCGGCACCAATATCGAGAGTTCGCATCACCACTGGTTTATTGGCAAAGTGGCTCAACTGTTGACGATAGATAGCACGTTGTTCTTCTTCACCTGGGAAACGTTCCCGCAACATGAATGGAATTTCACTTCGATATAGGCCCACACCTTGCGCGCCGCGTTGTACGCCGCGAACAACATCAATCATGAGACCTGTATTTACAAAAAGTTGAACTGATACTCCATCTGGAGTAATCGCTTCTTTGGTCTCATATTGTTTGAGATCTTTTGCGATTTGCTCATCTTCTTTTTGAATTTCTTTATAGCGTTGACGTAAACGACGTGGAGGGTTTACAAAAACACGGCCCTGATACGCATCCACAATCATTTCTGCATCATCAAGCGTGTTAACAGGTAACTCAGTTACACCAACTACTGTTGGAATACCCAATGCACGTGCCACAATTACCATATGCGAGTTAGCAGCACCTTCTGAGGTTACAATGGCTGCAATATTATCGACCGGTAATTCCACGAGCGCAGCAGTACTAATTTCTTCACCAATTAAAATACTGTCTGGGCTGAGTTCACGGTGGCTTGAATCTTCTTCTTGCAAAGAAGCTAAAATACGCCGTCCTAAATCTTTAAGGTCGGAAACTCGTTCGCGAAGATAGTCATCTTCCATTTGCGCAAATAGGGCAGTGTGTTTTTCAATGACACGGCGAACAGCACCTTGTGCCCAATGACCATCACGAATCAGATCTTTAATTTCTGCAGGTAATGCATTTTCATCTAGCATTCTTAAGAAAACGCTAAATAAAGCGCGTTCTTCTGCCATGAGTGAATCATGCATTTTTTCATCTAAAGAACGAATCTCTGAACGAACTGATGAAATCGCTTGATCTAGAAGTCGGAGTTCATGGCTAATATCTTCTGCTTCACGGTCAGGCACTGCACCCAAATCGGCAGGTGGATATAAAATAATAGCGCGACCTAACGCAACACCACCTGCACCTGAAGCACCTTGGAAGGTTTTATAGGCAGGCCCATTGCTTGGCTTACGAAATACATCGATATTGCCAACCGCGTGAGCATGTGCAATTACCCCAGAAAGTTGAGCGCAGAGCGTAACTAAAAAGGATTCGGCTGCTTCGCTAAAGTCTTGAGGAAGTCTATTTTGGACAACTAAAACGCCCATAACCTTACGACGGTACATGACAGGTACGCCGAGGAATGAGTTATAAATTTCTTCGCCCGTTTCAGGTAAATACAAGAAGCGCTCATGCTTTGGTGCATTGTCAAGGTTAACAATTTCTTCACGTTGCCCAACCAGACCGACCAAGCCTTCACCTAACTGCAATGAGACATGACCAACTGATTCTGGATTTAAGCCTTTTGAGGCCATCAAGACATAACGCTGGTTGCGTTCATCGAGTAAATAAATAGAGCAAACATCCACTTTCATGGCCTCAGCAACCTGATTGACCATAATGTCTAACGATTCATGCAAACTCACGGACGCATTAATCTCTTGGACAATGCGTCTTAGAGTGTCGAGTTGCATGTTTGACATGGATGTATACTCCAGTATTTTTTAGACTATGAATGTATTTATAACAGCACTTTTAATAAAAATCATTTGCTAGATAAATGATTTTTAGGGTAATTGTTGCAACGGCAACTGTGTACACAACTCCACCATGGCTTTCCGGTAAACATCACGCTTGAAGTTCACCACTTGACCAAGAGGATACCAATAGCTAACCCACTGCCATTCGTCGAATTCGGGCGGGTCAGAGAGGTTTAACTGAATATTTTTTGCAGGCGCAGTTAACTTCAGTAAAAACCATTTTTGTTTCTGTCCGATACATACGGGGTCAGAGTCTGACCGAATGTACCGATGTGGCAAACGATAACGCAGCCATCCCTTGGTTTGCGCAATAATCTGGACATGTTCGGGCAATAAGCCGATTTCTTCTCTCAGTTCTCGAAAAAGTGCCTGTTCAGGGGTTTCTCCAAACTGGATGCCTCCTTGTGGAAATTGCCAAGCATTGTGACCAATGCGCTTTGCCCATAAAACCTGTCCATCATCGTTTGCCAAAATGATCCCGACATTGGGTCGGAAACCTTCTGAGTCGATCATTTGGCTACCTAAATATTTATCTATATCGTTGACTTTAATCGCGGGGACAAACACTTTTTTATGTCCAGCTCGAAAAGATCAAAGTAAAATGTTTAAATTGCTACGATCTTAACGAATTTCTATCGACTAGCGGAGATAGATTTACATTTTTTTTCTTAAATTTCAGTTTAAACGAGAATTTTCATGAAACTGGCGTTGTTTGATTTAGACCATACCTTGTTAAATACCGATTCAGACCACTCGTGGGGTGAATTTTTAGTCAACGAAGGTTTGGTTGATCCGGTTCATCATCGTCAGATGAATGATAAATTTTATGAAGATTACAAAGCAGGCCAACTTGACCCATATGCTTATAATGAATTCGTTTTCGGTTTCTTAACAAAGCATGACAATAACTACTTAACAGAGCTTCACCAATTGTTCATGCAAAAAGTGATTCGTCCACAAATGCGCCCTAAAGGCTTCGATGCGATTAAGAAACATCAAGACCTTGGTCATACCATTGTGGGTATTACGGCAACGAGTGATTTTATTACCGCGCCAATTTTCCGTGAATTTGGTATTACTGAAATTTTAGCGACCAATGCCGAAGTGGCTGACGGCAAATATACCGGTAAAGTTGCGGGCTTGGCATGTTATCAAAAAGGTAAACTTGCACGTCTTGACGACTGGTTAGCTGGACGCAGTGTATCTGAGTCTTGGGCGTATTCAGATTCAATCAATGACCGTTTTTTACTTGAATATGCAACGCATGCGATTGCGGTAAATCCTGATGACCGTCTTGAAAAGTTAGCTCAAGAGCACAACTGGGAAATTCAGGACTGGTCGATTTAAGATTATCGAGTTGGAAGAGCTATGTATTAGATAAGCTCTTTCAGCTCTTAATTCATTATATTTAAATTATTTTTTATATTTCTTGAAAATCCTAATCCAAAAATAAATATTGATAAGTTCAATAAAAATAAATTTTAAAAATGAGGTAATAATGTCAAAAACACCACAGATTAAATTACCAAAACAACTTTGGAATGATCAAAGTGTTGATTTAACACGCCATCGCTATCAGGGAAAATTACTGAGTAAAAGTGAAGGCTTTAAATTAGGTAAAGCTCAACGTAAAAAAGTACCGCGTGAACAGTTATCAAAGCTTTCTGAACGACCACAAGGTACAACTGCTTTAACGATCTATGATTGGAGTAATCAAGGACGGTTAGAGAAACTCAAACCGATTCGTGCAAAACGGATGAGTGTTTCACCATTTACATTTTATCGTGGCATGCCTTCTTTGATGCTATTTGACCAAGCATGGGAGCAGGTAAATACAGGTTTATTTCAACAAATTTGTGGTGATTGTCATTTAAGTAATTTTGGTGGTTTTGCAAGTCCAGAACGTAACCTGTTATTTGGAATTAATGATTTTGATGAAACTTTAGTTGCCCCGTTTGAATGGGATGTAAAACGTTTAGCAACCAGTTTTGTGATTGCGGCACGTGATATTAATCTTGCAGATAAAGTAGGTTTAAGAGCAATTAAAATAATGCTGAGTAGTTATCGTCAGCACTTATTAGAAAGTGCGAAACTTTCACCACTACAAGTTTGGTATGAAAAAATTGATGCCATTACCTTATTAGAAAATACTGAATGCCGGAAACTTAGAAAGAAAAGCGAAAAGGATATTGATTCGGCACAGAAAAAAACGGTGTATTCTGTTTTGCCGAAGCTTACCCAACAGGACCAAGAGACAGGATTGCGTCATTTTGTAGATGATGCGCCGTTATTATGGCATCCAAGTGGAGATGAACTATTTAGTAAAGATGTTGATGTATTCTTTCAACAATATCGTGATTCCTTGAAATATGATCGCCAAGTCCTTTTTGATCGTTATCAATGTACAGATGTGGCTTTTAAAGTGGTTGGTATTGGAAGTGTTGGTACACGATCAGCCATAGCATTATTTCAAGATGCAGATCGGGAACCGTTAATTTTACAAATGAAAGAAGCGAATCCATCAATTCTTAGTCCGTTATTTGTAGAAAAAGTAAATCACGAAGGTGAACGTGTGGTACATGGTCAGCAACTCATGCAGGCTGCAAGTGATATATTTCTTGGATTTTCTTCAATATCGAATCAACATTTTCATGTCCGTCAGTTACGCGATATGAAAATATCTTTTAATATTAATGATATGGATGAAGAGTATTTCTATAAGTATGCTGAAGATTGTGGCTTAGCTTTAGCGCATGCCCATGCAAAATCTGGAAATGCAGATGTACTTATGGGATATCTTGGAGAGGGCGATACGATTGTAGACGTATTACAAACGTATGCAGAAGAATATGCAGAGCGCAATTTAAACGATTATCAACAATTTATAAATGAAGTTGCAGAGGGTAAAATTCCACTCGCTGGAGATGATGCGCTTTAAGAATAAGTATGCTGTTACAGATGACATGAAATAATCCGAAAGGTTAGAGAAAAAATGTTTAATAAAATTATGTCTGGTTTGGGTCTTCAAGGCGTAACGGTAGAAACCGTTTTACACAATCCAAACTTGCAAGCAGGTGAGACACTGCATGGGGAAATTAGCTTCAAAGGGGGATCATCTGATAAAGAGATTAATGGTCTTTATTTGAAGTTGATGACAATGGCAGAAGTTGAATCTGGTGACCATGAGTTTAATCAACCTTTGGTCTTACAAGAGTGGTTAGTAAATTCTCGTTTTTTATTGCCTGCACATCAAGCTTATTCCTTCCCTTTCAGTATTCAATTACCATTTGAGACACCGATTACCGAAGTCGCTTGTCGAAGAAATGGTACACGTGTTTGGATTCAAACTCATATGGATGTTGATTGGGGATTAGATGCAACTGATCGTGATTATTTAAAAGTACTGCCAACTCCCGCTATGCAAATGTTTTTACAGGCCATGCAGCGATGTAGCTTTATTTTATCAACAGTTGATGTAGAAAAAGGTCAACTTACTGCACGAAATTTTAGATCAACAATTGGTTGTTACCAAGAACTTGAATTTGTCTCTTCACGTATGTTTAGTGGGTTTAATGAGGTTGAAGTCTCTTTCGTTGCAGAACCTAATCAAACTCACGTTATGCTTGAAGTTGACCGTCATTTTCGATCAGATCAACTATTAACGATCACCATTCCACATCATATGCTTGATGAAAACCAAATGGTGCAACAAATTAGAAGCCTCTTGAAGCTTGGATAAATTAAATTAGATGCTTAAATGAGTGTCTTTTATGCATCCTGCATCATTTTAATCAATTCTTGCATAGCTCTAGATTGAGTACGTGCAGGGTGCCATACCATACCTAATTGGCGATTCATCTCGACATCTAAATCAAGCTGCTGCATATCCTGATTCAGTAGAGTTTTTGGTAAAACTGACCAACCTAAACCAATAGAAACCAACATACGAATAGACTCAAGAGGGTTATTACTCATGGTGATTTTTGGTTTAAGTCCTTGTTTTTCGAACTCAGCCAAAGTGATTTGGGCTGTATAAGTCTGTGCGGCAGGCAGCAAACTTGGATATTCAATTAAATCTTGTAAGGTTAAATTCTTTTTTTGAGCCAATGGGTGAAATGGAGCAGCTACAAAAACTAAAGGATCATTCCAGATGGTAATGTAGTTAAGACGTTCATCACCTGAAGGAGGAAGCGTTAAAAATGCAAGCTCTAAATCACCAGCAAGGACCTGTTCATGTGCTTGTTCTGAGTCAACAAAATGTACGTCTAAAGTGACTTGTGGAAACTGCTGAACAAAATGCTTAAGTGGGGCAGGCAAGTGATGCAGCCCGATGTGATGGCTCGTCCCGATTTTTAAACGGCCTTGTATTTGCGTTTGTTCATGACTCAGTGTGTGGTGAATATCTTTAAGTTCATTTAACCAGTTTTTGACTTTTGGCAATAATGAATGTGCAGCATGAGTGGCTTGAACCCCACGTCCTGCCGACTCAAATAGCTTTACGCCGAAGTATTCTTCGAGGCTATGAATACGTTTGGTGACAGCAGGCTGGGTAATAAAGAGTTGATCTGCAGCTACAGAGATAGACCCTGTTTCCATAACTTTTACAAAAGCTTCAAAGGCTGCAAGATTCATAATACAACTCTACTTGGAATAGAAAAATCGAGAGAGGCTAAAGTCGCCAAGCCAAAATCGTATCATGCTTGCAGCTAAACGTTCTATAAACTTGTGATTTGGCGTATTAATCTTAACCTAAGCAGTTGTCTCTTTTTCGCTTAAGGCTGAAATACGACGGTCTTTTGCTGCCCATACTTTTTCATGAAAGAAAAATGCAAATGCTTGTACTGTTGGTTCTAACATACTTAAGGTTAAAGCCATCCAAATGTTACCTGTTACAAAGTACGCGACTAGCATTGCTACCGTAATATGCATAATGTAGTAACTTAAGGTTTTCTTTAATGTACGTTGGTTATTTACAACGAATTTTTGAATATTAGCCATCATCGTTCTCTCTACCTATATTTGATATTTTTAGTATAGAGATAAGAGTATAAGATTAAAAATGGATTATGCAAATGATAATCATTAACAAATCCGATTTGTATATTTTGAACAATATTAAGATAAGTAGGAATGATTCCTAAAAGTTTTCTAATTTATAAAAATGATAAATTAGATTTATGTGAAACTCTGGCTATAATCGAAGAAAGATTAGAATTACCCAGTCCAATGGAGCAAGACGACATGGCAGGCAAAACTTTATATGACAAATTGTGGGATGACCACGTAGTTACAGAGCGTGATGATGGTTCGTGCTTACTTTATATCGACCGTCATTTATTGCATGAAGTAACAAGTCCACAAGCATTTGAAGGTTTGCAACTTGCGGGTCGTCAACCGTGGCGTTTAAGCGCAAACGTAGCTACACCAGACCACAACGTTCCAACATCTAAAAAAGAGCGTGATCAGGGCATTGCAGGTATTGAAGATGATACATCGCGTATTCAGGTTCAAACCTTAGATGATAACTGTAAGGCATTTAATATCGTTGAATTTGGTATTAATGATATTCGCCAAGGTATTGTGCATGTTGTTGGTCCTGAGCAAGGCTTAACTTTACCGGGTATGACGGTAGTATGTGGTGACTCGCATACAGCAACTCATGGTGCCTTTGGTTGTTTGGCACATGGTATCGGGACATCTGAAGTTGAACACGTTTTAGCGACACAATGTTTGATTCAGAAAAAATCAAAAAATATGTTGGTTCGTGTTGATGGCGTTTTAGGTAAGGGCGTAACACCAAAAGATGTTGTGTTGGCGATTATCGGTAAAATTGGTACTGCTGGTGGTACGGGTTACGCAATTGAGTTCGGTGGTCAGGTTTTCCGTGATATGTCGATTGAAGGACGTATGACGGTATGTAACATGGCGATTGAAGCGGGTGCACGTGTGGGTATGGTTGCAGTTGATGACAAAACCATTGAATACGTAAAAGGCCGTAGCTACGCACCAAAAGGCGAGCAGTGGGAACAAGCGGTTGCTTATTGGAACACTTTACATTCAGACGATGATGCTGTTTTTGATGCTGTAGTTGAGTTAAATGGTGCAGAGATTGAACCACAGGTATCTTGGGGAACTTCACCTGAGATGGTAATTCCAGTATCTAAAGCTGTACCAACTTTAGAACAAGCGAAAGATGACGTACAACGTAGTGACTGGACACGTGCGTATCAATATATGGGGTTAAACGCAGGTCAGGCATTGGCTGAAATTCAACTTGACCGTGTATTTATTGGTTCTTGCACTAACTCACGTATTGAAGATATCCGTGCTGCTGCTGAGGTGGTTAAAGGCCGTAAAGTGGCTTCTAGCATTAAGCAAGCGATGATTGTTCCGGGTTCTGGTTTAGTTAAGCAACAAGCAGAAAAAGAAGGTTTGGATAAAATTTTCTTAGAAGCTGGTTTCGAGTGGCGTGAACCGGGTTGTTCAATGTGTCTAGCCATGAATGCAGACAAGTTGCAACCGGGCGAACACTGTGCATCGACATCAAACCGTAACTTTGAAGGTCGTCAAGGGAATGGTGGCCGTACTCACTTGGTAAGTCCGGCAATGGCAGCAGCGGCTGCAATTGCAGGTCATTTTGTTGACGTTCGTTCATTTTAATTCGGTCTGGAGCAAACCATGAAAGCTTATACAGTTGAACAAGGTATCGTTGCACCATTAGATCGTGCCAATGTCGATACAGATTTAATTATTCCAAAACAGTTTTTAAAATCGATTAAACGTACTGGGTTTGGCGACAACTTATTTGATGAACTTCGTTATTTAGATGAAGGCTATCCGGGTCAAGATAACTCGGTACGTCCAAAGAACCCTGACTTTGTTTTGAACCAACCACGTTATCAAGGCGCAACTGTTTTAATTGCTCGTACGAACTTTGGTTGTGGTTCAAGTCGTGAGCATGCACCTTGGGCATTAAATGAATATGGTTTCCGTACCGTTATTGCACCAAGCTTTGCAGATATCTTCTTTAATAACTGTTTTAAAAATGGCATGTTACCAGTCATTTTGCCTGAGAATATTGTTGATCAGCTATTTAAAGAATGTGCTGCAAATGAAGGATATCAATTAACTATTGATTTAGCTGCGCAAGAAGTTCGCACGCCAACCGGCGAAGCTTTTAAATTCCAGGTAGATCCATTTCGTAAGCATTGCTTGTTAAATGGCTTGGATGATATTGGTTTAACTCTTCAAAATGCGGACGCAATTCGCGCTTATGAAGAAAAAACTAAACAAGTTCGTCCTTGGGTATTCCAAGAGATAAATTAACCTTTTGGTACATTTTAAACATAGTCATGGCGTCGTGTTCAAACTCTTGCTAACATGCTAAAGCATAACAACAGCTTAAAATTATGCACTAGATGAGGATTGGGCTTGAACAATGAAGAGGAACGTTACTCATAGCTTTTTGTTGGGCCTGTGCGCAATAACACTGAGTGCTTGTCAGAGCACTCATAATGTAGTGGATACTGTTCGTATTAAGCAGGCTGAACAAGAACATTTGGGGCAAAATGCAGCAATATATTGTTCGGGCGCAAAAAGTTGCGAATTTGAACGGCTAAATGATATTACTGTTGTTGATGCACAGACACGCAGAATTAGTAATCAGGCAATTCATCAAGGAATTGTAAGATTAAATGGTTCGGTGTTGAGTCAAAGCAATAGCTTGTATCTATCTGTGCCTGCGAAACAATATGAAGTGGTGATTCGTTACTATCCGATTTCTCCAGATCGGGCAGAAACAATTCATGTTATTCACCAATTCAAAGCTAATCACCGCTATATGTTTAAAATGTACCGAGACAAATCTAACCGTTCGGGTAGTTTGCTGAATGTTTCTGTACCAGATCCATTATGTGTTGACTTAGAGCAGGATGGGCGTGTAATTCGCCGTTTTTGTCGACCATTTGATGTAACCACAGGACTCGGTGAATTTCTTGAACAGAAAAAACTAACACCACGACAGTCATAACGCTGTCTTGTCTTTGAAAATGGAAAACTTCATGTCTAAACAGATTTTAATTTTGGCTGGTGATGGAATTGGTCCTGAAATTGTTGGGGCAGCAGAAAAAGTATTAAATAAAGTAAATGAAAAATTTAATTTGTCGTTGACTTGGGAACATGGCCTATTGGGTGGTGCGGCGATTGATGCTCATGGTGAACCGTACCCAGCTGTAACAAGCGAGCAAGCAAAGAAAGCTGATGCCATTTTATTAGGTGCCGTTGGTGGACCAAAATGGGACACCATTGAACGCTCTATTCGCCCTGAACGTGGTCTTTTAAAAATTCGTAGTGAACTTAACTTGTTTGCTAACTTGCGCCCAGCGATTTTATACCCACAATTAGCCGATGCTTCTAGCTTAAAGCCTGAGATTGTTGCTGGTTTAGATATTTTAATTGTTCGTGAATTAACTGGTGGTATCTACTTTGGTCAACCACGTGGTATTCGTGAACTCGAAAATGGTGAAAAACAAGGCTATAACACTGACGTTTATTCTGAAAGTGAAATTAAACGCATTGCAAAAGTGGCTTTTGAACTTGCAGGATTACGTGGCGGTAAAGTGTGTTCTGTAGATAAAGCAAACGTTTTAGAAGTGACAGAGCTTTGGAAGCAAACGGTTACTGACTTACAGCAAGCGAACTATCCAAATATTCAGCTTTCACATATGTATGTGGATAATGCTGCAATGCAACTTGTACGTGCGCCTAAACAGTTTGACGTAATCGTTACAGGCAACTTGTTTGGTGATATCTTGTCTGATGAAGCAGCAATGCTTACAGGCTCAATTGGTATGTTGCCATCAGCTTCTTTAGATGAGAGTGGCAAAGGCATGTATGAACCTTGTCATGGTTCGGCGCCTGATATTGCAGGTCAAAATGTGGCAAACCCATTAGCAACCATTCTTTCTGTTGCAATGATGCTTCGTTATACCTTCCGTGAAGAAGCTGCTGCTAAAGCAATTGAAGATGCAGTAGGGCAAGTACTTGATCAAGGTTTCCGTACAGCCGATATTATGTCTGAAGGCATGACTAAAGTAGGTACAGCTGAAATGGGTGAAGCTGTTGTAGCTGCTCTTACTTAATCGCTACTTTGGTAAAAAACGCAGCCTAATCGCTGCGTTTTTTTATTGTCGAAAAGTTTTAACAGGCTTTGCCCTGATATTGGATTGATTCAGCAATATCATTTTTAAGCTGAAAAATAACTTTGCAACTAAAATTAACATCGTAAGAATTGCTCCCTAAAGACCCCGATTGAATAGGGACTGGATTACCACCCATCTCAACATTGCTCACCATAGGAATTGGAATACTTAAGGGCCGCAAAATTGTGTAGATGAGTTGATTTGGTGTTTTTTGTGGAACATGAGCAATTTGAAAACCAAGACCACGTAAGTTTAGTTCTTGTTGAATGGTGGTCGACGATTTGCCCAGAAAGCCTTTTAAATATTCCTGTAAGTCGACAGATTGGCGTGGGGTAGTTGCACAACCGTTAAAATGAATAAGTATCACTGAGAGTAAGCTTATTCGACATAGGGTCTGTATATTCATTTTTCTCTCTACCACATTATATTTATTATTAGATAACGGTAGGTTGGATTGCCTAGCTTGTAAAGAAAAAAAGGAAGTTTATGATAAATGGAGAATGAGTTTATCTAGGGATTCATACTCATATCCAAAAGGCTTTATAATTATTTTGCAAAAAACTTAAGGAAAACATGATGAAAAAAATACTTTTAGCATTTTTATGCAGCTTTGGAGTAACAGCAGTATATGCCGATAATTGTGACACTACTCGTAATACTTATGATGATATTTACTGTACAAATAAAATCTATGCGAGTGCTGATGCAGACTTGAATAAAAACTATCAGGCATTAAGAGCAAAATTGAATACGGCGCAAAAAAATACGCTTAAGAAGTCTCAACTTGCTTGGATACGTCAACGTGATGCTGAATGTACAGATTCAAATAGAAATAGTGTAGACGTGCAATGCCGTTTACAGACAACGCAAGAAAGAAACCATTGGCTGCAAGAAAGATTGCGTGAATGCCAAACAGTCGGATGTAAAACCAGTCGATTAAGTGAATAAATAACGCAATAAAAAAGCCACTTCATGATGTGGCTTTTTTGCATTCACTAATTAGCGAGCACGGTACGTAATACGACCTTTAGTTAAGTCATATGGAGTCATTTCGACTTTCACACTGTCGCCAGTAAGAATACGGATATAGTGTTTACGCATTTTACCAGAAATGTGTGCAATAACTTCGTGACCGTTTTCAAGACGTACACGGAACATCGTATTAGGAAGCGTTTCGGTGACAACGCCTTCGAACTCAATGAGTTCCTCTTTATTGGCCATAGCCTACCTGATGATCAAATTGGAAAGGCGCAAATTATAGTCAATTTATTTAAAAAAAACAAGATAGACATCTTCTTGTTAAAGCATCTGGTTAAACTATGACTAGTAAAAAAAGATGCAATTTTTTTCACAAAACAACTCTAATTCTGTTGTCAGTTTGGTCAATCAACGCTAATCTAAAATCATAGTTATTAGGGACTGTTCATGAAAAAAGAGTCAACAGCTCCTAAGTATCAATGAAGTATCTACATGGAAGGGCACTGCGTGGGTCAGCTAACAGATGCATCAGTTGTATTACGTTTTGGCTATCAAGCAATTCGTCGTGCAGGATTGCCAACAGAAGAAATATTAACTAAAGCGGGAGTCGCTTTAAATCAGGTCGATACTAATGCACGTACTCCGTTAAGTGCACAGTATGCCTTTTGGACTGCAGCTCAGGAAGTCAGTAAAGATCCAGACATCGGTTTGCATTTAGGTGAACATTTGCCTTTATACCGCGGTCAGGTGATTGAACATTTATTCATTAGTAGTGAAACCTTTGGTGAAGGGCTTAAGCGAGCTTTGGCTTACCAACGTCTAATTAGTGATGCATTCGATGCGAAACTAGTGGTTGAAGATGGACGCTGCTATTTGACTAATGGTGAGCAAGTGGGAGCCGACAACCTTGTAAATCGTCATTTTTCAGAATGTGCGATTTCTGGTGTGCTTCGATTCTTCAAATTTATTACTGAAGGGCAGTTTCATCCTATCTTCATCGATTTTAACTTTAGTGAAGGTGCTTCGGAGGACGAATATTTCCGAGTTTATGGCTGTCCGGTAAGTTTAGGGCAAAAAGAAACAAGACTATATTTTGATCCTGCCATTTTAGACTTCCAGCTTTGGCAAGCAGAGCCTGAACTATTGCAATTGCATGAGCAGCTCGCAATTGAAAAGTTACAAGAACTTGCTCGTTATGATTTAGTGGGTGAAGTTCGTCGTGCGATTGGTTCGACACTTGAAAGTGGAGAAACCACGCTAGAAACTGTAGCAGCTCAATTAAATATTACACCGCGCCGTTTACGGACACAGTTAAGCGAAGCAAATACTAGTTTCCAGCAAATACTTTCTGACTATCGCTGTCGTTTGGCTAAAAAACTTTTGGCAAATACCAGTGAGAGCGTGGAACGTATTGTGTATTTAACGGGTTTCTCTGAACCAAGTACGTTCTATCGTGCGTTTAAACGATGGACCAATGAAACACCAGTTGAGTACCGTAAGCGTAAACAACACCGTTAATAAAAATGGGTTAAGCCTACTCAGGTAGGTTTAACCAATGTGGCCCAAGTGGTGGCTGTGGCAAGTCAAATTGCTCAGGGTAATAACATTGAATAAAGTAGAGACCATCAGGTGGAGCAGTGACACCTGCAGCTTTACGATCTTGTGCCGCAAACATCGCATCGATATGGTCTATTTCATACATACCTTGACCAATTTCGAGTAAGCATCCAACAATATTACGCACCATATGGTGTAGAAAACCATCTGCTTGAATATCTAAGACCAAGTAGCGGCCATGTTCAAATAGACGGCAATGCGTTACATGTCGTACAGGCTTATTGGACTGGCATGCTGCTGCGCGAAAGGTTTCAAAGTTATGCGTACCTTCAAATTTGCTGGCAGCTTTAATCATCTTTTGCACATCTAGCTGTTGGTAAATGTGCGTGACCTGTTTATGTAAGAGGGCTGGGCGACAAGGAGCGTTATAAATAACATAGCGGTAACGTCGAGCCGTCGCCTTAAAGCGTGCATGAAAGTTTTCATCCATCAGTTTAATCCACTGAATGGAAATATCTTTAGGTAACTGGCTATTTGCTCCTCTCAACCATCCCATTTCTGGACGAATGGCGTTCGTATCGAAGTGTGCCACCATATTCGTTGCATGTACTCCCGCATCTGTTCGGCCCGCACCGTGAAGTGCAATAGGTTCATCTGCGATTTTGCTGAGTACACGCTCAATGGTTTCCTGAACGCTGGCAACGCCTGGCTGTTGTGTTTGCCATCCTCGATATTGAACTCCGCTAAACTCAATACCGACCGCATAACGTTGCATAGCTTTACCTCTATTTAATGCAAATTTTCATTCCAATGGCTGAGCCATTGTTCTGGGGTTGGGTATTTTAAATAGATTTGAAGTGCTTTTGCATAAAGATCTGCATGACTATGCGCATCATTAATGACAATTTTTGCAGTTTTGGCCCAAGCACTAATTGCATAACGTTGGTCAATGCCGCCAAAGGTCACTTGTGTCGCCAAGATTGGAACACAACCATGAGCATACAATTCATCTAAGATTGCCAATAGTTCAGGGTTTACTGCGATATTGCCTGTACCAAAGCCTTGTAACACCAAAAAGTGTGGTGGGGCAGGAAGTAAGTGACGTAATTGCTGTACCAAGTGCTGTGTTGCAATCGGTTGCATCATCCAGTTTAAAATTTGGAATGAAGCTGCTTTTTCAATTTGAGCATCTTGTACGATCAATTCATTTTGCTGAGGCGTAAACTCAACTTCACTACTTAAACCTGAAAATGCATCGAGTTCAGTTGTATGCGTTTTTAAAGCAGTTTGTGCATGGAATACTTGATGATGGAATGCAAGATATGCACCTACAGGTAGGGCAATCACCTGTTCTAATGCAAGATATAAGTTCTCAATTGCATCAGTAAATTCACGAGTATTATCACCTTGAACATTGAGTAACGGGTATTGGCTACCAGTAATCACAATATGACAGCTTTGGCCTAAAAAGCGGGCTAGGGTTGCAGCCGCATAACTGAGTGTATCTGTACCGTGAATAACAACGAAATGTTGATAGCCTTCAAGTTGTAGTTGTTGTATGCGTTGAATGAGGCGTAACCAATCAGGTGCCGTACATGCACTGCTATCGACAATATTGGGTGCAGCAAAGCAGTCGACTGTTAAGTGTGGGGGAATCACTTTTTCAAGTTGAGGCAAGAATTGGTCATAAGGCATAGGAGCTAAAGGTTCACCAATGCAACCAAAAGTACCACCCATATAAAATAAGGCTATTTTTTTCATATTTTTGCAGGCATAAAAAAGCAGTCATCTCTGACTGCTTATGGTAAATCGAACAGTTCTAAGAAGCTATGCGATTAAGTAGGTTTTTCGCATGTTGTTGTTGTTCTGTGTTGAATTTTTGCTCATCAGCCTGTAGTAAATTGCGTGCTGCTTGGTTCGCTCCAAACTTAATGTATTGCTCAGCCAACTTTAAGTCGAGTTCATTTTCATTTACTTGTTTTAATTCTGGAAAAGCTTCTAGAAGTGGATCTTCTATTTGAGCTTGCGTAACAACTTCATTGACTACATCTATAGGGTTTTGAGTTTCAAGCTCTGGTGCTGTAACTAAGGCAGGCTCATCTAACGAAAACTCAAGCGGTGCGATCGAAGTCACTTCTAATGGCGCTTGTTCTACGAGTGTAAGTTCATCTAATGATGTAGCTTGTTCAACAGATTTCGTCTCTGAACTTGAAGGATTTAAGTCAAGGTTGAAATCTAATGTATTGACGCTACTCTCTTGATCTGCTTTTACCTCTACTGCTTGAGTTTTTTCTTCAGTTTCATGCTGAGGTGCCAAGTCAAAAGAAAACTCTAAATCAGCTAGCTCATTTGTTTCCTGAGATGACGATACTTCTGGTTCTTGCGGAGAAGTTGATACTTCTGTTTCATGTACAGGTTGGCTGGTATTTTCTGTGGCCGCAGTTTTTTCGAATGAAAAGTTAAATTCTAACGGTTCAACTTCAACAGCAGGTTCTTGTTTTACCGGTGTATAGTCTTTCTGCAAGTCATCAAAAGAAGCTTCAGAAGAACTTGTTGTTAACTGGTCAAACTGAGCTGTTGTATCAGGTGTATTTTTTGGCTCTTCATACGTTTGAGCCTGAGGAAAATCAATAGCATCAGGTTGTCTTGAAGACTCATATTCTTTTTGTCTTGCTTCTGCTTTAATTGCGATTTCATTTAATGCCAAGCTGCGAATATGGCTAATAAGTTGTTGAATCGCAAATTCATCTTTTTGAGCAATATGAACTTCAAGAAGTAATAAATACAATTCGTGTTGGGTATTGTCTTTCTTTAGTGCCTGATTGACTTGAGCTTCGGCCGCAGAAAACTGTTTTTCTTGAATGAGTTGTTGAATATTTTGACGAACAGCTTCTGGTACCGGACTACTTTGTGGAAGAGCAGGAGCGACTTCTTCAACTACACTGGCTTTATTTTTTTCGCGAGAGCTTTTACTCGATTTGGCGCTCGCTTTTTTACCTGCTTTTTTACTTATACTTTTTGAGGAGGTGGTCTCTTGTTTTTGGCCATTCTCACGCTTTTTTAAAACAACGGCGACCACGAGTAATATGATAAACGGAATCACATATAACATTACTTTCCCCTTAAAAAATAAAATTTTGCAATATAAAGCGAGCTAACTCTGGTTTTAACTTAATGTTTTTGCTTGTGAGTTCGTTGCTGTGCTTGTAACTGCTGTTGTAACTCTGCCAAACGCGCATTCAGAAGTTGAATACGTTGGTCTTTTAAACTTAAAGTTTGATTTAGTTTGGTTACATTCCTTTGTAATGTAACGGTTTTTTCTCGAGTTGTCATAACTTTTACTGCTAACTCAGTATTGTTTTGACCTTGTTGTGTGCTCTTTTTTGCACTTCCATGAGTAGAATTTGGGCTGTTCTCTGCCACAATGCTCATTTCAGCTTGTTGTAAACGATATTTAGCTCTGCCAGAAGATGGTTTTGCTAAGTTGGCTTCACTCGATTTAGGTTTTGGATGTGAAGCTTTAGCTGTATTTGCTGCTGTTAAGTTTAGTGAGATTCCCTGACGTAAACGGTTTACATCACCTTGAATAAACGCATGTCGGTTTTGAGCTTGGATATCTCGCATGACTTTAGCCACAGGTTGTTTGGTCTGTGCTGCAATACGATTGGCAATAGTCCATAAAGACTCATTCCGTTGTACAACATATTTACCGGTAGGTGCTGGGCCTTTATAGGTGCTGATTTTTTGCTTTTTCGGTGTATTTTTACTTAATACATTTTTGTGTTGAGCAGGGTTAGCTTGGGCTGCTTTTTTGACTGTCGTTGTTTGATTGTCATTACTTGGTTTAAGAGGCGTAGATGGCTGTTTTTCTATAGCAGATGGCTCAGTACTCATTGCTGCGATAGTTTGCTGTGGCGCTTGAGTCGAAGGTTTTTCGGTAAAAGGCGTCGCAGGAGCAGAGCTATTTAAAGCCGGAGCAGTTCCAGTACTAATATTTAGATTACGTTCATTAGCTGGAGTTTCGGCTACGGTTGTTGCTGTCTCAGCAGGTGTGTATCGAGTACTTTCAGGTAAGTTTAACGCGATGTCTTTTTCATTTACGATAAATTGCGGTGAAAGTGGACTTTCGTTAGCAGCGACCTTTTTTATAGGTGATGGCTTTAAAACGGTTTTAATATGTTGAAGACGAGTTGCATTACCTTCACTGACTTTTACGACAATATTCAGTTCAGGATCAATAATAGGGCGAGATGAGGTAATTACAATAACGCCAGAACCTTGGCCATTTTGTCGCGTATAAAAATTCAAGTTACCAGGAGGTTGATGAGTGACTCCTAAACCATTAAGGTCTTCTTGCGTGGCTAAACTGACTTGCAAGGGCGTATTTGGATCGGCTTGCTGAAAATTCATTTCTGCATACAGTAATTCCCCAGGCGCAGATTGAATTTGAATAGGATCTAATGTAATCGCATAAATAGAAGGCGAAGACATAATGGTGAAAATGGCAATTTTTAATTTGTTATATGCAGTCATCTCAATCCATGACCTGATCAGTCGTAAAGTCGTTCAAAATTATACAATAATGAAATGTAAATAAATTGTTAATTTTTCACAAACCAGTTACGAAAAAGCCGATCAAATGTGATCGGCTTTTTATTTTGACTGAATGATTCAGGTCAAATTATGAGCTTTTGTATTCTACTAAAATACGTAACATACGACGTAAAGGTTCAGCAGCACCCCAAAGTAGCTGATCGCCTACTGTGAATGCACCGAGATACTCTTTACCCATATTGAGTTTACGTAAACGGCCTACAGGTACAGTTAAGGTACCAGTCACAGCTACAGGTGTAAGATCAGTCATAGATGCTTCACGTGTATTTGGTACAACTTTAGCCCACTGGTTTGAGTTGCGAATCATATCTTCGATCTCATCAAGCGGAACATCTTTTTTCAGTTTGATCGTTAATGCTTGAGAGTGGCAACGCATTGCACCGATACGAACACAGTGACCATCAATAGGAACGATTTGAGAGTTACCTAAAATCTTGTTGGTTTCAACTTGACCTTTCCACTCTTCTTTAGATTGACCGCTTTCAAGCTGTTTATCAATGTAAGGAATTAGTGAACCCGCAAGTGGCACACCAAAGTTCGCAGAAGGGAAACCTTCACCACGTTGTAGCTCAGCAACTTGGCGGTCAATATCAAGAATTGCAGATTTAGGATCATCTAACAACGTCTTGGTATTGTTGTATAAATAACCCATACCTGTTAACAACTCACGCATGTTTTGTGCGCCAGCACCTGATGCTGCTTGATAAGTCATAGCAGTCATCCACTCAACCAAATTGTTTTGGAAAAGTGCGCCTACGCCCATCAACATAAGTGATACTGTACAGTTACCACCCACGAAAGTTTTAGTACCTTTCGCTAAACCGTCTTTAATCACGTTAAGGTTAACTGGATCAAGAACAATGATTGCATCATCAGACATACGTAAAGTAGATGCAGCATCAATCCAGTAACCATCCCAACCAGTTGCTTTTAACTGTGGGAAAACTTCAGACGTGTAGTCACCACCTTGGCAGGTAATAATGACATCCATTTGCTTCAGACTATTAATGTCTGTAGCTTCCATAAGTGCTGGGGCAGTCTTACCACCAAATGAAGGAGCTTCACCACCTGCATTACTGGTAGAGAAGTAGAATGGCTCAATATGAGCAAAATCATTCTCTTCAACCATACGTTGCATAAGGACGGAACCGACCATCCCGCGCCAACCGACCAGACCTACTTTCATGTCATTTTGCCTCGGTGCGTTAAAATTGTTAGGGGGAGTTGAGTGTATCAAAAGTGCTCACAACTGCAAGCGTTACAGAATCAAAACAGCAATTTTATTGAGTAGAATATCTTGTTTATGTTACATACAAAATTGATAAAGATGACAAAAACATTAAAAAACAAATCATCTTAAAAGAGTAATTTCAATGATTTATATCGAAGTTCTATCTGTAGTGGTGATTTGGTTGACTTTCTGGTCACTTATTCCTCGTGATGAGTGGTGGTTTAGAGGGGCTGATTTTCCGCGATTACAAATTCTATTTCTTGGCTTAATTTCTCTAATTGGCATGTTGTTTTGGCCGAATGAATGGAATATCGGGCGTGAGCTTTTGCTTGCGGTGCTCATCGCGGCAATTGCTTATCAGCTTAAAATGGTTTTGCCTTATACATTGTTTTGGAAAAAGCAGGTTAAAAAGGTCAAACAACAGCAAATAGATCCCAAAAAGCAAATTTCACTTATCGTTTCCAATGTGCTCATGCCTAATGATAAATATCATTTGCTTCTTGAACATGTGCGGTCACTCAAACCTGATTTACTTCTTACTTTAGAAACAGATAAAACGTGGGAAAATGCTTTAAAAGAAATTGAAGCGGATTACCCTTACCGTGTGCCTGTACCTCTCGATAACTTATATGGCATGCATTTATATAGTCGACTACCGCTTAAAAATGTTGAAGTCAAATTCATTTTAAGTGATGAAATTCCTTCTATCCATACTACGGTTGTCTTACGTTCTGGGATGCCTGTTCAGCTCTACTGTTTACATCCAAAGCCGCCTAGTCCAACTGAAGCAAAAGATTCAACATTACGAGATGCAGAGCTTCTGATTGTTGGAGATCAAATTAAGGATTTAGATGAAAGTTGTATTGTGATGGGGGATTTAAACGATGTAGCGTGGTCACGGACAACCCGTTTATTTCAGCGTATTAGTGGGTTGCTCGATCCGCGAGTTGGGCGACATTTTATAAATACTTTTCATGCAGACTATCCTTTATTACGTTGGTCACTCGACCATATCTTTCACAGTACAGACTTCGGTTTGGTAAAAATGCAGCGTTTATCTCATATTGGATCAGATCATTTTCCTGTCTACGTCGTTTTACAAACAGGTCGAATATTTGAAGAAATTCAAGAAGAAGTAGAGCAAACTCAAGATGATGAAGAGGAAGCTCAAGCTGCGATACAAGAAGGTATTGCTAAAGCTGAAAAAGAAGAAAAAATAGTAACTGATGAAATTGCGGAGCCTTATAAAGAGAAAAGTATATAAAAATAAGTTGTAAGCAATATCGTACAAAGATTTGAGTCTAGGTCCAATAGGCAGGGGGAGCTAAAACCCGTATTCTACATTCATCGGCACACGGAAGCGGGAATGGATAATCCCAAGTAAGGATGCTCTAAGCTGATATGGAAGACATCACGGATACGATGTTAGAACGGAAGCGATAAAAAGAATTATATACCCTGAAAGCACAACCTCATTTACCCGAGTTTTGCAGGACGCAGAACTCGGGTTGATATTTATATAAATACCATTAATTAATTGTAAATTAAAGAAATTTTTTTAAGGTTATCTTAATTTTAAAATCTATTTAATATAGGTAGTAGTTCATAAATTTTTTATATATCAAAGCTTTTTCCGATGAAAATAGATACAAAAATTTTTTTTGTTAAGTTTTTGTTTTTATAGATTATTGAGGAATAAATATAGGCTTTGGTCTATTTAGACATAAATTGGACTTGTTTAATTGGCAAATCTCAATAGAATGTGCCGATCGTTGACATGTTGGATCGTCAACAGGCATTGTTGTTTACTTCGCCGGATCGGCGGGTTGTGATTTGCTTGTGTATTTAAATTTCTGTTTGGAAATTACTGCACATATTGAGGTTTCACTATAAGAATAGTGTTCTTCTCCCTCTCATATTTGATACTTTGCGGTGCATAAGGATTGTCTTATGAAGAATTTTAAATTTAGCCTTGCGTGGCAAATTTTAATTGCTTTAATCCTAGGGATAGTTGTCGGGGCTGTTTTACATAACCAGCCTGAAATCAAAGATAGTATTGTAACTAATGTTCTTACTCCATTAGGTAAGATCTTTATTAGCCTGATTAAAATGATTGTTATTCCAATCGTTTTCTCTACATTGATTTTAGGTATTGCTGGTGTTGGCAGTACAAAAAGTCTAGGGCGTCTTGGTTTTAAAACCATTCTCTATTTCGAAATTATTACTACTATTGCTATTTTAGTTGGCTTGGTTGCAGCGAATATCTTCCATCCAGGTTCAGGCATTGATATGTCTCAGCTGGTTCAAACAGATATTTCTCAATATAAGCATACAACTGAAGAAGTTCAGTCACAGTCTCATGGCATCATGCAGACAATATTATCGCTTATCCCAACGAACATTATTAGTTCAATGGCGCATGGCGAAATGTTACCAGTGATTTTCTTTGCTGTACTTTTTGGTATTGGTCTATCTTCATTACCAGCTACGACGAAAGACCCATTATTAAATGTATTTCATGCTGTATCGGAAACAATGTTCCGTGTAACGCACATCATCATGAAATATGCGCCAGTGGGTGTATTTGGTTTGATCGCTGTAACTGTTGCAAACTTCGGTTTCGCTTCACTTATTCCATTAGGTAAATTGGTTGTATTGGTTTACGGTGCAATCTTGTTCTTTGCTTTAGTGGTACTTGGTTTAACTGCAAAAATGTTCAGTATCAATATCTTTACTTTGCTTAAGATCTTGAAAGATGAATTAATTTTGGCGTATTCGACTGCAAGTTCGGAAACAGTTTTACCGCGTATTATGCAAAAAATGGAAGCTTATGGCGCGCCAAAAGCGATTTCTAGTTTTGTAATCCCAACAGGTTATTCATTTAACCTTGACGGTTCTACGCTTTACCAAAGTATTGCAGCAATCTTTATTGCACAGCTTTACGGTATCGAAATGTCAATCAGCCAACAAGTTATTTTGGTTGTAACATTAATGATTACTTCTAAAGGTATCGCAGGTGTTCCTGGCGTATCATTCGTAGTGTTATTAGCGACATTAGGTAGTGTTGGTATTCCTGTAGAAGGCCTAGCATTTATTGCTGGTGTTGACCGTATTATGGATATGGCACGTACTGCGTTGAACGTTGTAGGTAACGCGCTTGCGGTACTTGTAATCAGTAAATGGGAAAAACAATACGACTATGAAAAAGCTGCTGCTTATGAAGCAACATTTAAATAAGACTGCTTTCTTTTAGTTGTAAAAAACCCGCGATCATCGCGGGTTTTTTATTACGTTATTTCAGTACACTTTGATATAGCTCAAGGGTCTGATCGCACATATCTTTTAAACTGAACATTGTTACAGGAGCAACTGTTTGAGGTTGTTCAATATGATGTTTTACTTTTTCTACTAAGGCTTTTTCATTTTCAGCTTCAACAAGACCTTGCGGATATACATTAGATAAAATCTCGGCAACACCTCCACGGTTCCAGCCAATCACCGGTGTACCGACTGAGAGCGCTTCTAATGCTGTTCTACCGAATGTTTCTGCTTGATTGGATAGAGAGAGCACGATGTCGCTAAAAGCGAGCCATTCACGTATATCTGAGCGATGTCCTACAAAGGTGATCTTATCAGCGAGCCCTTTGCTTTGAATGGTGCTTTGCAACTCACTTAAATAGGCCTGTTTTTTAGCATCGGCACCACCCACAACAACAGCATGTAGTTGAGGATATTGCGACTGAAGTTGCTGTATCAGTTCAATTAAACTTTCATGTCCTTTTAAACGCGTAATACGGCCAGGCAAGCATAGTAAAAATTTATTTTCGAGTTCAGGAAAGTCATTAAAAACTTGATTAAACCACTGTGCTGAGGGTTGGTAGTTATGCGGGAAAGCAGCTGGATCAATCCCTCGATAAATCCGGACAATATCTTGTGGTGGACAGTTTTTATAATGGTTAGTGATATATTTAACTACGCTGTCAGAAACGGCAATTACTTTTTCAGCTTGAGTCATAATCGCACTATAACGATTAACTGAATAGAAACCATGTACTGTGCTGATGAGGTGAGGGCGCTTATGGGCTGGTATTCCTTTTAAGGCAAAATGAGTAAGCCAAGCAGGGACACGTGAGCGGACATGAACAATATCGGGTTGATGCTCTTCAATAAGCCGACGTAAAGGGCGAATTTGCCATAAGCTCGATAAAGATTTTTTATGAATCGGTAGCGTTAAGTGTTTAGAGCCCTCAGCTTCAAGTTGAGATACTAATCGTCCGCCGTTTGATACAACCAAAGATTGGTGGCCTTGTGCAACTAGTGCACGTGCAATTTCCAGTGTGCCGCGTTCTACGCCACCGCTATTGAGTTCTGGGAGAAGTTGCATCACTTTCATTGTTTTTTGCCTTATACATTCATAAAAGATGGACCATCTACAGATACATCATTTCAAACTAAATCATTATCCGGAATTTACTATCGTGATAGCGACATGGATGTCGCTGTTTCGCTGTGTTACATGGAAGTAACATCAGCGGAACAAAGGATTTTTGCTTACTTTTTATCCCTAAAAAGTAAGGTCTGCCTATTCGAAAGTATTTGAATTTCACTTTAAATTGAGGCTATGCCTAATACCAATTTAAAATCATTGCAGCTTTATCTTAATAGATCTCTTCATATCCTTCAGGACGTGTCTTAAATCGACGATGAAACCACATATATTGAGTTGGTGCGATACGAAGCTGGTTCTCAATAATCTTATTTACACGGATTGCATCATCGACTTCATCTTCACTTGGCATATTGTCGACTGCAGGTTCAATCAAGATATGATATTTAGGGTTCTGTACATCGCCATGACGATAAAAATATAAAGGGACAGCAACCGCTTTCGAGATTTTTAATAAACGACGGTGGGCCGTTACTGTAGCTGCTGGCACTCCAAAAAATGGTGCCATAACACCTTGTTTGAGTCCAAAGTCTTGGTCGGGGCTATACCAAATTGCATCACCATCTTTAAGGTGGCGAATTAAGCCCCGCATATCATCATGATCAATTTGTGCTTTATAAATGGTTGCTCGACAGCGATAAATTAGCATGTCGAGTAGGGGATTATTTTGAGGGCGATATACAACATCTGGTTCAAAATATTGAGCACATACATAACCACCAGCATCAAGCAAAGTACTGTGAGTTCCTAGTAATAAAACGCCTTTGCCTTGTGCTTGAGCATTGGTAATGTGTTCTAAGCCTTCAATCGTGACACGGTTTTTAAACCAGTACGGCTTATACCATGCGTTCAAGGTCTCAAAAATACCAAGCATCATATCTACAAAAACTTGTTTTGCTTGTTGCTGTACTTTTTCAGGTGACCATTCGGGAAAGCAAACTTCTAAATTACGAATAGTAGTTTTGCGACGAGATTTTAAATATTTCCAAGCGATATTTGCTAACCCGTGAGCCAAACGCCATTGAATCGCCCACGGTAAAATAGCCAAAAGCATGAGGAAAGTAATCGCAATCCATATACCCCAATATTTAGGCAATAAAAAGGACCACTGAAACTCACCGGGCGTATAAGGCTGCTTTTGGCTCATAACGATATAAAAAATTGAAAAAGTTAAAACTGCCAAAAGTGTATCACGAACTGAATTTATCGTCGTAATACACAGGAGTAAATTGAAGGTTTAGAGTCTGTAAAGAAAAATAAAGTGGGTTATCGGCGGTGTTCTAAAAGAATACGAACAGCGAGTCCGGCTAATACGGTACCCATAATCCAGCGTTGGATGCTTGCCCAAAGCGGTTTTTGTTGTAGAAAGAGCGCAATGCTACCTGCAGAAAACACAATCAGTGCATTTACTGAAACACTTACAAAAATTTGTATGGTTCCGAGTTGAATAGACTGCGCTAAAATACTGCCTTGTTGTGGGTGTATAAACTGTGGCAATAAAGACAAATACATAATCGCAATTTTGGGATTAAGTAGATTTGTTAAAAAGCCCATTAAAAATAATTTTAATGGTGAATCGATAGATAAGTCTTTTACACTGAAAATAGGTGCAGCATTTGGACGTAATGCTTTCCATGCAAGCCAGAGTAAATATATGGCACCTACAATACGAATCGTGTCATAGGCATATGGAACTGCGACCACAAGTGCCGTAATCCCGAAAGAAGCGCAGAGCATATAGAATACAAAACCAACCGCAACGCCACCGAGGGAAATAAAACCTGCGAGTTTGCCCTGACTAATGGAACGAGATATAAGATAAATCATGTTTGGACCTGGGGTGATTACCATCGCCAAGCAAATAAGTCCGAATGCCAAAATTTGAGAGAGGTCTAGCACGGAAATATCCTTAAATATTATTATACTGATAGGTATATCATAATTAATTTGTATACAGCGAAACTTTACTTATTGTCTTTTTGAATCAAAAAATAAGAATAATTCAGTATGATATGAATATCTTGATTTCATAGAAATTTATGAGAAATCTCCATATCGATGCCACAAAAGGTGTCTTAATTTTTCTGGTTGTATTGGGTCATTACCTTGAAAGGTTAATTGGCTGGAACGAACCTCTAAATCAAGCGACTTTAGGGGGCATTTACTTTGTTCATATGCCAGCTTTTATTTTTATATCGGGCATGTTTTTTAAAGAAGAGAAAATCCTAGAAAAGTTAATTTACTTTTTATCATTATATTTACCATTTCAACTTTTATTTCAATTGCTTGATGCCTTCTATAACGGAAGTTTATGGAATTGGTCGTTTCATTTGGTATGGTTTGCTAAGCCTTATTGGGTGCTATGGTATTTATTTGGCATGGTGGCTTGGACGTTTTTAGCTTTTTTCCTAAAAAAGACGGCATATCCAGTTCTGTTTTCAATCGTTTTAGCTTTACTTATTGGATGCTCACCCATCAATAATTACAGCTATTCGATAGGTCGAATTTTTGTTTTTCTACCTTTTTTTATGGTGGGGGCGATCTATGGTAAAACCATTTTCCAGTATATTCCGCAGTTGCCTTATGCAAAGTTATTTGCCGTTATTACATTATTCATCATTACTGCTGTAGCGGCTATAAGTCATTATAGTTATTACTGGCTATTTGGTAGTTTGTCATATTTTCAACTCCATATAGATCTATGGCAGGGAATACTGATTCGCAGTGTAATTATGTTGCTATCGGCTATGGGTGTTTTGAGTTTATTTGTACTCACTCAAAATTTTAAACGACCTTGGATCGGTTTAGGCCAAAAAACGCTGCCAGTTTATATATTGCATGGTTTTGTAATTATTGTTTTGACTCATCAATTAAGTTTTAAATATTCGGTAGAGATCAATATTTTTATTAGTCTCGTTTTGGCTATCCTGACTTGTATGGTTTTGCAGTTACAGATATTTGAACGTTTAATTCGTTTCATCTCTTTATTTGTTTATAAACCTTTTATGGCATTACTAGAAATTCTAAATCCAAAAAAAGGGCTTTAATTAAAGCCCTTTTTTATTGATTAACTGCCTTTACTCATTTGCTCAAGTTCATCCCAACGCTCTAATTTTTCAAGCAGTAATTCTTCAATTTCTGCTAGGCGTTGGCTTGCTTGAGTCGCAGCATCTGCATCGGACACAAACCACGAACCATCTGCAAGTTTGTCAGAAAGCTCGGCTTGTTCAACTTCCAGTTTCTCGATTTCAGCAGGAAGTTGCTCAAGTTCACGTTGGTCTTTATAGCTCAATTTCACCTTTTTCACGGTACTTTGAGCGGCAGTTTTTTCAGCTTCAGCTTTTGCCTGAGCTTTCTTAACGTCAGATTTCTGGTCTACTACTTTGTCATCTGGACGTTGTAGTAAGTAATCTTGGTAACCACCAATGTATTCTGCAATATTGCCTTTGCCATCAAATACCCAAGTAGAAGTGACAACGTTATCCATAAATGCACGGTCATGCGAAATAAGTAATAGCGTGCCTTTATATTCAGAAAGCATCTCTTCAAGTAGCTCAAGAGTCACCATATCCAAGTCATTGGTTGGTTCGTCCATCACAATCAGGTTCGATGGTTTAAGTAATAATTTAGCAAGCAAAATACGGTTACGCTCACCACCAGAAAGGGCTTTTACTGGTGTACGTGCACGTTCAGGTGAGAACAAGAAATCTTGTAAATAGCTGTAGATATGACGACGGTTGCCATTTACATCTACAAAGTCAGAGCCTTCTGAAACGTTTGCCATGACTGTTTTTTCAAGGTCTAAGGCATTACGTAATTGATCAAAATAGGCTACTTCTAACTGTGTACCAGTCTTAACAGAACCACCGTGCTCAATTTCACCTAAAATGGCTTTAATTAACGTTGTTTTACCAACACCGTTATCGCCGACTAGACCAATACGGTCGCCACGCATGACTAGTGTAGAGAAATCTTTAATCAGTGGTTTGTCGTCATAAGATACGCTTAAGTGCTCAATATCAAATACTAATTTACCAGAGCGATTTGCTTCTTGAGTCGCCATGCTCACTTTGCCTTGTTGTGAGCGGCGAGCTTTCGATTCTTCACGTAAAGCTTTTAATGCACGAACACGGCCTTCGTTACGGGTACGACGTGCTTTAATGCCTTGGCGAATCCAAGCCTCTTCTTCAGCTAACTTTTTATCAAATAAAGCATTTTGTTTCTCTTCTGCTTCCATTTGCTGAGCTTTTAGCTCTAAATAGCGTGAATAGTTACCTTCGTAGCCACGTAGGATGCCGCGGTCAAGTTCAACAATTCGAGTCGCAATGCTATCTACAAAAGAGCGGTCATGCGAAATAAATAGAAGCGTTAAATTATTTTGATCGAGTAGGAATTTTTCTAGCCACTCAATACTTTCAACATCTAAATGGTTGGTTGGTTCGTCTAGAAGGAGTACGTCTGGCTGCGTTAAAAGAGCACGAGCGAGTAGAACACGGCGTTTACGTCCACCTGAAAGATCTGCCAAATCTGCATTTGGGTCGAGTCCCATTTTACTTAATAGGGCATTCACCTTGTTTTCAAGCGCCCAACCGTCTAGTTGGTCTAGCTTGTGCTGAAGGTTACCCATACGGTCGCAAGCTTCCATATCTCCTAACATACAAGCGTCGGTTGCTTCATGATAAGCTCTGAGTACTTCAGCAGCTTCTCCTGCGCCGTCTGCCACGATGTCAGCAACTTTGCCAGAATCCATTGGGACGTCTTGGGCTAACATAGAAACCGTTAAACCATTTTGAATAGAAACTTCACCAGAATCGGGTAATAAGCTTCCCTCGATGAGTTTAAGTAAAGTAGACTTACCTTCACCATTACGCCCAATTAAACAGACTCGTTCGCCACGTTCTAGATTAAAGTTCGCGCCATCGAGCAGGGCAGGTCCGCCAAAAGCAAGTTGGACATCCCTTAGGGTAATATAGGCCATAATGTTTTCCAGAATCTCAAATGAGGATTTAAATGACTAAACCACCATATCATGATGATCAAGCGTCATTTTCCGCACCCATTGAAGATTTGCAAGTGCGAATTACATTTTTGGATGATTTAGTTGAACAATTAAATCAACAACTCGCTATTCAAACTCAGGAAATAGCTGATTTGAAAAAACAAATGCAATTACTTTATCAACGTGTGGAATCTTCGGATTTATCAGAAGGCATTGCACCTTTTGATCCATTAACGAATAAACCCCCGCACTATTAATAAAAAGGCAAGTTCAATACTTGCCTTTTTATTAGGGGGATATTTTAATTTTACTTAAAAACCATGTAAGACGATCTTACCTTTTGTCGTACCTCTCTCAATTTGCTGATGAACCTGTTTTAAATTTTCAGCATTAATTGGACTTAAAACTTCAGTCACTGTCGTTTTGATTTTCCCTTCATCAACCAGCTTGCTGACTTCATTTAATACTTCACTTTGTTTTTGCATATCTTCAGTTTGAAACATTGAACGTGTGAACATAAATTCCCAATGCACAGACACAGACTTCGATTTAAACGGTTTAATATTTAACTGTTCAGGGTCATCAATTAAACCAAAATGTCCTTGTGGTGCAATCAACTCTACAATATCTGCTAAATGCTGATCTGTTTGAGTGGTCGAGAACACATATAAAGGTGCATTTAAGCCTAATTGTTTGATTTGTGGAGCTAAAGGTTCACGATGATCTAATACATAGTCAGCACCCAGTTGTTTGACCCATTCTTTCGTTTCAGGGCGCGAAGCTGTCGCAATAATTGTAAGGTTAGTTAACTGTTTAAGAAGTTGAATGGTAATTGAACCTACACCACCAGCCCCACCAATCACCAAAATAGTCGTATTAGCTGGTGCAGTCTTTGGAACTTGCAAACGATCAAATAGCATTTCCCAAGCCGTGATTGCTGTTAAAGGGAGAGCTGCTGCTTCAGTTGCTTCTAAAGTTTTCGGTTTATGACCAACAATACGTTCATCAACCAATTGCAACTCACTATTACTGCCTTGGCGATTTAACGCACCTGCATACCAAACAACATCACCTGCTTTAAATTGAGTGACTTTATCTCCAATCGCTTCAACTACACCTACAGCGTCCCAGCCAAGCACTTTCCAACCAGATTCAGCACTTACATTTTTACGTATTTTGGTATCGACTGGATTGACCGAAATAGCCTGTACGCGAACAAGCAGATCATGGCCCTCTGCAACGGGAGTGTCGAGTTCAATATCAACGAGTGATTCTGGCGATGTAATGGGACCTGCTTTTTGATATGCCACAGCTTTCATAATTGTGATTCCTCTTGTTGAGAGTTTGATCATAACGTAAGCTTAAAAATAGTGACTACAGACAAATAACGCTCATAGTGTCAAAAAGGATACTGTAAAATGGCAAAAGCTCGACATTCAAGTTTTGACTGCTCACCGGGTTGCTCAGTTGAAGCCGCGATCAGTTTGATTGATGGCAAATGGAAATGTGTCATTCTTTGGCATTTATTAAATGAAGGAACTTTACGGTTCAATGAAATTCGTAAACGAGTTCCAAGCATTACGCAAAGAATGCTCACCAATCAGCTTCGTGAGTTAGAACAAGATGGCATTATTCACCGTGAGGTTTATCCTCAAGTTCCCCCTAAAGTTGAATATAGCCTGACTGATTTGGGACGTGGGCTTGAGCAGATTCTTCTTGCTCTAAAAACATGGGGGGATGCACATCTGGATCGGTTTGGTAAGTTATCTACTCTTGAAACTGAAAAGAGCGCCTAAATATTGTGCCTAGATTGCTAAGAATATCTATGAGGAAATGTTGTAGTTTTTAACCTCGTCGGTTAATTGGACATTATTTTTATGATGTAACTTGCGTTTTCTGGTCAGCTTATGCAACTCTAATAAAAGAGATTAATAGGTTTTGCTATGGACAATATCGGAATTTGGGTTACCGTTATCATTGTTCTTTTCGTGCTAGGCTCCATTTTTGGTTTAAGAGTGAGTCCACGTGAAAAGGCACTAGGTATTATGCGAGACAAAGCCCGCAAAATGGGGCTACATCCACGCATAATTGCCGCACCTGAATGGACACATGTCCCGATGGCAACTGAAAAGCGTGCCAGCATGGTTGCTTATTATAGTGTATTGATCCCCGATGCTCGTTTAACGCTCATGCGTGCTCGTGTTATAGACGGAAAATTAAAAGTAGTGCAGGGTGATGAGAAATTTAATGATTCTCCCATTGCATTAAAAGGGATTTATGCTATTGATATGCAGGCAAACTGTGTAGGCCTTTATTGGGATGAGGAATCGGACCTAAAAGCCACGCAATTAGATGAGATGAAGGCTTATCTGTTGGCCTTGGCTGAAGCCTGATTTTTAAATTTATTGGTATAGGAATAACATTTTATATGGCGAATACCTCGCGCTCTGCATCTCAAAGCACAGCATCTACTGCCTCTGCTGCACATAAACGTGCCTTAGTGATTGTGGAGTCGCCTGCCAAAGCGAAAACCATCAACAAATATTTAGGTTCGCAGTACATTGTTAAGTCTTCTGTGGGTCACGTACGTGACTTGCCAACAGGTGGCAGCAAATCAACAGAGAAAAAGCCGGCTGCCCGGACAAAACTCACTGAAGCTGAAAAAGAACAAAAAGCCCAATCTGCGCTGATTAATCGTATGGGTGTCGATCCGGAACATGACTGGAAGGCACACTATGAAGTTCTACCTGGCAAAGAAAATGTTGTTGCTGAACTCAAGAAACTTGCTAAAGATGCAGATGCAATCTATCTCGCAACGGACTTGGATAGAGAAGGGGAAGCAATCGCTTGGCACTTACGCGAAGTGATTGGTGGTGACGATAGCCGTTATCACCGTGTGGTATTTAACGAAATTACTAAAAATGCCATTCAAGAAGCATTTAAACAACCAACTCGCCTAGACTTAAACCGTGTAAATGCACAGCAAGCGCGTCGTTTCTTGGACCGCGTTGTGGGTTTCATGGTCTCGCCATTACTTTGGGAAAAGATTGCCCGTGGTTTGTCAGCAGGTCGTGTACAGTCTGTGGCTGTAAAACTTGTTGTTGAACGTGAACGTGAAATTCGTGCTTTTATTCCAGAAGAATATTGGCAAGTTTTTGCAGATACGCAAGCCAAAAAAGATGACATCCGTCTTGAAGCAGTTAGACAAGCAGGTAAGACGCTTAAACTGAAAAATAAAGCGGAAACTGATGCTTTATTAGAAGTTTTAAAGAACGCTGAATATAAAGTTGCACAGCGTGAAGATAAGCCGACTAAGGTGAATCCGAGCGCACCATATATCACTTCGACTTTACAACAAGCTGCAAGTACACGCTTAGGTTTCTCTGTGAAGAAAACCATGATGCTGGCGCAGCGTTTGTATGAAGCTGGTTTTATTACCTATATGCGTACGGACTCAACATTCTTGAGTGATGACGCTGTAAATATGGTTCGTGCTCATATTGAAAGCCAGTTTGGTGAGAAATACTTACCAGCTAAGCCAAACCGCTATGGTAACAAAGCGGGTGCTCAAGAAGCCCATGAAGCAATTCGTCCATCAAATGTTGCACTTACAGGTGACCAGCTTGCAGGTGTAGAGCGTGATGCTCAGCGTTTGTATGACTTGATTTGGCGTCAATTTGTTGCTTGTCAAATGACTCCAGCAGAATACCTATCTTCAACTTTAACCGTTGAAGCTGGCAATGTTGAATTAAAGGCAAAAGGCCGTACGCTTGTATTTGATGGCTTTACAAAAGTTCGTGGTGCTAATAAATCTGACGACGACATTATTTTACCTGCAATTAAAGTAGGTGAAATTTTAAAATTAGAAAAGCTAGACCCAAGTCAGCACTTTACCAAGCCACCAGCTCGTTTTACTGAAGCATCTTTAGTGAAAGAACTTGAAAAACGTGGTATTGGTCGTCCGTCAACTTATGCTGCCATTATTTCTACGATTCAAGAACGTGGTTATGTCAAATTAGAAAATCGCCGTCTCTTTGCAGAGAAAATGGGCGAGATTGTGACAGACCGTCTTGATGAAAGTTTTAATAACCTGATGAATTATGCCTTTACGGCAGATTTAGAAGGTCAGCTTGACCGTGTAGCAACGGGTGAGCGTAACTGGAAAGAATTACTAGATACATTCTATGGTGATTTTAAAAAGCGTTTGACCAATGCTCAAGGCGAGCAAGGTATGCGCCGTAACCAACCAGTTGAAGTACCAGCAGTACATTGCCCTGAATGTTCACGTCCAATGCAAATTCGTACGGGGACAACAGGCGTATTCTTAGGGTGTTCAGGCTATAACCTGCCACCTAAAGAACGTTGTAAAGGAACCTTGAACTTAACGCCAGTTGAGTCTTTAGCAGCGTTATCTGATGATGATGGAGCTGAAACGGCTGACTTGATGTCAAAGCATCGCTGTCCAAAATGCGGTACAGCAATGGATAGCTATGTAATTGATGGTGGTCGCAAACTACATGTCTGTGGTAACAACCCAGACTGTGATGGCTATGAGCTTGAAGAAGGCGAGTTCAAGATTAAGGGTTATGATGGCCCAACTATTCCTTGTGATAAATGTGATGGTGAAATGCAGCTTAAAACTGGTCGCTTCGGCCCGTATTTCGCTTGTACAAGCTGTGACAATACTCGTAAAGTCTTGAAGAGTGGTCAACCTGCACCACCACGTGTAGAACCAATCAAGATGGAACATTTGCGTTCAACCAAGCATGATGACTATTTTGTGCTGCGTGATGGCGCGGCTGGTCTGTTCTTGGCTGCAAGTAAGTTCCCGAAAATTCGTGAAACTCGTGCACCAAAAGTTGCTGAGCTTCGTAGTGTGGCTGACCAACTTGATCCAAAATACCAGTTTATTTTACAAGCTCCAGATGTAGACCCTGAAGGTAATCCAACTATTGTGAAGTTTAGTCGTAAGAATCAATCACAATATGTGGGATCTGAAACACCAGAAGGTAAACAAACTAAATGGAGTCTGATTTATCAAGATGGTAAATGGATTGAAGGCTAAATAAGACAGATGAAAAATGCTAGCTCAGCTAGCATTTTTTATATCAATAACAATAAAAGAAAATTTAATTTTTATGGGGAAAAAGAATGTGGAAAAACATTCGGATTTTGTGTTTATTGATTATTTTATTAATCGTTGCAGTTCAAGCATGGCGTGACCAGAACCAAGACTGGAATCAGCCTGTTATCGTGGTATTGCATCCAGTAAATGCGGATGGCTTACAAACCACACAAGCTTATATTCATCAGCTACAAAACGCTGATTTCCAAACACTCAAAAGCTACCTAAGTGAGTGGTCACAGCATTATCGTGGGCAGTCCAGCAACTTTGAAATTCGTTTAGGTCAAGAACTACAGCAAAGACCGCCTGTGGTCCCGCAAAATGCCAATATCCTGAATGTAATTTGGTGGAGTTTAAAGTTTCGTTTTTATGCATGGCGACAACAACAGCCTGAAGATAGCGGAGCGTCACTTAAGCTTTATTTAAATTATTATGATCCAACTTATCAAAAAGTTTTGGTGCATTCGACTGCTTTAGAAAAAGGCCGTATTGGTAGCGTTAATTTGTTTGCGACCAAAACACAAGCTTCACAAAATCAGGTCGTTCTTGTGCATGAGTTATTACATGGCTTTGGCGCAAAAGATAAATATGATTTAACAACAGGTCAGCCGATCTATCCATTAGGTTATGCAGAACCTGAAAAAGTGCCTCTTTACCCACAAAAGTTAGCAGAAATCATGGGTGGTCGAACGCCATTGTCTGAGCAGACCAATAAAATGCCGAGTGATTTACAAGAAACAGTCATAGGTTTACCAACAGCTCAAGAAATTGGTTGGTTGAAATAAAATTGTGGATAAATACTGTTTTATCCCCATCAATTGTTAATAAACGATGCAGATCTTATACAGACAATAAATGTGAAGTACATCACTATAATGACATTATATATACTTCCTAATACCTGATAATAAGAGTAGCCATGATGAAAACTGTAGGTAATGATTTAGTTCGTAATCAGCTACATGCTGATCGTAAATGGTATCTAATATTAGGCTTCGTGCTCATTATTTTCGGTTTAGTCTTATTTAGCTCATTACCATTTGCAACATTTTCGGTTGTTTTCCTATTTGGTATTTTAATGATGATAGGTGGTGTTCTACATTTGATTGCCGCCTTAAGTGTATTTAAAGGCGGTAGCCGATGGCTTTGGGCACTTTTTGGAGTGCTGTATTTAATGGCTGGCTATTACGCATTTTCTACACCTGTGACTACAGCTGTAGTTTTAACTAGCCTGTTATCGATTGCACTGATTATTGCTGGGGTCATCCGCACCATAAATGCATTTTTATTAAGACCAATTGCAGGGTGGGGCTGGACCTTATTTTCAGGGTTATTAACCCTCGCTACAGGTATTTTAATTTTAGTTTCTAAGGACTCACCATTTTGGGTATTGGGAATGTTTTTGGCAGTAGATATTTTATTTCAGGGCATTAACTTTTTAGGACTTGCTTCTGCAATTAAACATTTACCTGCTAGCTCAAAAACAGTTTCTTAAATTAAATAGCGAATAAAAGGGCACTTAAGGTGTCCTTTTTTGTTTTTAGTGAGCTAGGGTCCATCTCATGGCATGGGTCTGTTAAACTACGCCTTGGTGTTTTAGCGATGTGTGTTATGAGTTTTGCAAAGTTAATTAATGAATTAAATGCTCAGCAAAAAAAGGCAGCAACGACTACGGCTCAAAACTGTCTGGTTTTGGCTGGAGCAGGCTGTGGCAAGACTAAAACCATTGTTGCTCGCGCAGCTTATTTAATTGATCAGGGGTTACCTGCAAATCAAATCCAGATTTTAACGTTCACGCGCCGTGCTGCGAGTGAAATTGTGGCAAGGGTTGAACAGCATGTGGGGGCACAAGCCAAAGGCCTTCGTGCATCAACCTTTCATACCTTTTGTATGTACTTGCTACGCCGTAATCCACAAGCTTTTGGTTTGACCCAATTTAGTATTATTGATCGAGATGATCAGTTACTCATGTTTCGCTTATTGAGAGGTAAAGACAAAGATAACGTTTTACCTAAAGCAGCAGAGCTGTGTGATTTGTATTCTTATGCTCGAAATACGCAATCTAAGCTTTCAGAGGCATTACTCAAGCAATTACCTGAAGCATATGAGTACAAGGCACAAATTGCGGAGCTAATGAAAACCTATGAACAACGTAAAAGAGAGCGTAATTTTTTAGACTATGACGATATTTTGTCGATTGTCGCTGTTCATTTACAAAATTCCGAAGCACTCACGAACTGGGTTGCTGGTTTCTGCCAAGCTTTATTGGTTGATGAAATGCAAGATACCAACCCTTTACAGTGGGCACTTTTGCAGCCCTTGATTGGCAAGGTGAAATTGTTTTGTGTGGGTGACGATGCCCAGTCGATTTACGGTTTCCGTGGGGCCGACTTTGAAAACATTCATTCTTTTAAAGAACGAATTCCTGATGCGGTTATTCATACTTTAGATTTAAATTACCGCTCAACTCAAGAAATATTGGATTTATCAAACTGGTTATTAGCGCATAGCCCAATCGATTATGAAAAACAGCTACAGGCATATCGTGGCAAAGGGCAAAAGCCACAGCTCCACTTGTTTGGTAATGAATTTGAAGAAGCCAATTGGATTGCACAAGACTTAATAGAACGACATCAGCAGGGTGCAAATTGGTACGACCATATGGTGTTAGTTCGTTCTGGCTACAGCGCTCGCTATTTGGAAGGGGCATTTATTGCTGCTGAAATTCCGTATCGTTTTATTGGGGGCGTAAAGTTACTGGAATCCGCACATGTAAAAGATGTGCTCAGTCTCTTACGTATTGTGAGTAACCCGCAGGATGACTTAGCGTGGATGCGCTTTTTAACCTTATGGGATGGCATTGGTGACGTTGGGGCCAGTAAGTTAGCACAAGAGTTAATGGGTATTGCTGAAGTTGAAGAGCGTTGTCAGCGTTTGGAGCGTCATGGAAAAGTCCCTTTACAGGCTATTTTGATTTTGAAACAGCTTGATGTGCTACAGCAGCATGTTGAAGCAAGTATTGGTTTGGCACTCGATGCCCTAAGTGAACAGTTAGAGCAAAACTATAAAACTAAAGACTGGTCACGTCGTGTTAGAGATTTTGATCTGGTTAAACAGCTGGCGCGTAAGCATGCCTCACTTGGTGAGTTTCTTGAAGAATATGTGCTTGAACCTATTTCAGTTTCTGAAATTGAAAAAGCGGGCGATGATGATTTAGTGACCTTAATTACAATTCATTCGGCTAAAGGTGCAGAGCAAAAAGTATGTTATGTACCGCATGTCTCGCCAAATCAGTTTCCATATGCGCGTGCGCAGGGTGATTTTGATGAAGTAGAAGAAGAGCGCCGCGTATTGTATGTTGCATTAACACGTGCAGAAAATGAATTGATTTTGACCAAGCAAAATCTTAATACATGGTCACAAGACACATATGATGAACAAGGTCGTAAAATCGAAAGTTATTTCCTAAATGATCTACCTGCGCATTTAGTTCAGGCAAAAATTCATCGTCAAGTTCCACAGCCATTTGCCAAAAAACAATGGAACACTTCACGAACAGTAAACTTAGGTTTTGGTATCGATCTCGACTAAACTACTGTATAAGACACTGTGAATACTCAAATGTATATTGGCCTTTATTTTGAAGGCCAGTCAAGGTTGGAAAATGAAAATATTAGTTCGTAATTTAGATCGTTTAGTGACTGAAGCTGAAGTTTTAGAGCTGTTTAAGGCTTATGGTAAAGTTGAGTCTTGTGTTGTTGTAACCGATAAAGAAACAGGTAAATCAAAAGGTTTTGGCTTTGTCGAAATGCCGAATCCACGTGAAGCGATCAAAGCCATTAAAGGCTTAAATACACTTAAAGTAAAAGGTTACGGAATTCGCGTTAAAGCCGCTGAAGAGTAATGCGTTTATGCAACAATTTTTAGCTCTTTCTGTGGTTGCTCCAAATGGAACCCGTATAGCCCAAGGTGTAAAGACACTAGAAGTTTGTTCATGGGTGCCTACAGAGTTGCCTCTTAAAGATCTATTAATTGTTGAAAACCAGAATTTTTTAATCAATGATGGTGATGAAGAAGAGGGAATAGCTGTCGCTTTGGTCGATGTTGTCTCTATTCATGTTTGGCAAAATGATGAGATTGAACCTGCCTGTAATACTGGTTGGAGTGAAGGATATTTCGCTTGGGTTCTAAGTAATGTGCGTCCAGTGAAGCAGCAGTTGAAAGTGCAGGCTAAACGAAAAATTTATCAAGTCACTTTGGATTTTCCATAAATAACGTTGATTTTATCAATGGAGTCGTTAAGCTAAGAATAGCCATATTGATGGCAATTTTAGAACAGGAAAGTTTAGTTATGTCACGTGTTGCTCGTTATCATGCCGATCGTACCAATCAAAAACTCTATTTTGCGCGTTTAGCGTGTCAACAAGCAGAGCAAACTGATCATGTACAGCAGGTTCAAGCGTATCGTGAAACAGCTGTCTTTCACTTGCATGGTGCGATGCTGGCATTTCTGCAAGAACTGGTACGTTACTATCGTTTAAACGATTCACAGCCGACATTAAAATCGATTGAAGAGCATATGGCGGCAAAAGGACAAGTTTCTCCTGAAGTTTCTGTTTTGCAGCAATTGGCAAAAGATGGTTTTGTGGCCGAGTTAAAGCGTGCTTACCGTATGTGCCAGTACGCGCCGGAACCAACAGAACCAACACCGGAAGAAGAAACATCTTCTAATTTGATCATTAAAGTGACTCAGGGACCCCAGTCATGGTTACCTGATGTGAAAATTTTGCGTGAATGGCATAGAGAGTTAAGTCATTTAATTGATGGTTTTCGTAACGAAATGGTCGAGTTCTAAAATTAAACTGTCTGAGCGCTTGAAATTTAATCCCAGTGCGCCTATATAAATAAGACGAGAGATGCAAAGTGCAAGGGTGCTTTGCCACCATGTTGAAACATGGAGGAAGTATATGTCTATACAGCAATTGAAAGAGTTATTTGGAAATCAAGAAGCAGTGTTGGAGTTAGTCCAACTCGAAGGTGGTGAGCTCGCCTTGCGTAATGCTGGTTCTGAAAAAGAGCCTTTGGTTAAAATTCAATTTAGTGATGAACTAAAAGAGATATTAGGCGAGCAAACGCCTATCGTTGCCCAACATATGATTCAAGCTGCTTTATTTGGACTGCTCGAAAAGCAGGTCAATGAATGGCAGGCTGAAGTTGTAGATGAGCAGCCTAAATTCCTAAGTTAAAAAAAGCGTACTCTTGAGTACGCTTTTTTGTATGCGTTAATGATGTGTTGACTGATGCGCCAGTTCGATTTGATTTAAAATATGGTGGCTCATATTCTTTGCCATTTCTTCTTTTGCATAGAAGACTTCACCAAGATTTTCATCTCGAATAACTGCTGCTTCTTCTTTACTTTCTGCACAAATTAAAACCTGAATTTGAGGGTTTAATTGTTTGGCAATATCCACAATTCGGTGAATATCTAAAATATCCATAGGGGAAATCACCAATAGTCGTGCATGCATGATATGCGCCTGAATTAAAACTCCAGGTTCAGTTGCGACACCACTCACGGCAGCAATATTTGCTTGACGTAGCTTTTCTACAATTTCACGATTTTCTTCTGCAATCACGACTTTAATATTCTGATTAATCAAATTTTCAGTAATACGTCGTCCAACACCACCATACCCTACGATTACCACTTGATCACGCAGGTAAGCTTGGTCAACTTCATCTGGCAACATCGCGAGTGGGTCACCACTGCGCTCAAGAAGTCGTGCTAAATGAGAGCGTTCACGAATCCAGCGTTGTACAGGTTCAACTGCCGAGAAAACAAAAGAGTTAAGCGTAATTGAGAACAAAGCACCTGCTAAAATCAGGTTTTGAGCTTCTAGCGTTAATAGACCTAAAGAAACGCCAAGTGTTGCCAAAATAAATGAGAACTCACCAATTTGTGCAAGGCTGGCCCCGACGGTCAAAGCAGTATTAATTGGATAGCGGAAGAATAAAACCAATGCCATTGCAGCAAGCGTTTTACCTACCATAATAATCGCGATAACTGCCAAAATATGCAGTGGACGCTCGATAAGGATATGTGGGTCAAACAACATTCCTACCGAAACAAAGAATAAAATCGAGAAAATTTCACGTAGAGGAAGGGTTTCTTCTTCTGCACGGTGGCTAAAGTCGGATTCTTTTACGACCATACCTGCAAAGAAGGCTCCTAAGGCCATTGAAACCCCAAAGATGGCATAAGAGCCATAAGCGATCGAAACAGCAGCTGCTACGACAGTCAGCGTAAATAGCTCTCTTGAACCTAAGCGAGCAACAAATTGCATAATGATAGGAACAACACGCTTACCTACAATCAGCATAAAGGCAATAAAGCCAATCACTTTTAATAGGGTGATTCCAAGCGTTAGCCAGATGTTTCCTTCTGCGCCTGCCGGTGCTTTTCCACCAAGTAAAACCGCTGTAGCTGGAAGAAGTACTAAAACAAGTACCATCACTAAATCTTCAACTAACAGCCAACCTACCGCAATTTTGCCGTTTACAGAGTCTAAAAGACCACGGTCTCCTAAAGCTTTTAATAATACAACGGTACTCGCACACGATAAGCTTAAGCCAAAAACCAATGCTGAACCAAAGCTCCAGCCCCATAACATTGAAACGCCAACGCCAAGTAAGGTGGCAACCGCAATTTGTAAAATCGCACCAGGTAAGGCAATACGTCGAACTTGTAAAAGATCATTTAATGAAAAATGCATCCCAACGCCAAACATGAGGAACATTACACCGAGTTCAGCAAGTTGGTTGGCAAGATGAATATCTGCTTCTATGCCAGGGGTATTAGGACTAATAATAATTCCGGCAATTAAGTAGCCGATAAGAGGGGGAAGTCGTAGTCGGGCGGCAATATAGCCAAAAAAAAGGGCAACGCCGAAACCAACAGCAAGTAAAATAATTAAATCTACGTCATGCGGCACTAAAAACTCCTTTTACGTGAGTTAGGCTAAAGACAAGCATAAAAAATGCCAAGGCGGAATATGTAGAAAGTTTAACAAAAAGGCGGGTATAAAAAAAATGCAAAAAAAAACGACTTCTTAAAGAAGTCGTTTTTTTCGACGCTAAAATTATTTGATTTTAGCTTCTTTGAAAATCACGTGTTGACGGATTTTTGGATCAAATTTTTTGATTTCCATTTTTTCCGGCATAGTACGTTTGTTTTTAGTCGTGGTATAGAAATAACCTGTACCAGCTGAAGAAACGAGACGAATCTTATCACGCATTGCTCAGACTCCTTAGATCTTTTGACCTTGAGCACGAAGGTCTGCAACAACCTTTTCGATACCCAATTTGTCAATAATACGCATACCTTTAGTGGTTAAACGAAGACGTACAAAACGTTTTTCGCTTTCTAACCAGAAACGGTGGTGGTGCAGGTTCGGCTCGAACCGGCGCTTGGTTTTGTTGTTGGCGTGTGAGACGTTGTTACCAACGACTGGACGCTTGCCGGTAACTTGGCAAACCTTAGACATGGTGTAACTCCATTGATTTAGCCAACAGCAAATCTGTGGCCAGTCATACTAAATGTAAACGGATGAATTCATTCAAGGGGCGTTTTATACCAAAAATACGATTAAAAGACAAGCGAAATTGGTAAAAACGAGGCATGATCTAGTGTAACAGATCATGCCTTGATCAGTTAACGCAACAAGGTTTTCGAAATGAAGCGATGAATTGGTTTATTGAACGGTGGAAGAATGTATTTCAGGCTATAAAGTTTTGGATTTGACATCACCGAACGTTCATGTGAAAGTCCGAAAAAGCCTTCTGGTCCGTGATATTTGCCCATACCTGATGCCCCAATTCCGCCAAATGGCAAGTCATCTTGAGCAACATGGGTAATGACCATGTTAATTCCAAAATGTCCTGAATGAGTATGCTGAGAGATATAATCGGCGCGTGCCTGATCATAGTCAAAATAATACATTGCTAAAGGACGTGGACGACTATTAATGAACTCAATGACCTCTTCTATTTGGTCATACTCTAAAATTGGTAGAACAGGGCCAAAAATTTCATTTTGCATAATATCCATTGCAGTTGTTACACCAGTCACTAAAGTTGGTGGAATTTTGCGGACATCATCTAAAATTTCATTTTGCGGATTGATTTCAACAATACGAGCACCTTGATCACGGGCATTTTCAAGATAACCTTGAATCCGGTTATACTGTTTATCATTAATAATAGAAGTGTAGTCTTGGTTGTTGCGGAAATGAGGATACATTCCAGCCACAATCAGTTTAAAGTTCTCAATAAACTCGGCAGTTTTCCCGCGTGGCAAGAAAATATGGTCTGGCGCAACGCAAGTTTGGCCTGCATTCCATAGTTTACCCACAGCAATACGCTGTGCGACATCTTTCATATCTACAGAAGCATGTACCAGAGCAGGGGATTTACCACCCAACTCAAGAATAACCGGCACAAGGTTTTGAGCTGCGGCTGCCATGACTGTTTTACCAACCGAAGTCGAGCCTGTGAAAATCATTTTGTCGAAAGGCAGATGACTAAATGCATCAGAAATGACGCCACCGCCGTTTACTACAGCAACCAGTTCTTGTGGGAATGCTTCAGAAAGTGCATTTTCAAGAATCTGACCAAAATTTGGAGATGCACTCGAAATTTTGATCATGGCATGGTTACCGGCAGCCAAAGCACAGATGAGTGGTCCAACAGACAGTAGTAACGGGTAGTTCCATGGTGTAATAATGCCAATTACACCCATTGGTTGATATTGTACCCAACCTTTTGCTGGCTGATGTAATACACTGATATGGCGTTTTGATGGTTTCATCCATCCGGTTAGGTTCTTACTGTAATACTTGATTTGTTCAAGACAAGTAAGTAACTCACCAATTTTGGTTTCCATAATGGCACGATTGCCATAATCAAGGTTAATTGCTTCGGCAATCTGATCTTGATATTTTACCAAGACTTTTTTAAGACGAGCTAAACGATCAATACGCTCTTTAGCAGTGGGTACCGGATGACGTAAGTAGGCAATCTTTTGCTGCTCAAGCAAATCTTGTAAATGCTTAACATCATAAGGAACCTGAGTCTCTGGATTTGTTTTTGTTTGACTGTTCATCGGTACTTACCAAATATACTGATATACTTATTTTTTAGAGTAAATACTCTAAAGAGTCAAGTTGGTTTCTGTGTGCAAGTCTTAACCATATGAATTAACGAAGGTTATTAAAATGTCTCTACCTAAAGCTCTGAAGACAAAAGACCGGATTTTACAAATCAGTTTGCAGCTCTTTAATGAGCGTGGCGAACGGTCTGTCACTACCAATCATATTGCTGCAGAGCTGGGGATCAGTCCTGGAAACTTGTATTATCACTTTCGAAACAAGCATGAAATTATTAAGGAATTAATGTATCAGTATCAGATCGAGACTTTAGAAATGCTCTCTTTACCTGAAGACAGACCATTAACCACCAACGACAAAATTAGTTATTTTCAGGTGCTCAGCGGTCAGTTGTGGAACTATCGCTTTATTCATCGCGATGTTTATCACTTAGTTGAAAGTAACGAAGACTTTAAGAAGATCTATCCGCGCTTTGCGGGACAGGTGATGCAGCAAGGACAAAGAATTTATCAGGCCTTTGTCGATGCGGGTCTTATGAAAATGACAGCTTCCGAAATTGAAGCACTCATTATTAACCTTTGGATTGTCTTAACCAACTGGACCAACTTTTTATATATGTCCGGACACATTAGTGACAATAACCACCTTGAGGAAAAATGGGTTTGGCAAGCATTACGCCAAATGGTTTTCTTAGAGGGCCCTTATTTAATGGGTGAAAGCCGTGCGACTTATGAACAATTGCTCGAATCACTTGGACCTTCTGATCTTTTTGCAAGCTTGTCATCCTTAAAAGATGAATAGTTGTGCTTGCTTATTTAGAGCGCTAGAATACTCGGCTTATTAAAAATTTGTCTCAATTAAGTGATATTAACAAAATGAATATGACCACTGCCAATACAGCCCGTTTACTGATTACTTGTGAAGACAAGCCTGGGATCGTACAGGCTGTATCGAGCTTTTTGTACCATCAAGGTGCAAACATTACCGCGCTTGATCAGTATGCGACGGAAGCTCAAGGCGGACGTTATTTCATGCGTGTTGAATTTGAACTTGATCATTTACAGTCGCGTAAAGATGCATTAATTCAAACATTTGCTGTCAACGTTGCTGAGCGCTATGGCATGCAATGGCGTCTTGCATTCGTAAACGAAATTAAAAAAGTTGGTATTTTAGTTTCTAAAGTCGACCATGCTTTACTTGAGTTATTGTGGCGTCATGCACGTGGGTCGTTACCTTGTGAAATTACGCATGTGATTTCTAACCATGAAGACTTGCGTGAATCTGTTGAAAACTTCGGTATTCCATTTACTGTAATCAAAGTAACTAAAGACAATAAAGCCGAAGCTTATGCTCAAATTGATGAAATGATGCAAGGTAACGACTTATTAGTTCTTGCACGTTATATGCAGATTTTAAGCGAAGATTTTGTTGCAAAATGGGAAATGAAAATCATCAATATTCACCATTCATTCTTACCTGCTTTCGTTGGGGCAAACCCATATAAGCAAGCCTATGAAAAAGGTGTGAAGTTGATTGGTGCAACAGCTCACTATGTGACTGCTGACCTAGACCAAGGCCCGATTATTGAGCAAGACGTTGAACGTGTAAGCCATGATTATAACGTTGAGCAGTTACGTGAGCTTGGCGAAGATGTGGAACGTAATGTGTTAGCTCGTGCTGTTAAATGGCATTTGGAAGATCGCATTATTGTAGATGGTAATAAGACAGTTGTTTTCTAATTACCCTTATATTTTTAAAAGCACACTTTTGAGTGTGCTTTTTTATGGCTAAAATAAATTTAAAATGTTATAACATAACCTTAATTTGATGTTCTATTGGTTATTCTCAATATTGTAACTACTTAATGTTTTTTTAAGTTGAGCACGATTTGATAAGTAGTCTATGGAACTAACAAATTTTAGTGTGTTGTCTAAGCATGAGAAAAGTAAGGTGATATCACTTTATGAAGTTAGATTGCACAATGCTAGAGAATGTTTTCGCAAAAAAATTAGTTGCAAATGAAAACACTTCTCATTTATTATTGTGGCACTTTATTGTTCTATCCGATGTTTGAAATCGTTTCTATAAATTGAAGTCGAGATCATCATCCATTAGGTAATTAGATTCTTATGAGTCAATCTTCCGCAGCCTTAAACTCTCCCAATCCGATGAAAAAGAAAGTCATCACGGCCCTAATTGCGGTTGCAATTGGTCATATCGGGGTCTTATGGGCAGTTAGCCACATTAAGCCTGCTGAACTAAAGCCAATTGACAAGAAGCCTTTACAGGTACGTTTTTTAACAATTAAAGAAGATGCTCCATCGCCACCTCCTGCAAAAGTAGAGCCGATCAAGCCCAAGGTAGAGCCTAAACCTGTAGAGAAGAAGGTAGAGCCTAAACCTGTTGAAAAGCCAAAAGTTATTGCTCAGAAAGTACAGAAGGTAGAACCAAAGGTTATTCAACAAGATGATACCCAAGAGAAATTAAAGAAACAGCAAGAGTTGGAAAAGCAGAGATTAGAGCAGCTTCAACGGGAACAAGCGTTAAAAGATCAACAAGCTCGCGAACAGGCTTTAAAAGATCAACAAGCTCGTGAACAAGCTGCAAGAGATCAACAAGCTCGTGAGCAAGCTCAAAGTACTTCGGTTGAGAAAGTGAGTAAAGGTGATGTTGAATGGGCAATGGGACAAAAATGGGTTGATAAACAAGTTCAAATTGCTGTAAATGAATTCGCAGATAAGTACTCTACGATCAAGGGGCAATTTGCGCTTACCTTAAACCTTAGCGTAAATGAGAAAGGTAAAATTACCTCGGTGACTGTGGCAAAATCTACTGGTAATCCAAAAATTGATCAAAAAATGATTCAAGTTATTAGTCGACAACGGTTCAAACCATATATGGTAAATGGGGTTGCGAAGCCTTTTACAGTACCGTTACCACTGGTTATTGGATTTTAATTTATACATAAATCAGGAGTTCATCTATGAACTTTGCAGTTTATTGGCAACATGCAGATGCAGTGAGTAAAACCCTGTATTTCATCTTATTGGCAATGTCGATTGCTACCTGGACAGTTTTCATCTTACGTTTGATGGGGACTCGCCAACTAAAACAACAAGCTTATGCTCAACTCTCTAAAGCTATTAGTTCGCTAAAAGCGAAGTTACAGCCTTTGAGTTTTGAACAGCGTAAAGCAGTTGCAGAGCAAGCATTATTGCGCCAAATTTCTGCTGAAAAAGTCAATGCTGAGAAAGGTATTTCTGTTTTAGGAACAATTGCTTCAATTGCACCATTTGTTGGTTTGTTTGGTACAGTATGGGGTATTTTCCACGCGTTGGTTGCTGTAGGTAAGAGCGGACAAGCAGGATTGGCTCAAGTGGCTACACCAGTAGGTGAAGCACTTATTATGACTGGTCTTGGTCTTGCAGTTGCGATTCCTGCGGTATTGGCTTATAACATTTGTGTACGTGCTAACCGTGGTCTTGCTCATGATTTACAAGATCAAGCACACAGTTTGTTAATCGATACAATGTTGCAGCAAGACTCAACTGTAAAGTCTGATGTTAAAACTGCAGAACAAAGTTATGTTGGAGGTCAAGCTTAATGGCTTTTCAATTGGGTGAAGACCACGATAGTGGCATAAATGAGATGAACCTCATTCCGCTAATCGACATTATGTTGGTGTTAATGATCATCTTTTTGGTCACAGCAACAGTTGCCAACCCATCGATTCCATTAACACTGCCTAAAACAACTGCTGAAATTATTGATCCACCACCAAAAGCAATTACGATTAGTATCAATGCAAATGGTGAAGTGGCTTGGGATACTCAAGTAATTAGCCTTGATGAGCTTCAAAAACGTTTCCAAGAAGCAGGTCAAGGTTCGGTTAAACCAACCGTTCAACTTCGTGCTGATAAAGAGTCGAAGTACGATACTGTGGCTCAGGTAATGTCTCGCGCCAGTGAAGCCGGACTGAGCGATATTGCCTTTGTCAGTGAAAACTAAAATTTAGTTTACTCAATAAAAAAGCAACCAATTTGGTTGCTTTTTTATTGCTCTGATTTATTGATCTTTCATCAGATGCTGGAATTTACTATATAGCTTGAGCAACTTAGGTGGAATCGCAAAGTTGCAATAACCTTGTGAAGGATTCTTTGCATAGTAATTCTGATGATATTCTTCGGCCGGATAGAATGTCGGGACAGGAGACAGCTCAGTCACAATATCAAGATCGTCATCTTTTAACGTTTGAATCGTATGTTCTGCTGCCTGTTTTTGCTCTTCATTATAATAATAAATAACAGAGCGGTACTGAGTACCAATATCATTACCTTGGCGGTTTAAAGTCGTTGGATCATGCGTTGCAAAGAAGACATCAAGTAACTGTGAATATGTAACTTGTTGTTCATCAAAGTCGATGAGAACTACTTCAGCATGCTGAGTGTCACCTTGACATACTTGCTCATAAGTTGGCTGAGTTGTATGCCCACCAGCATAACCACTTGTTACTTTTTCTACACCACGTATTTGTAAAAATACGGCTTCGACGCACCAAAAACAGCCGCCGCCAAATAATGCCTGTTGCATTGTTTTTCCCTCTATTTCCTGCCTATTACAATAGGGTCTATCTATCTAGATTACAAAGTAAAGCGTGTATAAAAAAGTAAAGAAAAAGAGAATAACTTATTTAGTTTTCGATAGCCACCAACAGATCCTCTATATTTAAAGGGTTTTTAAATAAGCTTCTAAATTGGAGAATGTTCCATTAAATCCTTGCGTCATTCCATCGCGTGCAGAATCAAAAGTTGAGTTACCAATATCGTCAGAGTTCCACGGTTGCCAAGTAATTGTGACTTTTGTTTTATTATCAATATCTTCAAAAGTTGTGGTTGCTAACATTTCTAATGGCCATGTCGGTGACATAGGGTGTCGTGTGTTGTTACCGTCTTTGTCTGAAAAAGATTGAATAAACGTTAATCGCTCATTAGGTACAATCTCACGAAACACTTGCTTACCCCACATTTGTGTTCCATCGGGTCCTTCTAACCCATAGTGATAAGTTCCACCAACTCTAAAATCCATTGAGGTATGAATGATTTTGAAATTTTTTGGACTCATCCAATTTTGTAAGTGATTCATATCAGTATGTACCTTGAATACAAGATCACGAGGTGCATTAAATACTTTAGAAATACTAAATGGTGTAATTTTTTCTGTCATGATTATTTTCCTTTATTAGAAAACTGGTTAATTTAAAATTTGAATAAGTTATGGAATTACTTTGTAATTTTTGCAGATTATTTTCAATGCTATCAAATTGTTCTTCTGATATTTGGCGAAAATGAGCCTATAAAATATCAAGCAGACTCTAGTTAACTTTGGGTAAACCTTGTCGCACAATTTGAGAGAAGTGTTCACTACTCTGATCTGAGAGTTGTTCAAAATGCTCAGTACGTGGATTGATATGTGCGATTTGATACCACTGCTTTAAACTAATATTTTGATTGAGCGCTTTAAGATCATATAAATAATTAGGTAAGTAACCTGAAGCGATTAGACGATAATCTTTAGGAAGCTGATATGGATTAATGGCTTGAACCATATCAAAAATCAAGGTTGTACAATTACTTGTGAGGGTGTTGTACCATTTGGGCTGTGCACGTAGCTCATCTGACTTTTTAAGATATTCTAAAAATAGCGCTTTTTGTTCTGAACGTGGCATATTGACTGGGAAATTATAAACTTGCTCTTTACGGATGTTGCTACGCGTGTAGACAATATCTTTTTCATCAGACGCAATTAAGCTCAGTTCATATTTTCTAAAAAAGCCACCCACTGCCGAAAACTCTTCAGTTTTTTCTTTGCGAATTTCGATTGAAAAAACTAAAGGCTGTTGATTCTTAAATTCGAAACTGACGAGTGTATGGGCAATTTGTGGCCCCATCCAGTAAGAGGTAATAATATTTATGCCATTTAACTGGTTCAGGTCAAAAGTACGGGTTTCCCAGCGAGCGTCATAAGTACCATCGGGATGCCAGTTGAAGTTACGTACATTGTGCAAAGTAACAACGTTGCCGTGTTTTTCGTAACTTAGCATATTGGCAACTTCAGGGTTCCAGTCACGGTCTTGACGCGCAGTAATTGAGAAATACCAAACCAGAGAACAAGCAAAAGCTAAAAGATAAATTAAGATATCTGTACGACGGCTAATGATATGACCATTGAAGTATAAGCCAGCCATACTTAATGCAAAGGCAATCCATATGCCGATAATAATGCGGCTGCCTAACCAGCCAAAAGGTTGTTGCACCCAAAGCGCTAAACATACCCAAATACTGGAGAGCACAATAAACAACGTGAATAAACCATGTAAAGCGCCGAAGAGGAGGGCGATAATAAATTCACGTGTTCCGATATTGTGCATAGGCGGCCATAAAATTATTTTTTATAAGTTGCAAATTCGAATGAAGTTCCTGTTTTTTCATCTACTTGCTGCTCACTCGCAGTTTTATGAAATTCACTCGGTATAGTTGGATAATGTGCATCACCTTGTACATCTAAGTCAACATGAGTGAGCTCGAGACGGTCTGCAATTGACAAGGTTTGCTTAAATATTTCACCACCACCAATGATGAAAAGCGCCTGCTTTTCGGTGTTTTTGGCGTCTTCTAAAGCTGCGTTTAAAGCATCTTCAATTGAATACGCAATTTTTACGCCGTCAAAGTGCCAGTTAATATCACGGGTAATTACCCAGTTCACACGGTTCGGTAGAGCACGGCCCATAGACTCAAGGGTTTTACGGCCCATGATGACCACGCCACCCTGGGTGATTTCTTTAAAGTGTTTTAAGTCGGCAGAGATATGCCATGGCAACGCGTTGCCTTTACCAATACAGTGATTTTTGTCCATTGCGACAACGTGGACAACTTCTACATTTTGCCATGCCATAATCTTATTCTCTAAACCGTAATCTAATGAAATTTAAGCCGTCGTTATACTGCAACCGGAGCTTTAATTGCTGGATGTGACTCGTAACCTACAATCTCGATATCTTCAAATTTGAAATCGAAAAGGTCTTTAACTTCCGGATTAAGTTTTAATTGGCAAAGTGGTAATGGTTCACGCGTTAATTGTAGTCGTGCCTGCTCGAAATGGTTGGCATAAAGATGCGTATCGCCACCTGTCCAAACAAAATCACCTACGCCTAAACCGCATACTTGAGCAATCATATGGGTGAGTAGAGCATAGCTCGCAATGTTAAAAGGTACACCTAAGAACACGTCAGCACTACGTTGATAAAGCTGACATGACAATTTATTGTCTTGTACGAAAAACTGGAAGAGTGTGTGGCAAGGTGGCAATGCAACTTGTCCAGCTTCATTCGGGTTCCAACCAGAAACGATTAAACGGCGCGAATTTGGGTTAGTTTTGATTTCGTTAATTAACCATTTAATTTGGTCAAAACCATCTTGGTTATAAGTACCGTCAGCATTTTTAGTTGCGCCGAAATTACGCCACTGATGGCCATAAACTGGGCCTAGTTCATGTTCTGGGCGGCCAAAACGAGCTGTTTGTTCTGCTGTTGCCCATTCGTCCCAAATTGAAACTTTATTGTCTTTTAAATATTGGACGTTGGTGTCGCCTTTTAAAAACCAAAGTAACTCAATCACAATAGAACGGAAGTGAACTTTTTTTGTGGTGAGTAAAGGAAAACCTTTAGAGAGATCAAAACGCATTTGATGACCAAATACAGAACGGGTTCCTGTGCCTGTACGGTCGCCTTTGTCACCGCCATTATCAAGGATATGTTGTAGAAGGTCTAAATATGCACGCATAACACTCTCGAGTTCGGATTAATTCCATCAAATAAAAGGGAAAGATAGGTTAGATGATATATAAATACTCAAATGTATAAATACATAAATGTGTAAATACATAAATATGTAAATACATAAATGTGTAAATACTCAAAGATGATACCTGTTGTAGCTCAAGATGAAAATCTAAAAATAGTTCTATGGCATTTCAGGAGACATAATTAGTCAAAACGCTTGGCACGATTTTGATAAATTGAAACAAGAAAAAATCCAACCAGTACAAAGCCTAAAGCTTGTATCGTTACGATCCAATTGTGCTGAGGGGGTAATATCCACACCACAATAGCAACAATAATGAAAGGGTAAATTCTGAGCATAAACTGGAAGTTAGATTTATATGAACTACGAGCTGGAATTTTTGTTTGTAAATATTGCCCGAAATGAAGCCCGAAACCTAACACAAGGCTAAGAATAGTATAAGTCGGCGATAAAGGCTGGACTTGATTGGCTGCATAAATTGCAGCACAAACCACAATAATGAAGATGAGTTTGATGTGACGCGGTGCGTTGTACCAATAAGCCAACATAAAGAATGAGCCTATTTGTTAAATAACGATTGTGGTGAAAAAATAAAAGCAGCAAGCGCCATAAATGCGATGCCTTGAACGCCCCAGATCAGTAAGTTCGGCATCGCTTTCACAAAAATAAGTGCAAACAAGAGTGCAATAGGAACCCATGTAAATAGGCGGTAAAGTAAACCGGTTGGATTACTTTGAGCAAAATGCAATTTAAAGTAACGGCAGATTAAAAAAATAACCCCAGTTCCCGTAAACATTAAAATAGTATCTAACGGTAATGGTTGATATTGATATAACCCAATACAGATTAAGAGGGTAATAATTAAGATCATTAATTTTTTAAAAGACGGGACTTGCTTGTTAAACCAGAATTCCAGCATGGTGAATCTTCTTTCTTGGGAGATAAAAACTGTAGCATAAAAAAGAGGAGTCGAAACTCCTCTGATTTAGATGTTAACGGTTCTTTTGTGGGCCCCAGTCATAAATTTTCTTTTGGTAGGCATACCACATCATCCAAAGGCCAATGAGTAGCATTGGAACGGTAAGGATCTGACCTTTAGTCATCCAACCAAATAAAATGAAACCTTGATCAGCATCTGGCTGACGGAAGAATTCCATTACAAAACGTGCAACACCGTAACCCATTAAAAATAGCGCTGAAACGGCCATACGTGGGCGAGGTTTTGAACTAAACCACCATAAGATAATGAATAAAATTAAACCTTCACAAAGCGCTTGATAGATTTGAGAAGGGTGGCGAACCAAATGTAATGGATCGGTTGGGAAAATCATTCCAAATGGATAATTCGGATCTGTAACCGCACGACCATATAACTCTCCACCAATAAAGTTACCGAAGCGTCCGAACATTAAGCCTGTCGGTACACACGGGGCAATAAAGTCGAGTGTTTGGAACCATGTTTTTTGATATTTTTTACACCAGAATAGCATTGCAATCATGACGCCTAAGAAGCCGCCGTGGAAGCTCATACCGCCAGTCCAGACTTGGAATAACCAGATTGGGTTTTCAAGGAATTTATCAAACTCATAGAAAAGTACATAGCCGATACGTCCGCCGAGTACAACACCTAAAGCGCCGTAAAACACCAGATCGGAAACCATGTCCGATGTCCAGCCATCACGCTGTTTGGCACGGTAGGAAGCGAGTCCCCAAGCACATAAAAATGCCAATAAATACATGAGTCCATACCAATGGACTTGAAGAGGTCCTAGATGTATTGCGACCGGATCGATATTAGGATAGGTCAGCATTGCTGCTCCTTGATCTTACGTTTTGACAGATTGTAGCGGAATGATGTGAAAAATGTTGTACATTCAATGTGTAAACATAGGGAACAAGAATCAATGTGTATTGTGGCTTTAGCATGGCATGTTCTGGATGATATGCCCTTGTGTCTTATTTCAAACCGTGATGAGTTTTATCACCGACCAACCGCATTGTTGCATCAATGGGAACATACACCCATCATTGCTGGGCAAGACTTACAGTCCGGTGGCACTTGGATGGGCGTTACGCCACAGGGCCGATGGGCTGTGTTAACCAATTTCCGTGATGGACGTGATAAACAGCAATACGAGACTTCTCGTGGTCATTTAGTTCAGGCTTTTTTAGAGTCTGATTTATTGCCGATTCGTTTTGCTCAACAATTGGAACAACAGCAACAGAACTTTGCTGGTTTTAACCTGTTTATGGGAAATGTTGATCAGGCAGTCTATATGAGTAACCGTGGTGAGGCTCCTCAAGTATTAGCCAATGGCGTGTATGTAGTTTCGAATGGTTTAATGTCCGATCACTGGGAGAAAACCAGACATTTAAGAACCCGTTTTACGCAAGAGTTCTTGCCTATGCATCAGCACAAAACAGAAGAGTTAAGCTTGCAACATGCAGCGTGGGATATTTTAGAAGATGAGCGTAAGGTCACCACAGCATTGTTGCCAAATACGGGCATTCAACCAGAAATGGAAGAATTATTATCATCGACTTTTATTCAAAGCCCAGTATATGGAACACGTTGTTCGAATTTTTTAAGAATGACCAATAATGAATGGATATGGTTGGAAAAGACCCAGCAAGGTGAACATAGCGGCCAAATTGTACAGCAGCAGATACCTCTAAATCGTTAACAAAATGCCGATCAAATGATCGGCATTTTTCTAGGGAGAAATAAATTAACCAGCAATAACGCCGCCATCTTTACGGGTAATAACTACAGTTGCCGAACGTGGGCGCGCAGTTTTGTTGCTTGGGTCTTTTTGTGTGGCAGGCCAGTTACTTTCTGGTTTTGCGTAACTTGGAGAGTCTTCACCAGGGTGCTGAACATTAATGAAAATAGCCTTGTAGTCCGGTGTCATGGCAATACCAGTAATTTCACATTGCTTTGGTCCGACTAAGAAACGGCGTAATGTTGCGTCTGTAACTTTAGCACCTGTTATGGTTTGCTGACCATTTGATGTAGTTGCCGCACCGCCATCACCAATTTGACCTGGTAGGGCAGCAAGCATCATACAGTTGGTGACATCTGTATAAGCACCGTCATCTGTTTCAATCCAGAGAACACCGCGTGGGTCAAACCACATACCATCTGGAGATGAAAAGTCGTTATTGTCTGTTAAACCTGACAAGTTGATGTTTGAAGCCATCGAAGCTTCTGCACCAAATAGGTAAATATCCCACTTGAAGGTTTCGGCAGTTGTTTTGTCATCGACTTCTCTAAAACGAATGATATGGCCGTTCACATTTCCTTTTTGTTCTTTTGTGCCTGCATATAGGTCCGTATAGTTACGAGGGTTGGCTGCATCTGTAGGGTAATCTTTACCACGGTTTGAGTTGTTGGTGAGTGTGACATAAATTTCGCCATTAATCGGGTTAACGGTTGCCCATTCTGGGCGGTCCATTTTTGTTGCACCGACTGAATCTGCTGCTAAACGCGCAAAAGTGACTACGTCTGCCTGAGATTTAAATGGATAGGTAGTGTTACTTTCATTTAAACCATTTTTACCGTAGGCAAGTTCAATCCATTGACCTGAACCATCGTTATTAAATTTGGCAACATACAACTTACCTGAGTTCATGTATTTGTCACCGGCTGCATAGCCGCCGTTTATATCTTTTGTGTCCCACACTGCGGTTGAAACAAACTTATAGATGTATTCACCACGAGAGTCATCACCCATATAAAATGCGATTGGCTGACCTGCTACGGCACGACATGCACTGTCTTCATGGGCAAAACGGCCTAATGAGGTACGTTTAACCGGATTTTGACGGTTATCAAATGGGTCAATTTCAACCATCCAGCCAAATGTGTTTGGTCCATTTCGATAATCTTGGGTTGCTTGAGCCGCTTTTACATCGGCATTCCAGCGGTCATATAGGTCTTGTGCCTCTACTTGACCAATTGCGGTTTCCCAGCCGTAGCGAGAACTTGACCCTGCTTTAAGGCCATAGCGTTTAAGGGCAATAATTTCTTCTGGAGTACGTAGCGCATCATCAGTTGTGCTACGGGCAAAATAACCGATGAAGTTTTCTTCCGTGGTTAAGTATGTTCCCCAAGGTGTATAGCCATTACCACAGTTGTTGTGTGTACCACGAGTTTGTCGGCCAGCAGGTGAAAAGCGCGTTGAAAGTAAGTTAGACCCTGCTGCTGCACCTGCAAAGTCCATGACTGTAGAGCCTGTAATACGTCTATTAAAAATAGAGTTTTTTACAACTTCTACTTTTTGTGTAGCAGGGTCTTTTTTAATATGTACTACAGAAACGCCATGAGCATTGGTTTCGCGAATGACTTCGTCTTCAGGACGGCGTCCATCAACTTTGGTTGGACCTTTAGGGTGCAAAAAGGTTTGGTTGATGTATTCGTGGTTCATCACCAATAAACCTTGTGCAGAAACAGTTTCATCAAAACGGTTTGTTGATGTGTTTAAACCAAAATAGTGCATACCATCGTGGCAGTCGCCAGAGCGAAACTGGAAGCTTGGACCAGATGGAATATTGTTATCGTCCCAATCACCAAAAGAAGGATTAATAGAGTCACCTAAAGCGTAAATCACATTTGCCTCATAACCTTCCGGTACGGTCACAATATCATTTAAATTTTTAGCAACTGGCGTAAAGGTAAGTTTTTCAGGCTTTTTATTCGGATCGACTGGAGCAGTTCCACCGTTGTTGGAGCCAGAGTCATCGTTATTATCATTACAGCCCGTTAAAGTAGAGGCTAAAGTTAGTGCCACAGCCCCACTTGCTGCTTTAGTAATGAGACTACGACGACTTACGTATTGGTCTAAAACATCACGAAAGTGAATATTATTCGAAGTGTTGTTGTCTAGTTCCTGATCTTCATGATATGGGGTCAAATCGTTCATATTAAATTCCTAATTCAAAATAAGTTTTTTCTAAATGTCTTGATTAGCTTAAGTTTTGAATATGACGAGGTCTTGACGTTTTAATGATAACTTAATGAAAAATTTGATCGTTTAGTCAAAAAGAAAAGTACTTTTGATTTTTATGGGTGTTTTTAAATAAAAGAAACCTGCATAAAGCAGGCTTCTTTTGAGTTGCGGTAAGAATTATTTCTTCACAACAGATGGTGCTAGAGGGTCAGCCGTAATATAACCAACCGCCGCTGCAAAACGATCTTTGTAGTTTGCACGAACAAGAGGATCAAGAGTTGCTTTTACTTTATCGTGTAATGGAGATTCCCAATCACCCGGATGCTGGAAGTTACTCATGATGTAAGTCCAGCCATTCACTGCATCTACCGCATGTAAACCTGTCGATTCAGCACCAGCAGGTGTTGATAAGATACGGCTTAATTGTTTGGTATCTACGTTATATGCCCATAAGAAGTTATTTACGTGCATACCACTGTCTTCACCAATGAAGAGCGTACGTAAGTTTTCAGAGAACTTAATGTTATCTGGGTTTGCAATTTTATCTGCATTTGCAAGGTTACCCAAAGCATCAGCAGTGGTGAGGTCTTCACCCACTAAAGCTGCTGGCGGTTCCATATGAGTCGATACCCATTCACTGTTAATGAGCTGACCTTTATTGTCGACTTGGCTGCCTTTTAAAGTGTGTGCATAAACTGCACCAGCTTTTGGACCCTGTACTTGAATATCAGTGGTTTTATCAACCATAGAAGACTGTACATAAGACATCGCAGAGTATGCGATTTTGTCTTTAATATTGACAGTTGTGCCTTCCATTTTGGTGAAGCCCATACTTGCGCCCACTAAAGCTGCATAACGATGCGTTTCTAAGAAAGCCGCTTCACGCTCTTTACCCGGTACAAGTTTGACCCAGTTATTTTTGCCGCTATAACGGATTTTGGTATAGCTTGCATCTTGAGGATCTGTAGTTTTTACATCCATCAAGTCTGAAATCTTGTATTGATCTGCCCAGCTTTTTACTTCTGCACTTGTTGCATGACCAAGGTTAATCCAAGAAATATCACCTGCACCAGCGCCTACGCCTGAGGTTTGCTTCCATTTAGCAACATAGAGCGTACCCGCAGATAAGTCTTTTTCTTTATCGGCAACAAACATGAATAAACCGCCATTCGTTGCATCATCACCCATCAATGCAGTGCGGTTATCTGGCATAACTTGAATAAGTTCGTGCGAGATACGACCTAAACAGTAATGTTTTTTGATTGAACCTGTACCATCTGTATTTACAGTAACTTCTGGTAAATGACCGTAGTGGTATGGGTTACCTTTGGTACTGTCACCAAATAAGTTTTTGCTAAATACTGGTAAGTAGCTTCCAGCAATGTTGTTTGCGTCTGGTTCGTATTCTTCACTAGAAAGGTGAGTTCCCCATGGAGATAAGCTTGCGCCACAAGTAATCCATAAACCGTTTACTTTAGACGTATCGACATTGTGGTATTTAACCAGTGTTAAATGGCCAGTTTTAGGGTCTTGGTCTAAAGTTAAAATCGCAATTGGAGATGGTAGTAAGCCATACATAGACGCTAAGCTTTGGTCACGAGTCGTATATTCAAACTGAACAACGTGAAATACAGGGTTGCCAGTAACACCTAAAGCTTGTTTGTCTGCATCGGTAAAGTCACGGCCTGTTGCTTGTTTAAAGCTAATTAAAGAGCTTCCATCTGGACAGTCAGAGAAGAATTGACGTTCTTGACCAGGCTTTGATTTATCAATAATTGGTTGATTATTAATATCAACATAACCACCCGCTAGAATTTTTCCACCTTTACCGTCTGCAACCAGATCGCCTGTGGTAAAGAATGGCTTATACGCTAATGTATAGTCAGTTTTTGAGCCATCTTCCCAGCTAATTGAAAGACTTGATCCAACAGTTGTTGTTGCCATCGCTGCTGGGTTTGCTAAAGATGGTGCAGCCATTGAGGTAAACGTTGCATTTTTAAAGTTTACTGTTGGTGGTGGAGTAACAACATCTGAATCATTATTGCTGTCATTACAGCCTGCTAACGTTGCTGCCGTAGCCATCGCACCTAATGGAAGAAAAGGAATCCCCGTAAACCATTTTAAAATATCGCGACGTGTTGGGTGGTTAGAAGCAGTTGTCATAATAAATCCGTAACTTTTGTGTGTATATTTGTTGAGTCGATTCTATGGATTGGAAATGACACTTTTCTTACATTTTTAAGTCACTTTGAAGACAGTTTATAATTTGATTAATTAAGGCGATTTAAAAGTAAAAAGCCCAAATCTTAATATTTGGGCTTTTAAAGAGAAGTTTTAAATTATTCAGCAGTCTGGCTTTTTCTCTTCTCAAGAATTTTACCGAACAGTAGACCTATTTCAAAAAGCAACCACATTGGAATCGCTAGCATCACCATTGAAATCGCATCTGGCGGAGTAATAAACATAGCAACAAAAAAACATCCCACAATAATAAAACGTCTTTTTTCAGCAAGGCTTTGAGTATTTACTACGCCAATTAAAATCAGTAATAAGGTTGCGATAGGAATTTCAAAAGTGACACCAAACACTAAAAATAGCTTTAAGCAGAAGCTTAAATAACTATTAATGTCGGTCATTGGTGCTACTGTTTCAGGTGAAACGCTAATAAAGAAATGTAATATTGCAGGCAAGGTAATGTAATAAGCAAAAGCGACGCCTGCATAAAATAGAACAATACTACCGATCAGTAACGGTAGCGCTAAATGGCGTTCTTTTTGATAAAGCGCAGGGCGAACAAAAGACCATATTTCATAAAGAATAAATGGCATTGCAAGCATAAGTGCGACAAATAAATTAAGTTTAAATGGCGCCATGAAGGTTGCTGTTACATCTGTTGCAATCATTGAAGATGACGCAGGGAGTTGTAACCTTAAAGGCTCAGATAATAATTGGTAAGTATTATTTCGAAAGGGTAGTAAACAAAAGAATAAGAATAATGTTACCCCTACAATCCTGAATAAATGGCGTCTTAAAACCACCAAATGATTCATGATTGGCATTTGGTCTAGGTTTTCTTGACTATTTACAGTGGTTGAAGGCAGTTGGTTCATACGGCAATCTTCAATTCAACAGGAGATGTTTCTGAAATATCAATTTGAGGAACTAAAGGCGTAAGTTTGGCAACATACGGCACTTTGTAATGGTCTGATATAGGAATACATTTCCGAATAGGCTTTTGTGTTGTTTTAGGTTTTTCAGTAACTTCTAAATGTTCTGAAATCTGCTGTTTTTGTATTTCTTCAAGCTGCTGTTGTACTTTTCGTTCCAATGCTTCGATGCGGTTAAGTTCCTCTTGCATTTCTTTGCGGAACTCAGAAAGACGCAGCTCCTGATCAATCTCGTTTTGCAAATTGGTAATATAGCGTTTTAGTCGAACATACCAACGACCTGCAAAACGTGCAGCTTCGGGAAGCTTATCTGGACCTAAAACTAAAATTGCAATAATTGCAAAACAGAGTAGCTCTGTCATTCCTACATCAAGCATGGGACAAACCTTTAGCTTTTCACTGATGTGCTTTCAGATGTTTTAACTTGTGCGTCAATCGTACGAGGAGTATTTAAAGATGCAGCTTCGTCTTCTTCACGAACTGATTTTTTAAAGTCTCTTACTGCACCGCCAACATCTTTACCGATATTTTTTAATTTAGATGTACCGAACAATAAAATAACGACGATTGCGAAAATAACGACATGCCAAATAGATAAACCAGCCATGATTTTATACCTCTTTTTAGTTCGCTTTATATCAACAGGTTGCCATGACAAGAATGTGACACTTATATTTCATTTTTAAGACAGTATTTATAAGTCGTCAGTTACGGTTAGATTTTTTAAGGATATTCATCGGAGTAATTTTAAATTTTATTTAACTTAGGTTTTAGACTAATTTACGTGAAATAGGCCATACATTTCAAAATTAAAAGGTGTAGCATAACAAGCTGTTTTTAACGAGCAAGAGGAGAGGACGTGGCATTATTACTGCCTGTATTGGCATTTATCACAGGACTTCTACTTGCTCAGACCTCCATTTCAGAAACCGTAAAACCTATTCTCTCAGCTTGGCTTGCACGACTCCTGATTCCGATTGTGATTATTTACAACATGGTCTTTTATCAATCAGGAAGCTTGAGCTTAATGCTCTTTAGTTTTGGTTCGGCGTTCATTATTTTCTTTGCTTATTTGGCTTTATTTAAAGACCGCTTATTGGCACTTTGCGTAAGTTATACCAACATGGGGTGGCTTGGTTTTCCTTTCGCTATGGCTTTATTCGGTCCTGAAGCAACTGCTCCGATTGTGGCTTTATATATTGGAATGTCGCTTTTTGGCAATGCTTGGGCTGTTACGGCAGTCACTACCGCACCACAAAGTAAGCTCAATATATTAAAAAAAGTTTTAACTTCCCCTCCTTGTATATCGATATTCTGCGCTGTGGTGCTCAGGCTCTTAGGTGCTCAACATATTGAACATCCAGCCATACATTGGGTCTATGAAGTTGCTAAATTTGCAATGACTTTTGCTGGTATGTGTGTGCTTGGAATGTGGCTACGCCGTACCAGAGTTTATGCAAAAGACTTAATTTACAGTACCAAAGCTCAAGCCTTTAAAGTGGCCTGTGGATTTGTACTTTGTGGATTAAGTTATAGATTTTTACCGATTCCAAATATAAATCAGCACATCGGTGTAATGTTTTTAATGTTTTGCTTGCCACCGGCAGCCAATATTGTAGCTCTGGAAACCCATTATCAAGGGACGGGGAGATCTGCGGCTTATATCGCATCGGGGACGATTGTGAGTTGTGTGTGTATTGCGATTTATGCAGTGTTTTTACATCTTTATTTCTAAGTAAGATGATTAGATCAGACTGCCTTTGAATAGTGGTTATATGCTTATTTTGTGTATGTAGGCAATACTTTACTTTTGTTTCGTCAAAAGTAACAAAACCATTTGTCGAACTGACGACACATCCTGAGCGATTCCCGAAGCACTGCTTTGGGAATCAGCGCAAGGCAGTGACGGGCGACATCCATGTCGCCTAGCACGATAGCAAATGGCTTTAACGTTAAACTAAATAAATGCTATATAAAGTTTTACTTCTGTAAGCTCTCTCTGAATAACTGCATCGCTTGTCCACGATGACTAATCTTATTCTTATCTTCTTTAGACAACTCAGCGCTAGAAACTTGTAGCTCAGGTAACCAGAATAGTGGGTCATAACCAAAGCCATTTTCACCACGTGCAGCTTCTAAAATTTCGCCGTGCCAAATGCCTTGGAAAATTTGTGGTAAAGGGTCTTCCGCATGAGTCACTAAAGCAAGTACGCACACAAACATACCTTCAATAGCTTCACCATTTTTACGGTATGGCAAAAGGTCATTTAATAACTTAGCATTATTCGCTGCATCGTCACCATGTTCTCCAGCATAACGTGCTGAATAAATACCAGGTGCACCACCTAAAACCGGAACACAAATACCTGAGTCATCAGCCATAGCAGGTTTCCCTGAAATCTTAGAGGCATGACGCGCTTTAATAATGGCATTTTCAATAAAGCTTAAACCGTCTTCAATGGCGTCGGGAATATTAAGGCGACCTTGAGGAATAATTTCTACAGGTAACTTAAGCTGTTCAAAAAGTTTTTCAAACTCTGCGACTTTACCTTTGTTATTACTTGCAAGGACTAAAGAGCCCTGATCAAACCAATGTGGGGTAGACATAAGATAAACCGATCTAAATTTTGCGTATTTTAACCCATTTTAAAAATTATATAGCTGAATTATGAATATGATTGAATAGAACATTTTTTCCTATTAAAAATGATTCGGGCTGTATAGTTTTCTGTCTCGATCAAAGATGTTTGTTGTGGGAGCTTACTTTTGCAATCAAAAGTTACACCTCCAAAAATTGAAGGGAGATTGAAGTCAATATAAGAGATAGGGTAAAAATGCTCTTGGGAATAAAGAGGGAGTTGAAAATGAAATTTATTGTTTGACTTTATTTGTATATCACTGATTTCGGTATCTGTATTCTTTCTGAGTGTTGGTAGCATCAAGATCGTTTCACGTTGTAGATGGGTTGTGATAAACGGGAAAAAGTAATCAGACTCATACATCCCATAAGCTGCTGAATTTATTTGTTCTAACTCTTTCATGAAATCCTTTTGTGTATAGCCATTTTTATAAGAAGTAATTTGAATCGTGAAATTTAACATTTGAGAATGATCGAAAAAGAATGGCTTTAGTATCTGAAATATAATAAGACCACTAACTATAATAAAAATACTGATATAAATTGACAGTTTAAATTCATTCTTATTAAACATTAATTTTCTATTCTCTATAAGTACTGATTTAACAGCAAAATTAGCCTTACGGTTTTTTATATGATACAGAAAAGAACTATCGCAATAAAAAACCGACTCTCACAAGTCGGTTTTTAGATCTTTCAATAGATCTAAGCAAGATTATTGAGCTTGAATCCATTTATCCGCACGGTCGCGTGCCATACGAATTTGCTCTTGAGTTAAGTTTGCGGCAAGAGCTGTCTTTTTACCTTCAGATAAGCTAATCACTTTATTGTCGAGCATGCCATCACGAGTTGAAAGCTCATACCACTGGTAAGCACCTACGTAGTTTTTCTTTTGCTCTTCCATCATCGCGAGGTTATAGCTTGCGCGGTTATCACCATTGCTTGCAGCTTTTTCGAAATACTTACGAGCCATAGACTCATCTTTCTTAATACCAATGCCGTCGGCGTACATACGGCCTACATTTAACTGTGCTGGTGATAAACCTTGGTCAGCAGCAGCTTTAAACCAAGTAAATGCTTGTTTATCGTCTTTTGCTACATCTTTACCGTATTGGTAACGTGTTCCAAGATAAAATTGTGCGCCAGCTTGGCCAGCTTGAGCTGCTTTTTGAAGGTCATGAATCCCCATTGTGGAGAAGCGCGCAGCCTGGCTAGCAACCGATTGTGGCTGGGCGATATAATCTGCATGAGCCTGCATACTTAGCAGTCCTGCAATTAGTGTGCTAAATAATGTCTTTTTCATAGTGCACTCACTCGATAAATAGCGACTTCACCAAACAAATTCGGAACATGTTTGCTTAACAGGCTTCCCTGCTGGTTTCCATTGACGGCGAGTCGATTAATAATTTGTATTTGATTTTCCGCACACAGTGCTTCGAAATCTTTAAACGTACATAAATGAATGTTGGGGGTGTTATACCACATATATGGTAGAGCATCCGATACAGGCATCATCCCTTTTAATGCTAGAAAAGAGCGAGTCTTCCAGTGTGCAAAGTTTGGAAAGGTAATAATGGCCTGTTTTCCCACACGCACCATGTCTCTTAATAAAACATCGGGTGCATCTACGGCTTGCAAAGCTTGTGCCATGACCACATAGTCAAAAGACTGGTCGGCAAAACGGCTCAAACCGAGATTCAAATCTTGTTGAATAATATTTAACCCGCGACTGACGGCAATTGCAATCTTTTCTTGATCAATTTCTAAACCATAAGCACGAATTTGATGCTTTTGGCTCATATGAGCGAGTAATTCACCGTCACCACACCCTAAATCGAGTACGCTAGAGCCGGGTTTAATCCACTTTTCTGCCAGTTGTTGATCAATACGCATTAGCTTGCCTCCAGTGATGTCGATTTTAAATGTTCTTCACCGCCTAAGAAAGCGCGCAGTGTTTTGACATACAGTGGAATCGGGAATAAAAACGAGTCATGACCTTGTTCAGCATCAATATCGAGGTAACTTACCGGCTTATGGTTGGTAATGAGCGCATCTACAATTTCTTGTGAACGGCTTGGTGCAAAACGCCAGTCAGTTGTGAACGAAACAATTAAGAACTGGCATTTGGTTTTACTCATCGCATCTGTAAGTGAATGACCGTACTCACGTGATGGATCAAAATAATCCAAAGCTTTGGTCATAATCAGATAAGTATTGGCATCAAAGTTACGGCTAAACTGTTCACCTTGATAACGCAGATAGCTTTCGACCTGAAACTCGACATCAAAACCATACATAAATTTGCCTGATTTTAAATCACGACCAAATTTCTGTTTCATCGCTTCTTCAGAAAGATAGGTAATATGGCCGACCATACGAGCCAAAATTAGGCCTCGTTTTGGATAGCTATCATTTTCTAAATAACGACCATGATGGAAGTCTGGGTCAGACAAGATGGACTGACGTGCCACCTCGTTAAATGCAATATTCTGTGCTGAAAGCTTTGGCGCACTAGCAATAACGACACATTTTTGTAAACGGTCAGGGTAGTCTACCGACCATTGTAGTGCTTGCATGCCCCCTAATGATCCGCCAACTACTGCATACCAAACACTTACTCCTAAACGGTCAGAAAGCATGGCTTGAGTTTTAACCCAGTCGCGTACTGTTACTAATGGAAAATCTGGTCCATAAGGGCGATTATCATTTTCAGGGTTTGGTGAAGTTGGACCAGTCGATCCACTACATCCACCAATATTGTTGAGTGCAACTACAAAAAAATTATTTGTGTCGATTGCCTTACCCGGGCCAATACAGCTATCCCACCATCCAGCTTTTTTATCATCTTCATGGTGATAGCCCGCTGCATGATGATGTCCGGAAAGGGCATGACAGATCAAAATCGCATTTGATTTATCTGCATTTAAAGTGCCGTAAGTTTCAACCATTAACTCAAAGCGTGGTAAAACACGGCCACATTCAAGATGTAAGGGTTCTTCAAATTGGAACTTTTGCGGAGTGACTAACCCCACTGAGTCAGCTGGAAAAGACACGGGAACATTTCGCCTTTTAAATCTTTCAGGAATAAAAAGAAAGGATACCAAGCTAGGTATCCTTTCCAAAGTCTTTTTTTTAATTAAACAGCGGCGGCAACAACCTGATCTGTACTTAAAACACCTTGATCAATCAAACGGTTGGTACATGCAATAATTGCTTCAATTGATGAGGTGACTGTGTTGTCGTGAACACCCGCACCAAACGAGCCTCTACCAGTACCTTTCACTTGAAGTTCAATTAAGGTTAATGCTTTGGCATTTGCACCTGAACTAATACTACGTTCTTCATAGTTCAATACGTCAATTGGTAATTGAAGTGCATTTAAGAATGCAGAGATAGGACCATTACCTTCGCCACGTAATTGTTGAGTTTCACCTTCAACGTCGATCTCAAGTTCAATGATTTGAGTACCATTTATGTCAGATAACTTATAGTTTTTGACTGTGTAATGGTGGTTCTTCACATCGACATATGCGTCTTTAAACAAGGTCCAGATTTCTTTGGCATTAATTTCTGTACCATTCTCATCAGCATATTGTTGAACAACCTGACTAAATTCAATTTGTAAACGGCGCGGCAATACAACGTTGTAGTTTGATTCCAATAAGTAAGCGATACCGCCTTTACCAGACTGGCTATTTACACGAATTACAGCATCGTAGTCACGGCCCAAGTCTTTCGGGTCGATTGGCAAGTAAGGCATATCCCAGATTTCTTCGTTTTTCTGGTATTCGAAGCCTTTTTTGATTGCATCCTGATGTGAACCAGAGAATGCAGTAAATACCAAGTCACCTGCATATGGATGACGAGGGTGTACAGGTAAACCAGTACATTCTTCAACTGTTGCAATCACTTCATTAATGTTAGAGAAATCTAACTCTGGCGCTACACCTTGGGTGTACATGTTCAATGCAATTGCTGCAACGTCAACGTTACCTGTACGTTCACCATTACCAAACACACAACCTTCAACACGGTCAGCACCGGCCATAATGGCAAGTTCTGATGCAGCAATACCACAGCCGCGGTCATTGTGGCAGTGAACAGAAATAATCACGCCATCACGACGTGCCAAGTTACGATGCATCCATTCAATTTGGTCTGCATAAACATTTGGCGTAGAAACTTCTACAGTCGCTGGCAAGTTTAAAATCACTTTATGATCTGGACGTGCATCCCAAATTTCTGTGACGGCATCACAGACATCTTTTGCGACTTCTAATTCGGTTGCAGAGAAACATTCTGGGCTGTACTGGAAAATCCAGTCAGTTTGAGGATATTGCGCAGCATACTCTTTCACTTTCTGAGCTGCATTCACCGCCAACTGTTTTGCGCCATTTACATCTACATTCAACACCTTTTGGCGGAAGGTTGGAGAGTTAGAGTTATAAATATGCACAATTGCGCGCTTAGCACCTGCTAAAGCTTCGAAAGTACGCTCAATTAAATGGTCACGTGCCTGAACCAAAACTTCAATGTACACATCATCAGGAATATGATTTTCTTCGATTAACATGCGGGTAAAATCGAAGTCAATTTGAGATGCAGACGGGAAGCCGATTTCAATATGTTTAAAACCGATTTTTACAAGCATTTTGAACATTTTGAATTTTTGTTCCATGTTCATTGGTTCAAAAATTGCTTGGTTACCATCACGTAAATCCGTGCTCATCCAGATTGGCGCTTTTGTAATTTCGTTATTTGGCCATTGGCGATCTGGTAAATCGACTCGCTGGTACATACGGCGGTATTTTTTGCTAGGGTCAGCCAACATCATGAGAAAACTCCTTATCTCGTAGCACGGTTGCTCTAGGTATCGTGTGAAAGGCAACGTTCTACAGTTATATATGGTATCTAATACAGAAAAATTAAAGGGAATTTAGAAAGGTCTGCTCTAAAATGCAGACAAAAATTTATACGCGCGCGAGGCGCAGCATCAGGAGTTCGAGATGATGTCTTGCTTGAGTAGGCTGGGCAAACAAGTGATTCGTTTTCATCTATAGACCATGTAATAGTAAGTTTGGTGGTTTGCTAATATGCTTATTGTTTAGATATATCACATCTAAACAATGATTACACGTTGTGCAAAAGTCTTATACACATTTTAATTTCAGTGTTCAGAAAATAATTTTCTAATTTTGCATTGTTCTATATTTTATCGAAAATAATTTTCATTATTTTGCCTTATTGAGATAAAAATAATTAATTAGACTAAATAAGGCAAAAATAAATAGAGTTACAGTTCTGACCACATACGGATAAGGTTGTGATAGATGTTGGTGAGTTTCATGACTTCAATATAACTATCACCATGTGATTTCCGTAGTTCACGTATGCTTTCATCTAAATTAAAGAGAAGATGTCGTTTACTATCGTCGCGTACTAAGCTTTGTACCCAGAAAAAAGAAGCAAATCGAGTACCTGATGTAATACTACTGACTTCATGCAAGCTAGTAGAAGGGTAGAGAACTACGTCACCAGCAGGTAATTTAACTTCGTGATAACCATAAGTATCTTCAATCACTAGGTCACCCCCCTCATATTCATCTGGTTCGCTTAAAAATAAGGTACAAGATAAATCGGTACGAATTTGTTCCGCTGTACCACGGATAAGACGAATTGAGTTATCTACATGGAAACCAAAGCTTTCATGTTCATCATAACGATTAAAAAGCGGTGGAATAATTTTGTGGGGTAGGGCTGCTACTTGAAACACAGGATTTTGCCAAATTGCTTTAATGACAATATCACTTAAGTGATGTGTAAGCGGGTCTTGTTCAGAGAGTTGTTGATTTCTTTTAACAGAGGCAGACAAAGTGCCGGCAGTTACTTTACCACCTACCCAATTTGCCTCTTTCATGAGCTTGCGAAACTCGGCAACTTGCTCTTTGCTTAAAACATTCGGGATATGATGAATCACAGCAAACACCTTTTAAGTAGATACTTTATTTATAAAGATAGCCTCATTACGAGGCTATCTTTATATCTGCTTTAATTAATACCATAAATAAATTATGGAATTAAATTTTAGTATTTAAAGTTAATGGCTAAAACGGCGTTACGACCATTGCCTTCAAATGCATAGTGAGCCGGGTGAGCACTTGTAAAATAGCGTTTATCAGAAATGTTATTGATATTAAGCTGTAAGTTTACGTTCTTGTTGACATCGTATTTAGCCATAGCATTGTAAATGGTATAAGTTGGCAAATATTTGTCTTCAAGCATTGTTGCGCCAGTATTTGTATTGGTAAATACTTTATCGCGGTATTCGGCACCAGCACCTAGAGTTAACTTAGGTAGTACTCGATAAGTAGACCACAATGTCGCACTATTTTTAGCGACGAATGGGAGCGGTTTACCTTCTTGTGCAACTGCGTTATAAGCCGCTTTTGTCAATTCACTATCTAAATAGCTATAACCCGCAGAAACTTCCCATTTGTCGGTTACTTTACCGTTGAATCCGACTTCGAAGCCATCAACTTTACTTTCACCAGCATTGGTTGTGGTATTGGCATCAATAGCGATACGAGTATTTTGTTTCTCGGTACGGAAAATAGCAGCAGTTAAGTTTGCACGATTATTGAATAGATCCCATTTAGTACCAACTTCGAAAGTACGTGCTTTTTCTGGAGATAAATCATTTGCTTGTTGAGAAGAAGTAGATAAAGCATCTGCACCATCACCTTGGTCTACCCCAACCGGATTTGCAGAAGTTGCGAAACTTGCATAGATACTGCCATTTTCAGTTGGTTTATAAACTAAACCAGCTTGATAAGAGAAGTAGTCACTATCATTTTCGAATTTTTGACCAGCTGCAATACTTATGTCATTTGTGTAGTTGCCGCTCGTACTTGTTTTATCGATATCTTTAACAGTTTTATAAATATTTTTATTATATTTACGTTCAGTTTCGAATTTATCCCAACGTATACCTAAATTTAAAAGCCATTGTGGATTAAATTCGATGCTATCTAATGCATAAAGAGAAACAGTACGGCTGCGAGTTGTATACTGATTTTTGATGCTGCCTAAAGTATCAGTAAATGCTCCATTCATGGGGTTGTTGACTGAAGTACACCAGCCATTCGAAAGAGCACTACTTACAGGACAACTGGTGTTATGGACAGTAGATGTTGTGCCAGAGGCATCAGTAAACGTATAAACCCCTTGATTTGATTGTTGGTAGCTCCACTCGGCACCTGTATTAAAAGAGTGTTTAAGAGTACCAGTATTGAATTTACCTTTTAATGCAAGCTGATCGCTATAAGCATCTGTGTCTACAATCCGACTTAAAGCACGACGTGAAATAGTACCGTTTTTCGTTACATTACCTTTTGAGTCATCTGCATTGGTATAGATGTAATCTGATTTAGATTTTGTGTAAGACATCGTATTTGATAATGTTAAATCATCAGCGAGATCATGTTCTAATTTAAACGTACCGATATGGTTTTCACGTTTATCAAAATCACGAGCTTTCCAACCGTAATACATGCCTTGTTTTACATCAATTGGTTTCCCACCAACAGGAAGGAATGGAATACCTGCATCTGGTTCATCATTACTACGTAAATAGTAGTAGCTCAATGTTCCTCGAGTTGCTGTATCTAGGCCAAATGCAAGACTTGAAGCAATACCAGCGCGAGCATATTCAGCACCATCATTTGAACCAGCTTTTTCATTTTCATGGCCCATAACTACAACTCGGCCAGCAACACCATTACCAAAGTCTTTGTTTGCATCAAGTTGGATATGGCGATAGTTATCGGTACCACCTTGAACACTACCTTGGTAAACATCACCTTCATGAGCAACTTTAGGAATCAGGTTAATGCTGCCCCCAACACCACCACCGCCGCCAAGAGCTGAAGAAGATCCTTTAATGACTTCAACTTGCTCAATAGCGAACATGTCACGATTTTGAGAAGTTGAATTACGAACACCATCAACATAGACAGAGGATTGAGCGCTATAGCCACGAATATATGGCATATCGGTAAATGGGGTACCGCCTTCACCTGCACCTAAAGTAATACCTGGTTCATAGCGTAAAGCTTCGAGTAGGGTGTTAGAGTTTGAATCTTTAATTAATTTTTGAGAAAGAATAGAAACGGATTTTGGAGTATCTAAAAGGGGAGCAACTAATTTTGAATTTGCCGACTCATCTACTTTTAAAGATTCTTCGTGAGTTGCTTGAGTATGAATAGTTGGTAGTTGTGAAACAGTTTCTTGTGCCATTGCAGTCGTTGCAATCATAGAAAGGGATGATGCGATTGCAGATGAAACAATTTTTTTACGTGTTCTAATCAATGACATGACTTTCAGGACTTAAATATAAAACGTTATGCGAATAATAATAATTCTTATTTATATGTACAGTTTGTGTTAATTGGATTTGTCGATAGGATTGTGAAGAAAATATGAAAGATTTAATCGGATTTTGTCGCTAAAAATTGCTAATTAATTAATTATTATTAATTTTTATGAAAAACGATAATTATTGATAAATTAATTGTAATTTTAGATTTATGAAGCATAGCTAAAAAATTACTTTAGCTAAAGGTTGAATTAAAAAAAATTAAAAAATCATAAAATTATTGTGAAATTTACTGGAAAAACGGCCTTCAATTTACTGATCTGATCGGTTAATTTTGTATATCTTGAAAGTTGTCATATAATACAGCACTTTTTTAAAAACTGTTCCTACTAACTAATTTTTATCGAGGAAGCCATGCAAGTAACGACTGAAGCGGTTTCGGGCGTTGCCCGTCGTTTAAATGTTTCTGTACCGACGAGCCGTATTAACGAGCAATTTGAAGCTCGTTTGAAGCGCACTGCCAAAACTGTGAAGATCAACGGCTTCCGTCCGGGTAAAGTACCTGCAAACGTTGTTCGTCGCGAATACGGTGCAAGTATTTATCAAGAAGTTGTGAATGACATCATTCGTGACAGCGTATTCGAAGCAATTCAACAAGAAAAAATCAATGCGGTAGGTATGCCGAACATTGAGAAAGTTGAACATAAAGAAGATGCTTTAGTTTTTGAAGCAACTGTAGAAGTTTATCCTGAAGTTGAAGTAAAAGCATTTGACGGCTTAGAAGTTGAACGTAAAACAGCTGAAATTAAAGACGCTGACGTTGACACTATGATCGAAAACTTGCAAAAACAACGTCAAACTTGGGCTGTAACCAAGGGTATGGCGAAAAAAGACATGCAAGTGACTTTTGACTTCGAAGGTTCTATCGACGGTGAGAAGTTCGAAGGCGGTTCTGCTGAAGACTTTAAACTTGTGTTAGGTTCAGGTCGTATGATTCCTGGCTTCGAAGACGGTATCGTTGGCATGAAAGCTGGTGAAGAGAAAGTAATTGATGTGACTTTCCCTGAAGATTACCAAGCTGAAAACTTAGCTGGTAAAGCAGCTCAATTCAAAATCACTGTGAAGCAAGTTGAAAAACCTAAACTTCCAGAGATTGATGCTGAATTCTTAAAAATCTTCGGTGTTACTGAAGAAGAAGGCGTTGAAAAATTAAAAGCTGACGTTCGTAAAAACATGGAACGTGAAGTTCGCAATGGTTTACGTAACCAAGTTAAACAAGCTGCATTTGATGCTCTTGTTGCTGCTAACGAAGTTGAAGTTCCAGCTGCAATGGTTGCTCAAGAAATTGACCGTCAACGTCAACAAATGGTTCAACAGTTCACTCAACAATTTGGTGGTGCTGGTGCTCAATCTTTTGACAAGAGCATGCTTCCTGACGAATTGTTCAAAGAACAGGCAGAGCGTTCTGTTAAACTTGGCGTATTAGTAAGCAAAGTTTTAGCTGATGCTAAACTTGAAGTTGACCAATCACGTGTTGATGCTTACATCGACGACATGGCTTCTTCTTATGAAGATCCAACTGAAGTGATCGAATACTTCAAAAACGACGCTCAACAACGTGCTCAAATCGAAGCTGTTGTATTAGAAGATCAAGTTGTTGATCACATCTTAGCTGCTGCTAAAGTGACTGACAAAGCAGTATCTTACGAAGACTTGTTGAAAGAACAACAAGCTCGCCGTATGGGCTAATCTTTTGAGAAGTCAGGAAAAGGCGCTTTAGGCGCCTTTTTCATTTTTAGGTATGTGGTTAATTTGAGTACGTCATTAAGTACTTAGGTATAAATAATATAATATTTCAGTGCGAACCTTTTGCAATTTGAGAAATTATCCCGCATATTGTTGCCATAGGTTAAGTCACAAAAAATTTAGGAATAAATAACGTATGTATGTTCCAACAATTGAAAATGCTTTAGTTCCTGTTGTGGTTGAACAATCTTCTCGCGGCGAACGTTCTTTTGATATTTATTCACGACTTTTACGTGAGCGCGTCATTTTTCTAACTGGTGAAGTTGAAGACAACATGGCAAATTTGATTGTTGCTCAAATGTTGTTCTTGGAAGCTGAAAACCCAGATAAAGATATCCATCTTTATATTAACTCGCCAGGTGGTTCAGTCACTGCTGGTATGGCGATTTATGACACGATGCAATTTATCAAACCTGATGTAGTGACATACTGTATGGGGCAGGCTGCATCTATGGGCGCATTTTTATTAAATGCTGGTGCTAAAGGTAAACGCTATTGCCTTGAAAATGCACGTGTAATGATTCACCAACCATTAGGTGGATTCCGTGGTCAGGCATCAGACATTGAAATTCACGCACGTGAAATTCTATTTATTAAAGAACGCTTGAATCGTTTGATGGCAGAACACAGTGGTCAAGACTATGACACGATTGCTCGTGATACCGATCGTGATAACTTTATGACTGCACAAGCAGCAAAAGAATATGGCTTAGTCGATCAGGTATTAAGTAAGCGTCCATAAGGGGAGTTTTTAAGTGGCTTGAGTTGTCGGAAAACGCCTCCATATAGTCATTTAACCCTATCGCTTGCCCTCATATTTAAGATTCTATTTGTGGAGAGAATATGTCCGAACATCCTCAAGGACAAAAACATTGTTCATTTTGCGGTAAAACGCAGTCTGAAGTCGGGAAACTGATTGCGGGCGAGGACGCATATATTTGTAATGAGTGTGTAGATGTCTGCTTAGACCTTGTACAAACCAGCCAACAGGTTGAAGCAGGTGACTGGGCGAGCAAGGCATTGCCAAAACCACATGAAATACGTGCTGCGCTTGATCAATATGTGATTGGTCAGGATCTTGCCAAAAAGACATTATCTGTTGCCGTTTATAACCATTATAAGCGTTTGAAAGTCGGGCAATCTGGTCATGTGTCTAAAGATGTGGAAATTGCTAAAAGTAACATTCTACTGATTGGACCTACCGGTTCAGGTAAAACATTACTTGCTCAAACATTGGCTCGTTTGTTAGATGTTCCGTTTGCTATGGCAGATGCGACTACTTTAACTGAAGCGGGTTATGTTGGCGAAGACGTTGAAAATATTGTACAAAAGCTTTTGCAAAAAGCGGATTACGATGTAGAGAAAGCTCAAAAGGGCATTATCTATATCGATGAAATCGACAAGATTACACGTAAATCTGAAAATCCGTCGATTACGCGTGACGTTTCTGGTGAAGGTGTACAACAAGCATTGCTTAAGATGATTGAAGGTACTGTAGCTTCAATTCCACCACAAGGTGGACGTAAACATCCGCAGCAAGAGTTCATTCAAATTGATACCTCAAATATCTTATTTATTTGTGGTGGTGCATTTGCTGGACTGGAAAAAATTGTACAACAGCGCCAAGAGAAAGGCGGAATTGGCTTTACAGCTGACGTGAAGAAAAAAGATGAAAGCAAGAAAATTGCTGAATTATTCCGTCAAGTTGAGCCAACTGACTTAGTAAAATTTGGTTTGATCCCAGAATTTATTGGTCGTTTACCAGTTATTGCAACGCTTGAAGAGCTTGATGAAGAAGCATTAATGCAAATTTTGACAGAACCAAAAAATGCATTAACTCGCCAATATCAATACTTGTTCAACATGGAAAATGTTGACCTTGTATTTGAAGATTCAGCTTTACGTGCAGTTGCTAAGCGAGCGCTTGAGCGTAATACCGGAGCTCGTGGTCTACGTTCGATTTTGGAAAATGTTTTACTTGAAACGATGTATGACTTACCAAGTCGTACAGATGTAGGAACAGTTTTCATTAATGAAGCAGTCATTAATGGTGAAGCTGAACCTGTTTACAAGCCAGAACGTCAGCCTAAAGAAACAGCAACTCATGAAAGTGTTGCTAAGGCAGATTTAAAAGTAATTGATTCGAAGTCTGCTTAGATTTCATTCATCTAAAAAAGCATGAATCGCGTGAGTGATTCATGCTTTTTTTGTTTTCAATTCATGTAGGTGGTGTTAATCTAAAAAAACAAAATACGCATAGTTTTGCGATATAGAAAAATCAAAAGAAAACGCTTTGAGGGATGTCATGCGTTATTTAATTATTGTATTAAGTTGTACCGCATTACTTGTGGGTTGCCAAAGTTCATCACACTTAGCAAAAAACTCAGGTGAGCTGACTGCGACTTTACCTAAAGTTGATGTAGATAAAGCACCCGGTGTATTTGATCAATACCATGTGGGTGGTTTTAGCATGGGTGGATGGGTCAACCAAAAATTAGGTCAGACATTTGTACCGATTAAACCGCAAAATGAACATGCAGCAGTTGTTTATCTTTATCGGCCAGACACCAAATGGAACCGTCAGGAAATTGCAGCCATCAATTTGTTTGTAAATGGCAAACGAATTCCAAGCTTATTACATAACCATTATTACTGGATTGAATTGCCGGCAGGAAGTTATCGTATTTCTGCAAGTCGGCCTTTATTAGGTATTCATTTCCAAGAGCCAAAATATATTGATATTACGGTCGATGCCGGAACGTCTTATTATTTAAAATACGATGAAGAAAATAAAATGGACCGTGGTGAACACACTGGCCCATTTATGTTAATGCAGGAAAATATCGGACGTAGAGAGATAGCATTTACTGAGCTTAAATCTTCTAGCTATAATTTTGTTGCTGAAGATACTTCAGGAAAAATACGTCATAAACCGCAAGAGCTAAAACCAGCTAAATATGATGAGAAGTCAGATGTCCATCTGATTAAACCATTTAAGTTATGGAACCCTTTAACGTGGTAATCATACTAATGAGTAAAAAGTGGAAGAACAGAACTTCCACTTTTAATAATAAGATTATTTTTAAAGATATTAACCCAAATCTAAGGTTAAATAATGATGGTGTATTGCACTATAATTTAGAATTGGAATTAATCGGCTTTTTACAATTTGCATAAATGTATATGAGTCATATTGCTCCCCTAGATTTAGATCAGCAATCTTACTCAGCTCAGTTAAGTCAATATAATTAAGCCTTTGGGCATACATTTCTACAGTTTCTGGACTCATTATATAAACTCCCTCAGCAACTTCGTGGCATAAAAATCGTGTTGAAAATAAGTCCTTTTGATGTAAAAGATTTAAATGTTCATGGTGGTAATGCTCAAAAGAAGTTCGATATAGATCTTTATCTTCTAGTAAAAAATTAAAAAAATTAGGACTAGCTTTAGCCTGTTCCAATTTGTTTTCTGATATTGATGATAACCATAGTGAATTCATTTTTAATTTCCCAAAAATTAGAAGTTTTGCTGTATTTCTTTAATATCTATTAAATACTGTTGTTTTAATACTTCAAAATCATATTGCTCCATATCATCAAATTTTAAATGATGAAGTTTTGCTGCTATAAATATACGTTGCTGATTGATTAAAGCTCTATTATTTGACCACAAGAGTGGTTTCATATATTCGATAAGTTCTATAATTTTATTTTTGGAAACAAATTTAATGAAAATAAGTAAGCCATTATAGCGAAGTAAAGGACTATTATTTATTTTTAAATTTTGCTCGAATTGCTGAAAAATATAATTAGCAATCTTAATTTTACTATCATCATCAAGTAATTCGATATACTGATATAATAGTTCTCTACTGATATTTTGAACAGTATCTAAAGATAAAATCAACCATGAGTGAATAATTTTAGGATTAATAATATCTTTTGATTTTTTCCATTTTAATTCGGGAAGCTGATTTAAGTCTAAAAATGCTATTTCATTTTTTTTATATTTAGACATTACTTTTTTGGCTTCTAATAGTAAATATTCAGGGTTTAGATAATCTGAAATATTAGTTCCTATTTTACTCAAAAATGTTACGATAATATAATTTAAACTACCATCTTTTCCTTTTTTGAGAAGTTGAATAAGATACTCTTGATTTGATGAGGTTGGAAAGTCCGATAACCAAATAATTAGATCAATCAGAATATTTTTAGTTTTATATGTTTGAATTAATTGTTGAATATATATATCAATATGTGGAATTTTAGAACAAAATTTTCTAAAATTTTTTCTAAAATTAACTTCGCTAATTAAGTGTTTTATATTGTTGGCTAATAAATCAAAGTTATTAATCATAAACTGTTCAAAGTTTTTTGTCCTTATTAAAATCTGTGTAGCAATAGAGCTTTCTGAACTATTCATCAGATGGTTTAAAATAAATGCATCATTGACTTCTGGATAAATTAGGCTTAATTGATCAATCAAAAAATAAATATCAATATCTGCTACATGTAGGCCTTTAATTAATTCAATATAAGGCAGGTGTGTTTCCCACGTAATTTTAAAGAATGATCGATAATAACGAGATGGGAGTGTTCTTTTGATATTTTTATCAGTTAGCATCTTGTCAAATAAAGGCTTTAAACGAATGTAATGATAGAGATTAAATTCATCTAATTTGAAAACTTGGCTTTCTTCAAAAAAAGCTTGATGATAGGCAACAAAAGTTCTAGGCTCAATTTGTATGTTTTCACCATTTAATCCATCGATCCAATTTAACCAAAAACTATCTTCCTGATAGCGGTTTTGCCACCATGATTGATGGATAGTTTCCAAAGTTTTAATAGGGTCTAATTTTTGCTGAATATAATTATCAGGTTGTACAATACGAGATTTTTTAAATTTTGATAAGTCAAAAGATATATGAGAGCTTTTTTTTGTAATTTGAGTTGATTTAGAGATTTTTTTAGGAAGTTTTAGTTTTAGTTCTTCATCTCTAATGTAATTGTATGCTTCTGCATTATTTTGAATCGCAGCATAACATAGATCATAAGTCTGATTCTTTAAATATTTTAAAGCCAAGCCATTTTGTTGTATCGCAGCTAAGCAAATTTCAAAATCCTGTTGTTGGACATATTTTAAAGCCAAGCCATTTTGTTGTACTGCAGCTAAGCAAATTTCAAAATCCTGTTGTTGGGCATATTTTAAAGCTAAGCCATTTTGTTGTACTGCAGCGAAACAAATATTATAGGTTTGTTCTTTAACATAGCTTAAAGATAAGCCTTGTGTTTGGACTGCTGCTAAACAGATTTCGGGTGTTTGTTGTTTTACCCATCTTAAAGCTTCACCACTTTGCTCTACTGCGGCTAGGCATAACAGTGTGTTTTGTTCAGGAATGTACGCTAAAGCACTACCATTGGTTTGTACAGCAATTAAAAATAAATTTTCATCTGGTTCGGTAATATATTCTAAGGCATAGCCACTTTGCTGAACTGCCAGTAAACATAGTTCAGGAGTCTGTCGATGTGCATACTTAATGAGTTTGCCATTTTTTTGAATTAAAGCACGATAAATTACATCATCGGGTTCTTTGATGTAAGAATAAAGCTCATCAAGACTCCAATATGATGTTGCTTCAATTGCAGCTAAACAAATTTCGGTTGTTTGTTGTGGAACATTCTCTAAAATGTGGTAGTTTTCTTGAATAGCTTTAATCCAAAAATCATCTGTTTGATAAAGTTGTGGAATTAATGAAATTACTTTTTCCCTATTATTAATTGAACTATGTGTTAAAGCTAAAAGGCAGAGTTCTTCATTAAATTCATTGATATAAGCTAGATTTAATGGATTTTTTTTGATTTGTCCGACCGTTAAGTCTTTCCCATTTTTTTGCCCAACAACTGTAGATGCTTTAAGTGCTTTTGACATTTATTACTTTTCCCCTTAAATAATATGTTCATCATACTAACGTTGGTTGAGTAGAATAAAAAGATATTAATAAAATTAAGGCGTTAGGTTATGTCGCGTAGAAAATTCAAGTATTAAAAAAGGGGGTATTCCCCCCTAACTTGATTATTCGTTCTTCATTAGTTTTTTATTTATAGATTGTGTGACATTATATGAATAATTATGTGATTTAAATCAAACATAAAAAAGGGAAAAGTTAAGACTTTTCTTTATCTTTCATCAATGGCGCAATAATTTTAAGCATCTCTTCTTGCATGTGATCACGTGCTTTAGGGTCATTAAAGGTTTGTTGACCCAGCTCCATCATATATTCTGAAATTTGTCCCATAATCTGTACGTTTTTACGCGTAATCGATTGGCCTTCTGGGGTTTTCAAAAATTTCAGATTTGCCTGAACTTCTTCTTCAGTATATGTCTTTAAATAAATATCTTGTAAGGCTTGCGTAGTTTTTGGGCTACTAATGAGCTGGTTACTCGAATCTTTTAAAAGTAAGCCTAACTTTTTCGCTGCCTCTTTTTCTTTCGGGCCTAAAGTTTTGATGCCCGTAATATTAGTGATGATCTGTTCAGCTTGTTGATCATAATAAGGCGTTAATTCATTAATTGATTCTTTAAGCAAATAATCAATTTGGCTCATTTGCATGAGTTCTTTCACTGAACTTAATTTGGCAGGAGAAGCAAATAAGCTTGTTGTAATACAGCTTAGGCAGAGGCTGATTGAGAGATTTTTAAGAATAGGGCGGATAGTCATGAAATGACCTATATGCAGTTTATGGCGGGTGGGTGTATTTATTAATAGCACAGATTGGTGAATCAATTGTTACAATTCTTTTCAATTTCCAAAAAAATTATAAGGCATAAAAAAAGCACCGAATTCGGTGCTTTTCTTGATTAGCCTACTGCGGCATCGATTACTGGAATTTTTCCAATTTTCGCTTGCCAGATTTTTGGAGCCACTGCGTGAATTGATGTACCGTTTACATCAACCGCTACAGATACAGGCATATCTTCAACTACAAATTTGTAGATTGCTTCCATACCTAAGTCAGCGAAGGCAACAACTTCAGCTTCACGAACAGCTTTAGATACGAGGTAAGCTGCACCACCAACTGCCATGAGGTAAGTTGCTTTGTTGTCTTTGATTGCTTCAATTGCTGTTGGACCACGGTCAGCTTTACCAATCATACCGAATAGACCAGTATGCTCGAGTACTTTACGTGTGAATTTGTCCATACGTGTTGCAGTTGTAGGACCAGCAGGACCAACAACTTCATCACCCACTGGATCAACAGGACCAACGTAGTAAATGAATTTACCTTTAAGATCAACTGGTAATTCTTCACCATTGTCGATCATTTCAACCATACGTTTGTGCGCCGCATCACGACCTGTGTACATTGTACCGCTAAGAAGTAAAGTGTCGCCTGGTTTCCAAGAATCCATTTCTTCTTGAGTAATGGTATCAAGGTTTACACGTTTAGACTGTGAAGAGTCCCAAGTTACTGATGGGTAGTCTTCAAGTTTTGGTGCTTGAATATGAGCTACGCCTGAACCATCAAGCTGGAAGTGAGCATGGCGAGTCGCAGCACAGTTCGGAATCATACCAACTGGTTTACCAGCAGCATGACATGGATAATCTTTGATTTTAATATCAAGAACAGTCGTTAAACCACCAAGACCTTGTGCACCAATACCAAGAGCATTTACTTTCTCAAAGATTTCGATACGAAGTTCTTCGATTTTGTTTTCTGGTCCACGGCGAAGTAATTCGTCCATGTTGATTTCTTCCATGAGTGCTTCTTTCGCAAGCATCATGGCTTTTTCAGCAGTACCACCAATACCGATACCGAGCATACCAGGAGGACACCAACCTGCACCCATAGTTGGAACAGTTTTAAGAACCCAGTCAACAATCGAGTCAGATGGGTTAAGCATAGCAAGTTTAGATTTGTTTTCTGAACCGCCACCTTTCGCAGCAACAGTAATATCTACTTTGTTACCCGGTACGAGTTTGTAGTGAATAACAGCAGGGGTGTTGTCTTTTGTATTTTTACGACCGAATGCAGGGTCAGCAAGTACAGATGCACGAAGAACGTTGCTGTTTTCAAGGTAACCTTGGCGAACACCTTCATTTACTGCATCGTCTAAGCTCATTGTTAAATCGAATTTAACATCTAAGCCCACTTCAAGGAAAACGTTAACAATACCAGTATCTTGGCAAATTGGACGATGACCTTCCGCACACATGCGAGAGTTAATTAAAATCTGTGCAATTGCATCCTTTGCAGCTTTGTTTTCTTCGCGATCATAAGCACGGCTCATCGCTTGGATAAAGTCTTGCGGGTGATAGTACGAAATAAACTGTAGGGCGTCCTTGATTGATGTAATCAAGTCATCTTGTTTGATAATCGTTGTCATACCAAAAAATCTCTTGAGCGGGCTGTTAGCTAGCGGGCTAAATTATATGACAAAAACACAATCTTGTGGGGGATTGGTTGATCTTTTGACCGAAAGTCGAATAAGACCAATGCTAAGTGATTTAAAACTAAGAACAACCAACTGCTAAGGCAGTTATTTGAGAATAAAAAAAGCCATTTGAGCGGACATCAAATGGCGAGAGGTAGAAAAGATTAAATGATATTAATTATTTGGCAGCAGCTTGTTGTTCAGCCTGAATTGCTGTTAATGCAATAGTAAAGACGATGTCATCTACTAAAGCACCACGAGACAAGTCATTGACTGGTTTGTTTAGGCCTTGCAACATTGGTCCAACGCTGACTACATTTGCTGCACGTTGTACTGCTTTATAGGTCGTGTTACCTGTATTTAAGTCTGGGAAAATAAATACATTGGCACGACCAGCAACACGTGAGTCAGGTGCCTTTTGACGACCCACACTTTCAACAGAAGCTGCATCGTATTGGAGTGGACCATCAATCAGTAAATCAGGGCGACGTTGCTGAGCAATTTGAGTCGCTTGTTGTACTTTCTCAACATCCGCACCTGTTCCAGAGGTTCCAGTCGAGTAGCTGATCATGGCAATACGTGGGTCAATTCCAAACGCTTTTGCAGAGTCAGCAGACTGAATCGCAATTTCAGCAAGCTGGTCGGCTGTAGGGTCTGGGTTAATTGCACAGTCACCGTAAACATAGACTTCATCTGGTAAAAGCATAAAGAATATGGATGAAACCAGTGAGTAAGAAGGTGCGGTTTTAATCAGTTGAAAAGCAGGGCGCACGGTGTTCGCTGTTGTATGAACTGCACCAGAAACCAAACCGTCTACATGATCTAGCGCCAGCATCATGGTGCCGAGAACTACGGTGTCTTGTAATTGATCTTTGGCTTGTAACTCGTTGAGTTTACCTTTGCGCAGTTCAACCATTGGTGAAACATATTGGTTGCGAATACTGTCCGGATCAATAATTTCTAGGTCAGCTGGTAGTTCAATACCGCGTGCTTTTGCAACGTCTTGTACTGCATCTGGTTTTGCTAGCAAAATACAATGCGCAATACCACGCGCCTGACAAATAGCAGCTGCTTCAATAGTACGTGGCTCATCGCCTTCTGGAAGCACAATTCGTTTTTTAGCTGCAATTGATTTTTGCACTAACTCATGACGGAATGCAGAAGGAGAAAGGCGTGGAGTTGCACCGTTATTACTGTGCTGTTTAAGCCATTCGACATCGATATGACTTGAAACAAAACGAGTCACTTGCTCGGCACGTTCAGTGTCATCGATTGGAATTTCATTACCAAAATCAGATAAGCGCTGTGCCGTTTCCAGTGTGTTTAAACGGGTATGTAAAATTGGTAAGCCTTGTTTGATAGCGCTTTGGCAAAACTCTAAAAGCTCAGGGGCAGGTGCTTCACGTTCGGTCAGTACCAAGCCTGCCAATGGAATACCGTTGCTGGTTGCCAAGCTACCTGCAAGTAAAACGTCGGTACGTTCAGATGCACTAATAATCAGTTCGCCAGCAATGAATTTATTCAGTTCATATTCAATGCTTGAGGCAATTAAACTTGAATGCAAAATACGACGTGTTTTCGCTTCGCCTTGATGTACCCATTGACCGTCAATCACGTTCGCGATGTCTAAAGTTCTAGGTACACTTAAGGTATTACTAAATGGGACTAAACCAATAATGGGTAAATCGTTCGATCCAAAGTAGCGATTATATTTTTGCAGCTCTGTCGTAAATTTTGCGATGTCTTCAGTCGGTCGTAACGATGGATCAAACGCAACAGGAATCTGAGCTGTTTCCTCAGATAACCCGCGTGTACGCATAAAGAGTACACCTGCTGTTCGGTTTGAAGTTGCACCGCCAAACTGACGCAAGTGAGCTTCAACTTTCTCGGCTGTTTTACGTGGGTTTTGAATGTCAGCAGTGCTCACTAAAACCACTTCTGCATCGAGGGCTTGAGCAAGACTTGCATTAAGCTCACTGGCAAAATGGTCTTGTCCATTTGGCAATAGGCCTTCAACAATAATGACATTGTTGTCTGCTGCAATACTACGATGAAGACTTACTGCTTCTTCAAGTAGCTCATCAACTTCACCTGACGCAATGCGTTGGGTTAACTTTTCATGAGAAATGGATTGAACAGTTTTACCTTGAAATAAATGACCAAATAAAGATGTAGTTCGGTCTAAATTTTCTTGATCTACCTGAGAAAACGGTTTTAAAAAGCCTGCTTTAATCCCATTACAATCAAGTGCATAAATCATACCTAAGCAGGCAGAGGTTAAACCAACCCCTTCACCTGTAGGAATTAATAAAATTGTATTCATATAAACCTATAAATAAATGAATAGCGTTTTTTGACTTCTGTAATTAAGCAAGGCTAACTTCAGGAGATGTATTTTGTGCAACGTCTACAACCTGACGAGTTTCTTTGGCAATACGGCCTTCTTCATCGGTTGGAATCACCCAAATTTGTGGGCCTGTACCACTATCGATACGACCTTCTGTGCCACGTTTTAAATTGTTGTTCTGGTCTTTATCGAGCTGTAAACCAAAGTGAGGTAAATAAGCTAAAGTTTTTTCACGAATGTAAGCTGAGTTTTCACCAATACCACCTGTGAAGATCAGGCCATCAATGCTCGGTAAACCACAGCTTAAGGCAGCAAGTGATTTTGCAAGGCGGTAGCTAAATACTTCAATTGCAAGACGCGCATCTTCGTTGCCATTTTCAGAGGCTTCAATCACTGTACGCATATCGTTAGAGAGTTGTGATAAGCCGAGTAAGCCACTTTCGTTATTCAAAACTTTATCGATTTTCGCCAAGTCCCAACCAAGATTTTTTGCAAGGAAACTGTGTAAGCTTGGGTCGACATCCCCACTACGGGTTCCCATCACAACGCCTTCAAGCGGAGTAAGGCCCATAGAGGTATCAACACTTTGTCCATTCCATACGGCACATGTCGAACTACCATTGCCCAAGTGTGCTGTTAACCAACCGCCTTTTTGGAAATTACCAGCCAGTTCACTACCGCGGTCAGACACATAAGCATGACTTGTGCCGTGGAAGCCATAGCGGCGAACGTTATGATCTGTATATAAAAATTTAGGGATTGCATAACGGTATGCATGCGCAGGCATGGTTTGATGAAATGCAGTGTCAAATACGGCAACTTGAGGTAATTCAGGAAATAGGCGCATCGTTGCTTCAATCCCGATTAAGTGGGCTGGGTTATGAAGCGGTGCAAGAGGAGTAGCTGCACGAATACGTTCTATAATTTCAGGAGTAAGTAATTCAGCTTTGGTGAGGCTTCCACCATGTACGACACGGTGACCGATTGCTTGAGGTTTATAGTTTGCAAGACGTGCAAGTAAAGTTTCTAAAGCTTTGGCGTGGTCAGCATAGGGAATTGAGAGCTCTAGTGGTTCTCCACCGACAGTAATTCCTTTAATACGAGCATCAGCCGCCCCTAAGTTTTCTGCTAAACCATAAATACGATCTTCACGACGGTCTGAAACCAGCGCGTATTTAATAGATGAAGAACCGCAATTAATAACTAATACTGATGTAGCCACGTTGAAATACCCAAGTCCTGATTTAAAAATAGTTTTCCTAACTTCCTGATCAAAAGGCATTAATTGCAACATGCATTAAGAGCAGGTTGTGATGTTTTAACATGTGTTGTTTTTCTGTCCAAGATAGACTTTAGCCCATTAGACTTAAGCACTATCGACCATCAAATTTTTTATAACTAATATTCGTTGAGTATAAAGCTTAACCACTGTATTTATTGTTTTTTTGTAGAAGAATTAAACAGTTTTTTGTATGTATTTATGAAAAGTAAATTTTGAATCAATGTAATTTTCAACTATTTGGTATAAATTTTTTAAGAAAAAAGAAGTGTTGTTATTTTAATCAAACTAGAGGGGAGTATTACAAATAATATACGTAATTGAAATTAAGTTTTAATAGTTTATATATAGGATAAAAAGGATAAATTATAAACATTTTTAATATTAAACTAAGTATAAAAAAGTCAGTGCTCACCCATTTATAAAGATATTTTATTGCTTTGATATTATGAGAAATTTCTCATAGTTATTAATCTTTAATTTACCCGTAAATATAGTTAAAAATAAAATCATTTCCTTGTTTAAAACTTAAACATTATTTGTCTTTAATGCTAAGGGCTAGGGTATTGCTCGGAGTTATAAGGGCTTGCATGTCGCTTTTTGCCTTAATAATATTATTCATCCCTCTGCCAAATGATCGTTAAATATATCATTTGGTCTATTTTGTTTTTCCGGCTTATCCGGTTGTACAGGAGCGTCCAGCATGGACTTGCCGAACCCAATATTGGCAAAAGTTACCGAGCGTGTAATCGCGCGTAGCCAAAAAACTCGTTCTGCATATTTACAACGCATTGAACATGCCCAAGGTAAATTTCCTGCTCGTGGAGCACTCTCATGTGCCAATCTCGCGCATGGTTTTGCCAGCATGGAAGATAATGAAAAATTAATTATTAAAGTTGGCCGTGAACCAAATATTGGCATTGTGTCTTCATATAATGAAATGCTTTCAGCACATGCCCCTTATAAAACCTTCCCAGACATTATAAAAACAGCTGCCCGTGAAAATGGTGGTGTTGCTCAGTTTGCTGGTGGTGTCCCAGCAATGTGTGATGGCATTACTCAAGGTAATGCCGGTATGGAATTGTCATTGTTTTCACGTGAAACAATTGCGATGAGTACAGCAATTGCACTTTCTCATAATATGTTCGATGCCGCATTGTGTCTCGGCGTATGCGATAAAATTGTACCGGGCTTACTGATTGGTGCCTTACAGTTTGGTTATCTACCGACTATTTTTGTGCCTGCGGGTCCAATGAGTAGCGGTTTATCGAATGATGATAAAGCTAAAATTCGTCAACAATTCGCGACTGGTCAAGTGGGCCGAGATGCCTTACTTGAAGCTGAATCGGCTGCCTATCATGGTCAAGGCACATGTACCTTCTACGGTACTGCTAATAGTAACCAAATGCTGATGGAAGTCATGGGTTTACATTTGCCAAGCGCTGCATTTGTTCACCCTCATACGCCATTACGTGATGCGCTCACTGCTGAAGCTGCTAAGCGTGTACTTGACTTAACTGCTGAGCGAGGCAACTACACACCAATCGGTCATGTGATTGATGAAAAAGCAATTATAAACGGCATTGTCGCTTTACTGGCTACAGGCGGTTCAACCAACCATACGTTACATCTTATTGCGATTGCACGTGCGGCTGGCATCTTAATTGACTGGGATGACTTTGATGAGTTGTCTGCTGTTGTTCCATTGCTCGCAAAAATCTATCCAAATGGTAAGGCCGATGTAAACCATTTCCAAGCAGCGGGTGGGGTGGCATTCCTTATTCGTAACTTACTTGAGGCAGGTTTGTTGCATAGCGATGTAACAACAGTCGCTGGTAAGGGTTTACAGCACTACACCAAAGAACCGAAATTGATTGACGGTAAGCTCACTTGGGTTGACGGTGTGGTTCAAAGCCTTGATGACAAAGTACTCCGTAGCATTGATGCGCCGTTTCAGCCAGATGGTGGTTTGCGCTTAATGCAAGGTCGCCTTGGTCGTGGTGTTATCAAGATTTCTGCGGTTGCGCCAGAGCACCGTAAAGTTAGAGCTCCAGCAATTGTGTTTGATTCTCAAGAAGCGGTACAAGCAGCGTTTGACCGTGGCGAATTACACCGAGACTTTATTGCGGTTGTTCGTTTCCAAGGTGCACGTGCGAATGGTATGCCTGAGTTACATCGTTTGACGCCTGTGTTGGGTGTTTTACAAGATCAAGGTTTCCATGTTGCATTAGTCACTGACGGTCGTATGTCTGGCGCTTCAGGCAAAGTGCCTGCAGTGATTCACTTGTCTCCAGAAGCCTTACTTAACGGCCCGATTGGCAAAGTTCAAACCGGAGATATGCTGGTTATTGATGCTGAAGCTGGTGTACTCGATATTGAGTTAGATGAACAAACTTGGCAGTCACGCTCTGTTGCACAGCCAGAACATCAGGCAGAAAACGAAGTCGGTTTTGGTCGTGAATTATTTGGTGTATTCCGTGCAGCAGCAGCACCTGCTGAACATGGTGCATCTGTGTTTGGTTCACTTGTTGGTGAAGAGCCACAAGCGCCTATTTGAGACAAAGGAATTACAACGTAATGAGCAAGATTGAAGATGTGGTCAAATTAGGCCCAGTAATTCCCGTGTTGGCCTTTGACTCTGCCGAACAAGGTGAACATGTATCACGTGCATTGCATGCTGGCGGTGTAAAAGTACTGGAAATTACTTTACGTACTGCTGCTGGTTTGGCTGCTATTGAGCGAGCGTCTCAGTTGGCAGACGACATTGTGGTGGGGGTGGGAACAATTACCAAGCCTGAGCATTGTGCTCAAGCTAAAAAAGCAGGCGCTAAGTTTGGTGTATCTCCTGGTTTGACCAAAGACTTACATTTGGCTGCGCAAGATGCTGGCTTACCTTTATTACCAGGAGTCATGACACCAAGTGATCTGATTCAGGCGATTGAGTTGGGTTATGACATTGTGAAGTTTTTCCCAGCTCAGCAAGCAGGTGGGGTCGAGATGCTCAAAGCATTTTATGGTCCATTTCCAAACTTGCGTTTTTGCCCGACCGGTGGAATTACAGCAGAGTCAGCACCAGATTTCTTGAAGCAACCTAACGTAGTTTGTGTGGGTGGTTCATGGTTGACGCCTAAAGCTGCTGTTGCTGAACAAGACTGGGCTGAAATTACGCGTTTAGCTCAAATTGCGAGTCAGTTGAGAGCATTGTAAATGTAGTCAATATTTATAAAAAATGAAGTGCATTCTATGTGCTTTAAAGGCTGTATTGATGTGACCAGTTTGTGCTGGTCACACCTAAATATAAAAAATTAATGTCTTAACAGTAGGAATTACTGTGGTTGAAGACCTTTGTTTAGGCAGTGTGCCTAAATAATAATTCCAAGGAGAAGTGTCCCATGGAGACGGTTCAGGGTGGCATGTTGCTGATCTACACTGTAATCGCGATTATTGCATTGGTTGTTATGATCGCGAAGTTCAGAATTTATCCCTTTTTAGTTCTTATCATTGTTTCACTCGGTTTAGCTTTAGCTGTTGGCATGCCAATGGGCGATATTGTTAAGTCATATGAAGCTGGTACTGGTAAAACCTTGGGCCACCTTGCGATTGTAATCGCGCTCGGAACGATGCTCGGCAAAATGATGGCCGAGTCAGGTGGTGCTGAACGAATAGCAATTACTTTAATTAAATGGTTTGGTGAGAAAAATATTCACTGGGCCATGATGTTTATTGCTCTTATTGTTGGTCTTCCCGTATTTTTCGAAGTCGGTTTTGTTCTACTTATTCCAATTGCGTTCAACATTGCTAAACGGACAGGCAAGTCCTTATTAGTTGTTGGTTTGCCTATGGTTGCTGGTTTGTCGGTTGTACATGGTTTAATTCCGCCACATCCAGCAGCTTTGCTGGCAGTGCAGGCATATCATGCTGATATTGGTAAAACGATTGCTTACAGTTTAATAGTCGGTGTTCCAACAGCTATTGTGGCTGGGCCTTTGTATGCACTCTGGATTAATAAATACGTCAAATTGCCTGAAAATAACCCTTTAGCAAAGCAGTTTGTTGATGCAGATACGACTAAGACTCGTGAGCTACCAAGCTTTGGGATTACCTTATTTACGATTATGTTGCCTGTTGTACTCATGTTAATCGGAAGTTGGGCTGATCTGTTCTTTGCACCAAAAACTTTCGCAAATGATGTACTACGTTTTATTGGTACTTCTGATATCGCATTGCTTATTGCTGTACTGGTCAGCTTTATTACCTTTGGTACGATGCAGGGCTTTAACCGTGAACAAATTGAAAAATTCTGTGGCGGGTGTTTAGCTTCTATTGCCGGGATTATGTTGATTGTAGGTGCAGGTGGCGGTTTTGGTGGCATTTTGCGTGACACCGGTATTTCTGATGAGATTGTATCTACAGCTTTGAAGGCAAATTTATCGCCGTTATTGTTAGGCTGGTTTGTCGCAGCATTAATTCGCTTGGCTACAGGTTCTGCAACGGTTGCTATGGCTACCGCTTGTAGCATTGTTGCTCCAATTGCAGCTACGGCTGGCGTTGCTGTTAGACCGGAACTCTTAGTCCTTGCGACGGGTTCAGGTTCATTGGTGTTCTCACATGTAAATGACGCAGGATTTTGGCTAATCAAAGAATATTTTGGTATGACAGTAGGGCAGACACTCAAAACTTGGTCGGTATTAGAAACGATCATTTCGGTGTTGGGTTTATCTTTCACGCTACTGCTTAGTACTATTTTATAATTAAAGGTGAGTAATCCATGATTGTGATTGCAATGGGTGTCTGTGGAACAGGTAAAACCCTAATCGGTGAGTTGTTATCAGAGCGTTTGGCTTGTGAGTTCCTCGATGGCGATACGCTTCATTCAGCTGCAAATAAAAGCAAGATGAGCCAAGGTATTCCTTTAACTGATGAAGACCGTTTGCCGTGGTTACAAGCCATTCGTCAGGCGATTGAAACCAAACAAAGAGATGGTGAAACGGCTGTATTTACATGCTCATCTTTAAAGCGGATGTATCGCGATATTTTAAGAGGGCAGGACCAGAATATTAAGTTTGTATACTTAAAAGGTTCTTATGAGCTGTTGCAGCAACGTCTTGCTGAGCGAGCAGGCCATTTCTTTGACCCATCATTGCTACAAACTCAGCTAGATACATTAGAGGAACCTGATGTGAATGAAGCAATTGCTATTGATATTGCGCTCACACCAGAACAGATCATTGAACAAGTCATCCAGAAGCTAGGGGTGACTGATAGTGTGTGTCGAGGATAACCTCATTTAAAACTCACATCTTGATGGCTCTATAGCCTGAGGCCCAAGCAAGGTGAATACCGGTAACAGTACTGGTATTCACACAAACTAGACCTGTTCATAACAGGCTAGGTTTAAATTTATAAATAATTGGAGATAAGAATAATGAGCCATTCAAATAATTTACAACATAAATTTCCCCCAGTAGATAGTATTCCTGACAGCGTACGTCTGCCATCTCAGATTCATCAGCGTATCTCATTAGTGGATGGTGAGTTGAAGTTATGGGCTGGTTCAACCAAGAAGACATTCTCTCCAATCTGGATTCAGCAGCCTGACGGTAGCTTGCAGCAAGTTGAGCTTGGTAGTTATCCAGTCATGGGTGAGAAAGAAAGTGACGAAGCGTTAGAAGCGGCAGTACGCGCCTACAATAATGGTCGTGGTGAATGGCCAATGATGAAAGTTGGTGAGCGCATCGCCTGTATGCAGAATTTCATTCAGCGTATGGTGGAACAGCGAGACCTCATTGTTAAACTGATAATGTGGGAAATTGGTAAGAGCTTGGCGGACTCCGAAAAAGAGTTCGACCGTACTGTCACCTATATGCGTCAAACGATTGATGCCCTGAAAGATCTGGATAATGCCAACTCCCGCTTTGTAATTGCTGAAGGTACGATTGGTCAAATTCGTCGTACCCCATTAGGCGTAGTGTTGTGTATGGGACCATACAACTACCCGCTGAACGAAACCTTTGCTACCTTGATTCCGGCCATGCTGATGGGCAACACGATTATCTTTAAACCACCTCAATTTGGGACCTTGCTGTTTGAACCATTGTTGGAAGCATTCCGTGATTCATTTCCAAAAGGTGTGATCAATACCATTTATGCGCCAGGTTCATTGGTAGTACCACATTTGTTGGCATCTGGAAAAATTAATGTATTGGCATTGATTGGTTCTAGTAAAGTGGCCGATCACTTGAAAAAACAACATCCTAAATCTCACCGTCTGCGTGCGATTCTAGGATTAGATGCAAAGAATGCAGCCATTATTCTGCCAGATGCTGATTTGGATTTGACAGTGAAAGAGTGCCTGTTAGGAGCATTGTCGTTTAATGGTCAGCGTTGTACTGCGCTCAAAATGCTGATGGTGCATCGGTCAATAGCTGACGAATTTGTTAAGCGCTTAACGGCTGAACTGGCTAAACTAAAAGTGGGTATGCCATGGGAAAAAGGTGTATTTATTACTCCATTGCCAGGTATGCACCGTACGACCTATATGACTGAAGTCATTGAAGATGCCGTGGCAAAAGGAGCTAAAGTCGTTAATCCGGAAGGTGGTGAATTCTGCAAAACCATGTTTTATCCAGCCGTAGTTTATCCAGTGACAGAGGGTATGAGACTGTATCGAGAAGAACAGTTTGGTCCAGTGGTGCCTGTCTCTGTTTATGATGACATTGAAACTGTGCTGGAATATGTTACGACTTCGGATCATGGTCAGCAGGTGAGTATTTTTGGTAGCGACCCCGAGCAAATTGGTCATTTAGTCGATACACTTGTACATCAAGTTTGTCGTGTAAATATCAATTGTCAGTGTCAACGTGGTCCAGATGTATTCCCATTCGGTGGCCGTAAAGATTCTGCCGAAGGTACACTGTCTGTGCATGATGCGTTACGTGCTTTCTCTATCCGCGCTATGATTGCTGCTAAACAGACCGATGATAGCAAAGGCATGCTGGCCTCTATGGTGTCTGAGCACTATTCTAAATTTGTGAATACCGACTTTATTTTCTAAAGAACATATGACTAAAAAAACCAGCCTTTGGGCTGGTTTTTTATTGGAGCTAACAAAATAAAACGCCTGATATTGATCAGGCATTTTATTTAAATAAGAGAGGACTTATTGACGAATTTGACCGTCACCTAACACAATCCATTTTTGAGAAGTTAAGCCTTCTAAACCAACTGGACCACGTGCATGAATTTTATCTGTTGAGATACCAATTTCAGCACCTAAACCATATTCAAAGCCATCAGCGAAACGAGTTGAAGCGTTAATCACGACTGAACTTGAGTCTACACGAGCCAAGAACTGACGAGCCAAAGTGTAGTTTTCAGTTACAATGGCATCGGTGTGATGTGAACCATACTTATTGATATGGTCAATTGCTTCATCAATACCACTAACCACTTTAACGGCAAGAATTGGTCCTAAATATTCGGTATACCAATCTTCTTCTGTTGCAGGTTTGACAGTCGTACCCAAAATACGACGTGTTTCTGGACAACCGCGTAACTCAACTTGTTTTTCAGCATACAGTTCAGCAATACGTGGTAAGAAAACGTCTGCAATTTTTTCATCAACAAGCAGTGTTTCCATTGCATTACAAACACCGTAACGATGAGTTTTGGCATTCAATGTAATTGGTAATGCTTTTTGTAAGTCAGCTTGAGCTTCTACAAACACATGACAGTTACCATCAAGATGCTTAATGACAGGAATACGAGCTTCATTGGTTACACGTTCAATTAGGCTCTTGCCACCACGTGGAACAATTACATCTACGTATTCTGCCATGGTAATGAGGTGGCCAACCGCTGCACGGTCAGACGTTTCAATGACTTGTACCGAATGCTCAGGTAAACCAGCAACTTTTAAACCATGTTTAATCGCTTCTGCGATGGCTTTATTTGACTCAAGTGCTTCTGAACCACCACGTAAAATAATGGCATTGCCCGATTTAATCGCTAAAGATGCAGCTTCTAGTGTTACGTTTGGACGTGATTCGTAAATCATACCAACGACACCTAAAGGCACACGCATTTTTCCAATTTGAATACCTGTGGGGCGATATGCAAGATCCGTAATTTCCCCAATTGGATCGACAAGCGCGATCACATCTTTTAAACCTTGCAACATCCCTTTAAAGCGTGCGGGTGTAAGCTCAAGACGATCAAGTAAGGCGCTATCAAGCTTGTTGTTACGGCCTTTTTCCATGTCGAGTTGATTCGCCGCCAAGATTGCTGCCTGATTATTTTCTAAAGCAGTATAAATAGCAGAGAGTGCATGATTTTTAAGCGAAGTTGAAGCACTTGTCAAAACGCGTGAAGCCTCACGTGCTTGTTGCCCGACTTTTTGCATGTATTGTTCAATTGAATCTTGCATAGCAGTTTTTAATCATTTACCAATGACTACGATAGTAGCAGTCAAATGCGGAACAATGAATGGCTTTTTTTCAAAAATGTGACCGCTATAAAAAAACATTTAAATATTTTGAAAACTATTAGCGGCTTAAACAAGATGAGCGGTCATTTCAGCGATTGCGTATATTTCAGACAATTGTTTAGAATGGACTTGTGCAATACAAACTAATACAAATTTTAAAGATTTGTGCATAAAAGATTACATGTTCAAGAAGGAACTCTTGCAGCATAAAAAAATTACAGCAAGGAGGAAGCAAGGATATGAATTCCATTATTCAAATGGATTCGGAGATAAACCAAGCTTATGCCGGTTTTGGGTTTTTCGATATCTACCATAGAGATAGTTTTAAACAACCAGCTCGTACCACATGGATTGACGGCTGGAAAATTGAATACATGGCGATTGCAGACCCAAAAACCATTCACAAAACACCGATTGTGATTGTTGGTGGTGCTTTTCAAAATTTTAACTCTTATAAATATTGTGTTGAGCAACTGTTTGAAAGTGGTCCGGTCATTCTAATTGACTTGCCATCTATGGGTGCAAATCAACAAATTACCAATCGGGATACTGGAATTTCTGCTGGAACATTAGAACTACCTGATTTATCAGAAATGTTAGGTCGCTGGTTAGATATTGTCGGAATTCAAAAAGTTTCTGTAATGGGAATGTCGTTGGGTTCAGTCGTTGCTTCTTGTTTTGCCTATCACCGTCCAGATTTGATGGATCGCATGATTTTGATGGGTGTTATGCAAAAGACCCGTAAAAGCTGGCGAATGATTTTGGAAGAATCGCTCAAACTCATGCAAGAAAACCGTATGGAAGAGTTTGGGCAAGCGGTAATTTTATATTTGGTCAATCATGCCAAGTTAGATAAAACCCGTATGTCACCTACAGCTAAAAAATTATTTTTTAGGCAAATGGCTGAGTTTACGGGTACCGAGCGTGAACGTTATGACATTAACTGTAATCGACTTTTGCGTTTAACAGATGTGCCGATTCCAAAGTGTAAAACACTGGTTGCAGCAGGGCAGTATGACAGTTTTACTCTGCCTCATGAAAATGCCAATTTTGCTTTGCAATGTCCAGATATGGAATTTGCTCTCATTGCCAATGCCGATCATGTACCACAGCTCCAGCGTCGTAAAGAAACCATGAGTTTGTTTACTTCATTCTTAAAAGGTGAATCTATCCAAAATTTGGATGGGATTATTCCAATGACGCGTGAACAAATGCAAAGTATGGAACGTCGAGGTGAAGAACGGATTTCAGTTCTTCAACCTAAAACGAAACTGAGCCACCGTGAATGTAAAACGGAAGTGTCAGTGACGATTGCAGATGTCACTTTCTTTGGGATGTACTTGAAGTTAGATGATGTGACACAGCTCGTTTTTGTAAATGAACACCCACGGGATCTGGCTCTGCATCTAGAAGATGAGGAAGGCCCTTTCTCGATCGAATGTTTAATCTTTGAAGCTACTGAACAAGGAATCCGTGCTTTATTTAAGCATGGCAGTTTTGAGCTTGCTGATCGTTTAAGTCGTTTTATTGTCCGTCAAAAACAAACTGCTTAATTAGGTTTTTATAAATGGAAGCTCGTTTATTTCGAGCTTCCATTTTTTTTATATTTATTATTTTGTTTGGGCGTGAATGGTCCAAACTAAGTCGCCTAAATGTTCTTCACCTCTCTCTTTAGAAACTTGTCCAAAGAATATTTGTGGTTGTTCAACACTTACCTGATTAAATCCTGCATCTTCAAAAAAGTCTTTCACTTCAAGTGGCGTTTTAAAGTGAAAACTAAAAGAGCTTCGAGACATAAGTTTAAGTAATTTACTGCTGTTCCAGATAATACTGGCGAGTTTATTTTTAACGGGTTCAGGGTAAAGGTCGGTTAAGTAATGGAACTTTTTAAAAGAAGTTCCGTAGTGAGCAATCGACTGGATCAGTTGTTTTAATAAGTCTTTATCAAAATAGTTAATCAAACCTTCACTAATCACAACCAGTGGGCGGTTCGGGTCAAACACTTCAAATGCTTGAGCAAAAGCATCTGTAAATAAATCGACTGATAAAATCTCAGGTGCATTTTTTTCAATTTGTTGTAGGGCATTTTGTTTGGTTTGTGCCATATCGGGTAAATCAAGTTCTCGATAGGTAATAGAAGGGTAATGCTGCCTAAACCACCAGCCACGTGGTGATAAACCACAGGCAATTTCAAGCACCTGTAAATCAGAGTTTTCTTGAATTAACTTCTCTAAATTATGATCAAGCATGGTATGGCGCTGCTTAAGCGTCGTGCGCATGCTGCCACCCACATATTTCTCTGCCCATGATTCTATTGGATGAACCAAATATGCTAGTGATTTGCCTTTGGCTGTAGCAAGTGCTTCATGAGAGATCCCCATTTGATACCAGATATAACCCGTATAGTGGGCTGTAAAAGAGATGTGGCGGTGTTTTGAAAGGTGTTGTGTCATTCGTCCTGAACTCGATTTATTGTTTTTGTGTGATCTTAATTACCTAAGCATCATAAGATCTTGCATTGAAATTATGTCATTTAAGCTGACTAGTGCATCACGCCGGAGTTTTGCTGTTTTAAACATTTCATTTCGGGATTAACCTTCGGTTCGACCTACTTTTGTTTCGACAAAAGTAGGCAAAACCTGAGGTACGAATAGCAAAGATTAATTATCTTTGCCGTACCGTAAAACGAAAGCTATGCTTTAGTAAATGCTACGCACTTCGTTTGTCTTGCGCAATGCGAAAGCGCTAACGCTTTTGCATTGCTCAGGTTGCAGATGACGTTTTCACGTATCCATACTTTAGAGTGAGCTTTTAAACTCTTCAATGGCTGTTTTGACAGCTTGCCAGTCATTTCCAAGCGATAAAGTTTCACCAACTTGGATTTGTGGAATTTGACCACGCATGCGTTCAAGGCGTTCTTGGTTTGGTAGCTCTAAGTTCGCAATACCTTCAAGTGCTGTACATGCTGCACTACGGTCATTACATACCAGCCCCATATCACAACCCGCTGCCAGAGCGGCCTGAATACGCGCATCTGCACCACCAGCGACGCAAGCAGCTTGCATGCTTAAGTCATCAGAGAAAAGTACGCCATTAAAATTCAAACGTTTGCGTAGAACTTCTTGAATCCAGAAAGGTGAGAAACCTGCCGGATTTGGGTCAACCTGATCATAAATCACATGTGCAGGCATGAGTGCATCTAGCTCAGGCATAAGCTTAATGAAACTTTGCATGTCATGGTTATAAATTTCATCATAGCTACGGCTGTCGATTGCTGCAGCGACATGTGAGTCGGCTTTTACCGAACCGTGGCCTGGGAAGTGCTTGCCGGTATTTGCCATACCAGCTTTTTTCATACCGCGCATAAATGCGCCAGCAAGCGGGGCAATATCCTCAATGTTTTTAGAGAAGCCACGGTCACCAATGACATCACTAATGGCATTAAGGTCTAAAACTGGTGCAAAACTGAAATCGATCCCCACAGCCAAGACTTCGGTTGCCATTAACCAGCCACACTGTTCAGCCAGTTCAAGCGCCTTTTGTGGTTGGGTGATATAGAGTTCGCCAAAGCGGCCCATCGCTGGTAATAGTGTAAAGCCAGCTTTTAAACGTTGAACTCGACCACCTTCTTGATCGACAGCAATCAAAATATCTGGGCGAACTTGGCGCATATGGTCGGTTAAAGCACGGACTTGTTGTGGTGATTCAATATTTCGTGCAAATAAAATCATGCCACCGACTTGCGGAGCTTGTAATAGTTCAATATCTTCTTTAGTAAGTTCTGTGCCGGCAATGTCCAGCATCAACGCGCCAATCATATTGGTTCCATTTGAATTTTGATTGAAAAACAATAAGCGAATTTTGCAATGATTTGCTACATTTTGTCAGTACAGAATATGATAAAACTACACGGTATAAACAATTTAGTTGGTTAAGATGTTGAATCTGCTTAGTTCATATCGAAAACAGAGCGTGTAAGATACGAACACCCAAGGAAGTATTAAGAATTTATGAAACTTCAAACTATAGCTTGTGCAGTAGCAATCGCGACTGGCGGTTTATTCTTCTCTCATACGATGAACGAAGCAAGAGCAGCAACCAATACAGCTGCTGTTTCTCAATCGATCCAGCCAACGCAAGAGCAGGCCTTGGTGGCTCGTCAACTGGCAACTTTAGTTGATCGCCAACATTATTTAAATATGCGTTTGGATGCGAATACATCTAACCGTATTCTTGATATGTATTTAGACAGTCTTGATCCAGACCATTCATTATTTTTAGACGCTGAAGTTCAAAATTATAAAAAACTCTATGGTTCAAATTTTGGTGCTTCATTAAAAGCGGGGAACTTAACTGGACCGTTTGCAATTCACCAGCAATATCGTGAACGCTTAAAACAATTTTACGAGTTCATGTTGGCTGAGTTGAAACAACAACAGAACTTAAAGCAACCAAATAGCTATATAGAAGTAGATCGCGAAAAAGCGCCGTATTTTAAAACAACGGCTGAGCAACAGAATCACTGGCGTAAAATGCTGGTTTCACAGTTAATTAATTTAACCATTAGCCGTGAAGAAGAGCAGGCAAAACAAAAGGCACTTAAAGAAAACCCGTCACTTGCTGATGGTCAAGATTTAAAAGGTCCAGAAGATTTAACGCCAGCTCAGACTTTGACTAAGCGTTATACACGTCAGCTTGAAAGAATTAGTCGTGTAAAAAGCGATGATGTTTTAGATAAAACATTAAATGCAATGTTAGCGACCTATGATCCTCACAGTAACTATTATCCGCCAATTGATGCGATTGAACTAAATCGCCAAACGACTTTGCAGCTTGAAGGGATTGGGGTATCGATTCGTCCAGAGCGTGGCAATGAAGATTACACCAAGATTGAAACCATTGTAGAAGGTGGTCCTGCAAGTAAGTCTGGTCAAGTGAAATCGGGAGATCGAATCGTTGGAGTCGCTCAAGAGGGCGGCAAAATGATCGATGTGGTTGGTTGGACAAGTTCGGAAATTGTTGGGCTTATCCGTGGTAAACGTGGCACTAAAGTCACGCTAAAACTTCTTGGTGCTGGTGCATCAATGAGTCAGGCACGTAATGTGACTTTAGTACGTGATGTTATTCAAGAAGAAGATGCAGGTGTTCGCTCACGTACAGTTGAAGTGACACGCGATGGTAAAAAGCATGTATTAGGTGTGATTGAAATTCCATCGTTCTATTTTGACTATCGTTCACGTCGCGCTGGTCAGCAATATCGTTCAGTTTCCGAAGATACTGCAAATGCTTTTGAGGCATTAAAAGCGAAGAAAGTAGAAGGTATTATTATTGACTTGCGTAATGACCCGGGCGGTTCATTAGAAGAAGTTGCACGTATGCTTGGGCAAGTGATTAAGTCAGGTCCAGTTGTGCAAATTCGTGATGGCAACGGCAATGTCAGTGTATTTGAAGACAATGATGGCGGTCAGCAAATCTATACAGGTCCACTCGCTGTATTGGTGAACTTGGCATCTGCTTCAGCAAGTGAGATTTACTCTGCGGCAATTCAAGACTATGAACGTGGCATTATCATTGGTAGTACAACTACAGGTAAAGGTACAGCTCAGGTCCAACTTGATACTTTGGCATACGGCCAAGCGACTTTAACGCAACGTAAATTCTACCGTGTTACAGGTGGTAGTACGCAAAACAAAGGTGTAGTGCCAGATATTAAGCTTGTCGATATCTATAACGAAGAGTTTGGTGAGCGTAAATCGAAAAACGCATTGAAGTGGGATACCATTCCTACCGCACCATTTAAGCGTGAAGGTTCTGTTCAACCTTATGTTGCGAAGTTGTCTCAATTCTCTGAACAACGTGTTGCTGTCGATCCTCAGTTTAAATATTTAAATAAACGTACAGCAATCGCAAAGGTTACGAGTGACCAAAAACAGGTTGTACTTGATATTGATAAGCGCCGTGCAGAGCTTCTTAGTTTAGAAAAGCAAACTTTAGATGCTGAAAATGAACGTCGTGCAGCAACAGGTCAAAAACCTTTTGCAAACTGGGAAAGCTACCAAGCTTCATTAGATGCATTAGCTGAATCTCGTGCCAAAATGAAAGCTAACCAACGTCCTGCGTTGCCAGAAGAAGAAACATTTGTGAATGAAGCGGCAAATGTACTTATGGATTATGCAAAATTGCAAAACCGTTAAGTTCTTTTGTCTGTTTTACGAAAAGCACGCTGTTCTCAGCGTGCTTTTTTAATTTTTTATGTCAGTAAACTGTCATGCATTTATCATCAAAGTGTCAAGAAAGCTGCTTAATCTTTAAGCATGAAAATAAATACATTGATGGATGGCGCTATGCAAGGCTCATACGCGACAGCACTATTAAAACAACAGCAACTCCCTGAAAGCTTCCAATTCTATTTTAAACAAAAACAGCAGTTGTCTAATACTCAGGAATTGCACCAACTCCACGGGTTGGTTCGTCCTCGTTTAAAAATTGCCATTGTGACAGAGACATGGCCGCCAGAAATTAATGGCGTAGCACTCTCGCTATTACAGTTATGTCAAGGTTTGCAAAAACAAGGGCATAAAATACTACTGGTTCGACCTGAACAAAAAGCGAAGTGTCATGATTTTTTGCCAGAGCAAGAATGTCTCGTCATGTCACAAGCGATTCCCAAATATCCAACGCTGCAATTTGGCTGGCCTCAATATTTAAAAGTTTCAAAAGCTTTTGAAAAATTTATGCCAGATGTTGTGCACATTGTGACGGAAGGGCCTCTAGGCTTAACTGCTATGCAAGCTGCGAAAGCAAAAGACATTCCGGTTTCTAGTGGCTTTCACTCACCATTTCAAGATTTTAGTCGATTCTTTGATCTGGCTTTTTTAGTTAAGCCAATTCAAAAATATCTTTGCTGGTTTCATAACAACACGCAAGTGACCTGTGTTCCAAGTAAAGATACAGAAGAAGCTTTACGTGGTTTCGGTATTACCTGTCCACTTATTGTGGTTGGACGAGGTGTCGACACTACACGCTTTTCACCAAAGCATCGCTCAGAAAGCCTACGCCAGCAATGGGGTGTCGATGCCGATACTCGTGTCATGCTGTATGTAGGGCGTTTATCACCAGAAAAAGAAGTGCAATTGATTGTTGAAAGTTATGCAACCATGCAAAACATGCAGCAACATAAAACTAAACTGGTTGTGGTAGGAGATGGTCCGGATCTTGCTCGATTAAAAGCATTACCTGAAGCGAGACATGTTATTTTTACAGGTAGTTTGCGTGGCCAAGATTTGGCGGCTGCCTATGCAAGCGCAGATGTATTTGTATTTGCGAGTCAAGTTGAAACGTTTGGTAACGTAGTTTTAGAGGCAATGGCGAGCGGTTTGCCGGTTATCGCGTATGATTATGCATGTGCACATCAATATTTAGTCCATAACGTAAGTGGTTGGTTAAGTCCACTTGGGCAGAAAAACCATTTTATACAACAAATTTATCAACTCCCTTCAGTACAACAACTTAGAGAAATGGGCATGCAAGCCTGTCATAAAGTACAGCAAAGCGGTTGGCAACTTCCGGTACAACAATTAGAACAGGCATTTTATCAGGTGGTGAAGGAATCCTCGGTGGACTTCACCTAAGTATCCTAAAATAGGAGAACGACCATGAAATTAAAGAATGCAAAAATAAAAATACTCGATCTCGATTTGAGAGGCTGTTTATATCTCAATCATTTTTCTCACTCACAACGTGTGGCTTTATTCTTCAAAATTATTAGCCGTGCAGGCGATGGGCCATTTTGGTACCTCATGCTGGCAATTGTATGGGGAATGCATGGCATTACCTACAGTTTGCAAATTATCTATTTGTTAATTGGCGGCTCTATCGGAACGGCAATTTATAAATTTCTAAAACATAAAACGACGCGTCCACGCCCATACCAAGTCCATCAAGTGATTGTGCTTGGTGAAAGACCACTTGATCACTTTAGTTTTCCATCTGGCCATACGTTACATGCAGTGATGGTGACAATTGTGTTGGGATATATCCAACCTGTGTTATTAGCCGCTATGTTACCTTTCATGGTGCTGGTTGCGTTGTCTCGCATGGTGCTTGGGCTTCACTACCCAAGTGATGTGATTGTGGGTGCGCTGATTGGTGCGGCAGTGGCAAGTATCATTATATTTGTAGCGCCATTATTAAACATCGCTTTATAACGAACAGTAATTTTTATCAGCTTAAGCTATCGATTAGGTTTGTGGATTTGCTAAAGTACACAGTTCGTGATTTAGCAGATTAAACAGATAGGAGCCGCTATGGGCTTACGTTGGACAGATACGATTGATATTGCCATTGAATTGTCAGAAGCACATCCAGAAGTTGATCCGCAATGGATCCGTTTTACCGATTTACATGCATGGGTATGTGCATTACCAGACTTCAGTGATGACCCAAATAAATCAACCGAAGGATTGTTAGAAGGTATCCAAATGGCCTGGATAGATGAAGTTCGCTAAAAACAGTAGAAAAAATCGCAACTTTTACACATTCAAAGCTGATTATTGCCTATGACATCGGTATAATGCTGCAAATTTTTTAAAGTTTAAATCTTAAAATAAAGGAGCCACTCATGGCTATTGAACGTACTTTGTCTATCGTAAAGCCTGATGCTGTGTCTAAAAACCACATCGGTGAAATTTTTGCTCGTTTCGAAAAAGCGGGTTTAAAAATTGTTGCGACTAAAATGAAACACCTTTCTCAAGCTGATGCTGAAGGTTTCTATGCAGAGCACAAAGAACGCGGTTTCTTTGGTGACTTAGTTGCATTCATGACTTCTGGTCCAGTTGTAGTATCTGTTCTTGAAGGCGAAAACGCAGTTCTTGCTCACCGTGAAATTTTAGGTGCTACAAACCCTAAAGAAGCGGCTCCTGGTACTATCCGTGCTGATTTCGCTGTAAGCATCGACGAAAATGCTGCTCACGGTTCTGACTCAGTTGCTTCTGCAGAGCGTGAAATTGCTTACTTCTTTGCTGACAACGAGATCTGCCCACGCACTCGTTAATCGAAAGCATTCAAACCAGATAAGTGGTATACTACTTATCTGGTTTTTTTATTCTCTCAAGAGCATATTGTCTGATTCTTGAACAATATCTTCTGTTTTTGACATGGTTTAGGTAAATACACATGAGTTCTGCAGTGGTCGTTTCATCTGAAAATCTTGATGGACAGCAGCAATCTTCGTCCACGCCAGCATCGCCTGCTGCCGAAAAAGTGAATTTACTCGGCATGTCACGCGCGCAATTAGAAAAATTCTTCGAAGATATTGGTGAGAAAAAGTTTCGTGCCGGACAGGTCATGAAATGGATTCATCAGTACTTTGTTACTGATTTTGCTGAGATGACCAATATTTCAGGAAAGTTGCGTGCAAAACTTGAACAAATTTGTGAGATTAAAGCTCCTGAGGTGGTTCACCGTCACTATTCAAAAGATGGCACACGTAAATGGGTGTTTCGCGTAGGTGAGGGTGCGGGTTCATTAGTTGAGACTGTATTAATTCCTGCCGAAGATAAAACAGGATTACGTAAAACGCTTTGTATTTCCTCTCAAGTGGGCTGTGCATTGGACTGCTCATTCTGTTCAACAGGTAAGCAAGGTTTCCAACGTGATTTAACGCCAGATGAAATTATTGGGCAACTTTGGATGGCAAACTATTCTTATATGGAAGAAGTGCCTGTTGCTGAACGTGAGCGTTCAGTGACCAATGTCGTGATGATGGGTATGGGGGAGCCATTGCTCAACTATGACGCCGTATTAAGCTCAATGCACATTATGCTTGATGACTTTGCTTATGGCATGTCAAAACGTCGTGTGACTTTATCAACGTCAGGTGTTGTACCAAAAATTGACCAGCTTGCGAAAGATATTGATGTTGCTTTGGCAATTTCTTTACATGCGCCAAACGATGAACTACGTAATGAATTAGTGCCTATTAATAAAAAATATCCATTGGCTCAGTTGATTGCAGCATGTCAGCGTTATATTGCCAAAGATGGTAATGAAAGTGCACGTAAACATGTAACCATCGAATATGTCATGTTGGAAGGTGTGAATGACCAACCTGAACATGCACAGCAAATGATTAAATTATTAAAAAACCTACCAAGTAAAATTAACTTGATTCCGTTTAACCCGTTCCCGCACGCGCCATATGGTCGCTCAAGCCGAAATCGTATTATCTCGTTCCAAAAAACTTTGTCTGATGCCGGATTTGTGTGTACGATTCGTCAAACACGTGGTGATGATATTGACGCTGCATGTGGACAGTTAGTGGGTCAAGTAGCTGATAGAACCCGCCGTGCTGAACAGTGGCAGAAAAAAGTTACACAGCGTCAAGAGATTTTACGTACACAAGGATAAAGTTGAGGGAAAACTTTGAGTACTCCGAAGTTAAAGATCATGTTATGTATGGGGGTTGCAGTTGCATTTCTGGCAAGTGGTTGTCAGACTTCGCCAACACTAAAAAAGGACCCGGAAAAAGCAGTGAAGGTGCGTACGCAGCTTGCTGCAGAATACATTCGTTCTGGTGACTTGGATTCTGCAAAGCGTTCCCTTGATCAAGCCTTAAGTGTCGATAGTCGTGATGCAACGGCAAATATGATGATGGGTATTTTATTGCAACAAGAAGGCAGTAAACCCAATTTAGAAAAAGCAGAACATTATTTTAAACGTGCAATTTCTTCTGAGCCAGATAATGCTCAGGCACGTAATAATTATGGTACGTATTTGTACCAAATGGAGCGTTATAATGATGCCGTCGAGCAATTCCGTATTGCTGGTGCAACATTAGGGTATGATCAACGCTATCAAGCCTTAGAAAATCTTGGGCGGATTTATTTAAAATTGGGTGATATTGCGAGTGCTGAAAAAACATTCAAACAAGCACTCCTTGCTAACCGCGACTCTTACATTTCAATGTTAGAGTTAGCAGAAATTTTTTATTTGCAGCAGCAGATTCCGGCTGCTACACAAATGTATGAACAATATGTTCGTACAGTGGGGCAGAAAAATCAGGGTGCTCGCGCACTTTGGATTGGTTTAAGAGTGGCTCGAGCCAATGCGGATAAAATGGGAATGCAAGTTTTAGTAAACCAGTTACGTGCTTTATTCCCGGAAAGTCCAGAATATCAACGTTATTTGCAATTACAGTATAGTACTGAGGCCGTATGGAAATAAATCCTAATTCACAGCAGCCAACTGGCTCAAGCTTACCGACTTCTGCTTTAGGAAATATTCAACGTCCTGGTGAGTATTTACGTCAAATTCGTGTTTCTCAGAAAAAAGAATTAGAGCAAGTATCTTCAGATTTAAATATGCCGCTTAAAACGCTCAGTGCGTTAGAGCAAGACGATTATAAATCTTTGCCAGAAGCAACCTTTATCAAAGGTTATTATCGTTCTTATGCAAAATATTTAAATGCTGATGCAACTGCAATTATTCAGCGTTTTGATGAGATTTATGCAAACGATACAGGCCTTTTGCCAAATCATGCTTTAAACAACTCACCAATTAAAATCATGGGTAAATTACCGGGTTCTAATAGTGATCGTAACAAGAAGTGGTTAAAGCGTGCATTGCTTGCGATTTTGATTATTGCTGTCGTGTCATTGATTGTGATGGGTGTCCAAAAATGGACTTCAAACAAAGAAGAAGCTGAGGCGCCAAAAGCGAATCAGTCTAATGTTGAAGTTTTACCTATGAAAGGAAATGCCTCTGCAACAGCGGGTGATCAATTGGTGTTAAACTTTAACCGTCCAACTTCTGTTCATATTGTAGATGCAACAGGGAAAGTTTTAGCTACGGGTCGTCAGGCATCGACTTTAACCTTAAATGGTGAGTCTCCATTCCAGATTCGTCTTGATGACGCAACAGCTGTGTCATTAAGTTTAAACCAAGAACAGATTTCATTGTCTCCATATACGGTAAACGGTAAAGCTGAATTCCGTTTATCCCGCTAATACCATGAGTTGAGCGATACAATGATAGAGAACCCAATTAAACGTCGACCAACGCGTAAAATCCGTGTTGGTTCGGTCTATGTCGGCGGCGATGCACCTATTAGCGTGCAAAGTATGACAAATACCGAAACTTGCGATGTCGATGCAACAGTTGCTCAGATTGAACGTTGTGTTGATGCAGGTGCAGATATTATGCGTGTTTCAGTTCCTTCTATGGAAGCAGCTGAAGCCTTTGGTGCGATCCGCAAACGTGTTTCAGTTCCATTAGTGGCTGATATTCACTTTGACCATAGAATTGCTTTAGCAGTTGCAGACTATGGTGCAGACTGTTTGCGTATTAACCCGGGTAATATCGGTTCAGACCAGAAAGTTCGTGAAGTTGTGGCTGCTGCACGTCATCATGGCATTTCTATGCGTATTGGTGTGAATGCGGGTTCTCTAGAAAAAGATTTGCAGAAAAAATATGGCGAGCCTACAGGGCAGGCACTGCTTGAGTCGGCCTTACGTCATATTGATATTTTAGACCGTCTAGATTTCCATGAGTTTAAAGTCAGCGTAAAAGCATCAAATGTGTTTTTAACCATGGATGCCTATCGTTTGCTTTCACAACAAATTGATAATCCATTGCACTTGGGTGTAACCGAGGCTGGTATTTACCGTACAGGTACTGTGAAATCAGCGATTGCTCTTGGCGGGTTATTGATGGAAGGCATTGGCGATACCATGCGTATTTCGCTTGCTGCTGAACCAGAAGATGAAATCAAGATCGGTTTTGATATCTTAAAATCGCTTGGCCTACGTTCTAATGGTATTAACTTTATTGCGTGTCCAAGTTGTTCTCGCCAAGAATTTAACGTGATTCAGGTGATGCAGGCCTTAGAAGAGCGCCTAGAAGATATACGTACACCAATGGACGTTTCAGTTATTGGTTGTAAGGTAAATGGCCCAGGTGAAGCAAAAGAAGCAGATATCGGGGTTGTTGGGGCTGCGCCTCGTTCACTGGTTTATCGTAATGGTGAGAAAAGCCATTTAATTGATACCAATCAATTGGTTGATGAAATCGAAACAATGGTTCGTCAACGTGTTCAAGAGCTTGAAGAAGCTAAATCTAAAGAAATTATTCGTAGTTCATCATGAGTTCAATTGTCGCAATCAAAGGTTTTAATGACGTCTTACCAACGCAAACAGCAGCGTGGAGACGTCTCGAGCAGCATTTAGCATCGTTAATGGATGCTTATGGTTACCAACAAATTCGTTTGCCGATCGTTGAACAAACGGGACTGTTTAAACGTGCTATTGGTGATGCAACTGATATCGTTGAAAAAGAAATGTACACATTCTTCGATAAAGGAAACCCACCTGAATCATTAACTTTGCGTCCAGAAGGGACTGCGGGTTGTGTACGCGCGTTGGTTGAACATAACTTGTTGCGTGGTGCTACGCCGCGTGTGTGGTATATGGGACCTATGTTCCGTTATGAAAAACCACAAAAGGGCCGTTATCGCCAGTTCCATCAGTTCGGTGTAGAAACTTTTGGTGTAGCGACTCCTGATATCGATGCAGAATTGATTCTTTTGACAGCTCGTTTGTGGAAACGTATGGGCGTTGATCACATGGTTCAGCTTGAGTTGAATACTTTAGGTGAAACAGATGAGCGTACAGAATACCGTAATGCTTTAGTTGCGTTCTTAAATGAACATAAAGATGCTTTGGATGAAGATTCACAGCGTCGTTTAACGACAAATCCATTACGTATTTTAGATTCTAAAATTGAATCGACCCAGAAAATTTTGGAAAATGCGCCGAAATTACATGACTTCTTAAAAGAAGACAGCCTAAGCCATTTCCAACAATTACAAGATTATTTGACTGCTGCAGGCGTTAAATTTGTAATTAACCAAAAATTGGTACGTGGTTTAGATTACTACAATAAAACTGTTTTTGAGTGGACAACGACAGCACTAGGTTCGCAAGGTACAGTATGTGCAGGCGGACGCTATGATGGTCTGGTTGGTCAATTAAAAGGTAAGGCTGATCAGTCTGTACCTGCTGTTGGTTTTGCAATGGGGATGGAGCGTTTATTGCTTCTACTTGAGCAAGTTGAACAAGCTGAAACTGTACGCGATTGTGAAGTTTTCTTGGTTGCAGAGCCCGCTTATCAAGCTAAAGCATTAGTTTTGGCAGAGCAATTACGTGATCAGTTAGAAGCTGCTAATAGCAATGTTCGCATTAAAACGGGTTCACAAGGCAGTATGAAGAGTCAGATGAAAAAAGCTGATCAAGCTGGGGCCGTTTACGCCATGATTTTGGGTGAACGTGAATGGGAAGCACAGCAGCTTGCTATCAAAGAGTTAGCAACAGCTGAGCAGTCTCAAGTTGCATTGGCTGAACTCGTACCATTCTTAATTGAAAAATTTACAAAATAAACTGAAACATCTGGAAAAGGACAATCACATGAGCTTAAGTGATGAAGAACAATTCGACAGCTTAAAGTCGTTCGCCAAAAAATATGGTTCTGCCATGATTAGCGGGATTCTCATTGCATTGATTGCCTTTTTCGGGTGGGAATATTGGCAAAAAAGAAATCTTGCAACGAGCCAAACAGAAACTGCAAAAGTACAGCAGTTAATGGATGAGGCAAATGCAACAGCCGATAATCCAAATGCTTTAGCTTCAATCACAGCTTCAGCAGATAAACTTGTAAAAGATGATATTGATTCAGTTCAGGCGATACAAACTCAATTTGTATTAGCAAAGCTTGCATATGAAAAACAAGATTATGCTGCTGCTGAAAAAGCTTTGAAAAAAGTTGAAAACTCAAAAGTAAAAGATGAAGGACTGATTCAGGTTGTAAAATTGCGTTTAGCAGATGCACAATTAGCGCAAAACAAATATGATGAAGCTCTAAAAACCTTATCTGGTAATGTCGATCCGGCATTTAAAGCAACAGTAGAAGAGTTACGTGGTGATATCTTTGTTGCGAAGAAAGATATTGATTCTGCTAAAAAAGCGTATCAAGCTGCATGGGATTCGTTACTGGAACGTAAACAAGAGCGACAAATTTTACAAATTAAACTCGAAAGTGTTGGCGTTTTAGTTGAAGATCCACAGATTGAGCGCCCAATTTTGGAAACACAGGTGGAAGAGTCTTAATGAATCAGAAATTCAAACTGCCTTTGGCAATTGCAATCGCATCAGCTGTACTGGTGGGATGTTCTAGCAACAAAGTAAAAGAAGCAAAACCAAATCCACTACCGAAATTGACTGAGTCGAAAAAGTCTCTAGTACCGGTGTTTTCGCGCAGTGTTTCTTCTACGAATAAGGCAGATCCATTACGTTTACAACTTGATGCTAGTGACGGTGTTGTTTTTACACTTGACCCTAAAGGCGAAGTTGCTGCATATCGCGGTAAACAACGTCTTTGGGAGAAAAAAGTAAGTAAATTGGGCTTAAGCTCTGGTGTTGAAGCTGCTGAAGGTATTGTTGTTGTGGGTAACAGCAAAGGTCAGTTATTTGCTTTAGATCAAGCTACAGGTGAGCAAAAATGGACTGCACAATTATCTGGTGCATTATTAAGTCCTTCTTTAGTTCAATCTGGACGTGTGATTACGATCGCAAACGACGGTACTGTATTTGCACATGATGCATCATCAGGACAACAAGTTTGGGCATACAAATTGCCAAACGTTCAGTTCAGTTTGCGCGGTCAACCATCACCAGTCAGTCTTGATCCACGTACTGTTTTAATTGCTTCTGCAAATGCATATGTTTATGCAATTGATACGATCAGTGGTATTCCACGTTTCCAACGTCGTGTTGCGGTAAGTGAAGGTCGTTCTGATATTCAACGTCTAATTGATATTGATGGTGATCCGGTTGTTGCAGGCCAGCTTATGGTGACAACCAGCTTCCAAGGTCAAGTCACAGTGACTGATTTGGCTTCTCAACGCGTAGTTTGGAGTGAAGATTCAAGCAGCACCAAACGTCCAGAAGTTTATGACAATAAAGTATTTGTTTCATCAACTGATGGTAAGTTGACTGCTTATGATTTATCTACAGGCGAAAAGCTTTGGGAAAATGAAAGTCTCTTAAATCGTCATTTAAGTAACCCTGTTGTGTTGGGATCCGACCTTATTGTTGGCGATTTAGATGGTGTTTTACACCAGATCGACCCAGCAACAGGTAAATTGGTAGGTCGTTCTAAAACAAGTGGTGAGGTCAATACATTACGTGTTATTGAGAATCAGCTCTACGTTGCGACCCGAAAAGGCGATTTAAGTATTTGGCAGAATCGTTAATTTTGTTCGCTTGTGCTAAAATAGCCGCTTAACAAATTACGCTGTTAAAAAATATCGGGGTGTTTGAATTAAATCAGTTCAAAGCCCCGTCTTTTATTATGGTCATATCTGACCTTAAAATATATCTCCTGTACTGTTTCTAATGCTCATGCCATGAGATATGGCTGGTCTTGAATTAAGGTTATTGTATGAAACCCGTTATTGCGCTCATTGGTCGTCCGAATGTCGGAAAATCAACGTTATTTAACCAGATTACCAAGAGTCGTGATGCACTTGTAGCCGACTTCGCGGGTCTGACTCGTGACCGTAAATATGGTGATGCGACTTATCAAAATAAGTCTTTCATTGTTGTTGATACTGGCGGTATCGGTGAAAGTGAAGGCGGTATCGATAACTACATGGCCGAGCAGTCAAAAACAGCCATCAACGAAGCAGATATTATTATTTTTGTAGTTGATGCACGTGCTGGATTGTTAGCTTCTGATGAGCAAATTGCTCGTGAACTCCGTACTTTAGGCAAGAAAATTTATCTTGTTGCGAACAAGGTAGATGGCGTACATGCTGAAGCTGCTTTAGTTGAGTTTTATAAACTTGGTATGGGTGAACCATTACAGGTTGCAGCGAGCCATGGCCGCGGCGTACAGCAAATGCTTGAAGATGTACTTGCGGAAGTTCCAGAAGATGAAAATCCGGAAGAGCATGACAAAGATACAGGCTTACGTTTAGCCATTATTGGTCGTCCGAACGTTGGTAAGTCAACATTGGTAAACCGCTTACTTGGTGAAGACCGTGTAGTGGCGTTTGACCAACCGGGTACAACTCGTGACTCTATTTATATTCCGTTTGAGCGTGAAGGCCGTAAATACACCTTAATTGATACAGCTGGTGTGCGTCGTAAAGGTAAAGTTGATGAAATGATTGAGAAGTTCTCAATTGTGAAAACTTTACAGGCAATGAAAGATGCTCACGTTGTGGTTGTTGTAGTTGATGCGCGTGAAGGTATTGTTGAGCAAGACTTACACTTAATTGGTTATGCGCTTGAAGCTGGTCGTGCCATGGTTATTGCCATTAACAAATGGGATAACATGTCTGAATACGACCGCAAGCAATGTAAGCTTGACGTTGAACGTCGTTTTGACTTCATTCCTTGGGCAAAAATTCATTTAATTTCTGCACTGCATGGAACAGGGGTAGGTGATTTATATCCTTCTATCCACCGTGCTTATGAGTCTGCAAACTTAAAAGTTTCACCAGCGAAATTAACTCAAATTTTGAGTGATGCGACAGAAGCTCACCAACCTCCAATGATTAGTGGTCGCCGTATTAAAATGCGTTATGCGCATATGGGCGGACAAAACCCACCGACTATTGTGATTCATGGTAACAAGGTTGATAAGACACCTGCGGACTATCGCCGTTACTTAGAGAACGTGTTCCGTAAAGTGTATAAACTTGAAGGTACACCAGTTCGTATTGACTTTAAAACTTCTGAAAACCCATTTGAAGGTCGTAAGAGTCAAGTTGATGAACGTACAGCTGCGCGTCGTCGTCGTTATATTCAGAAATTCAAAAAAGCGGAAAAGAAATTTAATCGTTAATCTGTATTCATGTAAAAAAGCCCAAAGTCATCTTTGGGCTTTTTTTACAAAGAATTAATACAGAACAAAGATTTATGAAAAAGTGTGATTGATAAACGTAATTTTTTGTAAATTTCATAACGAATGCTATAATCCATTTTTTTATAAAATAATCTATATTCCGAAAGAATAATGCTGCTTAAGGTTCTTTTTTAGCATGGTAACATTACATCTTGCCCAGTTAACGCTTACACATGCCCAACCTTCTTACGCGGCACTTGAGTGTATTCCCGCCATGCAAAGAAGGCGTCTGTCACCCTTGGCTAAATTAGCGCTCAATAGTGCAATTAGTACTTTAGATGGACAGCGTGTTGATTATATTGTTTGGGTATCACGTTATGGTGATGAAGCCAAAACATTAGGAATATTACAAGATGTTCTGCAAGGCCAAACACCATCACCTACGCAGTTCTCTACCTCAGTTCACAATGCTATTTCTGGTTTGTATTCTATTTTATGTCAGGATGACACTCCATCTACCAGTCTAAGTTGTTCATGGACAGAAGGATTAATAGAAGCTTACGCTGCATTAAAAGCTTTACCACGTATTCAGCGGGTTTTAGTCGTTGCCTACGATGAACCCTTACCAAACATTTATAGCGAGACTATTGATTTTCCTGCCTATGCAATGGCTGCCTTAGTAAGTCTGGATCAGCCTAATTTACAGTTTACTGAATGGTCACCTACAGATGAATTAGACGGTCTGACATTTTCTCGTTTTTGGCAAAGTGCTGATCTTTCTATGTCTGAATATGGGTGGAAAAAATGCTAAACCTTAAAAAGTTAAAGCAAAAAAGTAATTATTGTTGGCGGGTAGCTGCTACAGGTTTTAGCTTTGCGAGTTTTGGTATAGGTGGTATGGCAATCGCGGCAGTCATTGCACCTGCATTGAAAGTGACCACATCAGATCCAGAAAAACGCCAACAATATGCACAAAGTATAATTAAGCATAGCTTTAAAGGCTTTACTGAAATGATGGTTAAGCTTGGTATTATGACCTATTCGGTAGAAGGCCTGGAAAAATTAGAAAATAGTCGCCAAGAACTTGTCATTGCCAACCATCCGACTTTGATTGATGTTGTAGTACTAATTGGTATGATGCAGCAAGCTAATTGTGTGGTGAAGGAATCTCTTTGGAGCAATCCATTTACCAAAGGACCAGTACAAAGTGCAGGTTATATTTTAAATGCAGGCTCTAAGCAGTTTGTCGAGGATTGTGTTTCTCGGCTAAAAGAGGATAATGCCGCTTCTCTTTTGATCTTTCCGGAAGGTACTCGGACTGAAAAAGGAATGATCCTCAATGAGTTTCAGCGAGGGGCCGCAAATATTGCCATTCGTGCAAATGTGCCAATTCGCCCAGTAGTGATTACATGTGCTCCATCTACATTAACCAAAAATGAAAAATGGTATCACGTACCATCTCGGCCGTTTCATATAGAAGTGAAGGTACTAGATGCAGTGTATGTAAAAGATCTATTAGAAGATTTAACGGTAGGACCTAAACAAGTTCGTGAGTTAAGTCGTAGTTTTTACAAAATTTTTGATGAAGAGTTATCTTGAAATGAGCAATCTTGCTGATGAACTAAAGCAAATGATTATTGATGTTTTAGCACTAGAAGATATTACTATTGCCGATATTGATACAGAAGCTCCATTATTTGGAGAAGGTTTAGGATTAGACTCGATTGATGCCCTTGAGTTAGGACTTGCTTTGAAAAAACGTTACAACATCCATTTAAGTGCAGAATCGGATGAGACCAAACAGCACTTTAAATCAGTTCAAAGTTTGGTTGCGTTGGTCGAAGCGCAGCAGCAAGCATAAGGAGTGTGATGATGTTATCTCAAGAACAAGTACTGGCAAAACTCCGTGAATGGATGGAAGATTTATTTGAAATCGAACCTGAGTCTGTACAGTTAGATTCAAACTTATATTCAGATCTAGATGTAGACAGTATTGATGCAGTTGATTTGGTAGTGAAGATTAAAGAGCTAACAGGTAAACAAGTAAAACCTGAAGACTTTAAAAATGTAAGAACTGTGTTAGATGTAGTGACTGTTATTCAGAACATGACTGCTGAATGAAAATGTTAATTAAAGGGATAATTACAGCACTTTTTGTGCTGTATCCCTTTATTGTGGGCTGGAGTTTATCGCACGGACAATTTGTCTGGGTAAGTGCATTGCTTATTGGGCTAGGTGTTTTACGTTTATTTAGTAAAGGTAATCACCTTTTATGGCCTTTAACCAGCCTTGCTATTGTTTGTGGTGGCTTAAGCTTACTACTACAGGATCATGCATGGTTAAAGCTGTATCCGGTTGGGATGAGTTTGGGCGCTTTAGGTATTTTTGCATTCACCTTAATCAAACCTCCTTCTATGATTGAGCGTTTTGCTCGGTTGATTGAACCTGATTTACCACCATCAGGTGTTCATTGGACTAGGCAGGTCACTAAGGTCTGGTGTGTTTTCTTTTTATGTAATGCATTAATTGCATTCATTACGGTTTTTTTTACTTCGACTCAAATTTGGGTCATTTATAATGGCTTTATTTCTTATGTGCTGATGGGCATGTTATTCCTTGGCGAATTTATTTTGCGTAAAAGGCATCAGCGTTTACATTCTTCAAATCACTAATTCAAAATTATGCAGTGTCATTTTCAGAAATTCATCGATTCGGTTCAGCCACTTTGCTTAGGCAGTGCTCTGCATTCAACTAGCTTTAATTATTTTTGGCAGGATGTGGCCTTACAAGCCGGTGCAATTGCTCAATTAGAAAATTTAACTTGGGCTTTGTGGGAAACAGATAGCTACGAATTTTTGGTTTTATTGTTTGCTGCATTATTGGCTAAAAAGCAGGTGCTGTTACCGCCAAATCGAGTGCGTGAATTAGAACAGGACTTTGCAGCACAGCATATTTATTTTTTAAAACGTCAAAGTGTTGAATCAGTTGCTCCCTTATCTTTAACGTTGGATGATGACTTTTTAGAGCAGGCACAACTCTATTTTTATACTTCTGGTTCAACAGGGCAGCCTAAAAAAATTCCAAGAACCCTAAAACAATTACTCAATGAGGTACAAGGCTTAAGCCAAAGTTTTGTTTTTGAAAATGATGCTATAGCTATTGCAACGGTGAGTCACCAACATATTTATGGATTACTGTTTAAGCTACTTTTACCTCTTGCAACAGGGCGTTGTTTTTATATACCGCAAGTTGCTTATCCAGAAGATGTTGTACAAGTTCAAAAGCAATTAAAAACACTGAGTTTAAGTAATTATTTGATTTCAAGCCCAGCTTTATTAAAACGCTGGACAACCGACGTGGTTTTAGAACAATGCCAGATGGTGTTTAGTTCTGGTGGCAAACTAGAAAGTGGCGTTCGTCCTTTAGTCAATTGCTTAATTATTGAAGTTTTAGGAAGTTCGGAAACGGGGGGCATTGCCCATCGTGCTAAAGATGATGACGTATGGACGCCTTTTGCGAATGTGGCTATTCGTATTGAAGACCATCAGCTCATGGTCAAAAGTAATCATGCTTATGAAGATAACTGGATTACCACAGGTGATCGTGCTGAATGGGTAGATCACATGTGTAAGAGTTTTCAGCTTTTAGGGCGTACCGACCGAATTATTAAGCTTGAAGAAAAGCGTTTGAGTCTAGATGCGATTGAACAAAGTATTCAAGCCTTAGACGAAGTCAAACAGTGTCATGTACTGGTGTTTGAGCATGAGCATCGTCAAATGCTGGGTTGTATTGTTGTTCTGACAGAGCAGGCTCGTGAGCAGTTGCAAAAGCAAGGTAAGGCAGTCTTTGTTGGCCATTTAAAACAGCAGTTGAAAGATCATTTAGAAACCTTAGCAATTCCACGTCAATGGCGTTTTTTAAGTCAGCTACCGCAAAATACACAGTCTAAACTCGATAAAAGTTATTTGAAAACGCTATTCAAGCCGATGTTGCAACCTGTTGTGCTGTCACAGAGTCAAAGTGCAGATGACTATATTTTTAGTCTTGAGTTTCCACCTGAGTTAGCATGTTTTAAAGGCCATTTTCCAAACCAGCCTATTTATCCAGGAGTGGGGCAAATAGGTTTTTTACAACATTTTGCTAAATCAATTTGGTCCGATTTAAATTGGTGCCAAGGGTATGAGCAGTTAAAATTCCAAAATCTCATTTGTCCTTATGCTGTCGTGCAACTCAAGCTTTCTCGAAAAGAGCATAAGGTGAGTTTTGAATTACGTGATTCAGAACAGATTCTAGCTTCAGGACGACTATTATTTGCTTTGCAAACGGAAGTAGAGGGTTAAAAATGCAGACCAACTATGGCTTTGTTATCCCAGTCTATAATCATCCACATTTCTTAGCAGACTTGATTGCTAATTTGGATGGTTTTCATCTGCCGATTGTGCTGGTAAATGATGGAAGTGATGCCGCATGTAGCCAAATTTTAAGAGACTTGGCAGAGCAATACTCTCAAATTCATTTAATCGAGCATGAGGTAAATAAAGGCAAAGGCCAAGCTGTAATAACCGGATTACGCGCAGCACATGCGCTTGGTTTAAGTCATGCATTACAACTCGATGCCGATGGTCAGCACTGCTGGGATGACATTCCAAAATTTCTGGAACAGTCTCGGCAGCATCCAGATGCGATGGTGATTGGTCAGCCATATTTCGATGCCTCTATTCCCAAAAAGCGCCTATATGGACGTTACATTACCCACTTTTGGGTGTGGTTAAATAGTTTATCGTTTGAGATTAAAGACAGTATGTGTGGTTTCCGAGTGTATCCACTTGAGAGCACCATTAAGGTATTGAATAGCGCTAAATTCCAACCACGTATGGGTTTTGATAGTGAAATTTTAGTGCGTTTAAAATGGGAAAATACACCTTTCATTAATGTCCCGACGTCAGTGGTTTATCCAGAGCAGGGGATTTCCCATTTTCATGCTTGGCGAGACAACTTAGGCCTAAGTAAGGCACATGCAACTCTATTTATGGGGATGCTGATTCGTTTGCCAAAACTGTTAAAACATAAGCTGCAAGGTTAACCATGACACAGTCAGCTTCTCCAAAATGGAATGATATTAAAGAGCGTGGTGGCATGTTGCCATTAATGTTAATGCTTTGGTTTTATCGTTTTGGTGGACGCTGGTTATGTAAATTGGTGCTGTACTTTGTGATTATGTGGTATTGGTTATTTGCAGTTGCAGCAAGACAAGCTTCACTACTCTACTTACGAAAATTACATCGTTTTGCGGGAGCCAACTCTCCATTTACATATGAGCCAACGTTGGGGAATAGCTACACTCACTTTATGCAGTTCGGCGAATGTATTTTAGATAAGATCGAGGGCTGGCTAGGCAATATTCCAGAACAAAAACTGGAAATTTTTGGACATGAGTATTTTCATCAGCACTACCAAAAGGGCGCTCTAATAGTTGTTTCGCATTTTGGTAATATTGAGTTGCTTCGCGCAATAAAATCAGACCATCCACAGAAAATTAATGTGTTGGTTTATCAAAAACATGCAACGAAATTTAATGATTTTCTCAAAAAAATAAATGATAAAGCAGATGTTTGTCTTTTATCTGTCGATGAGCTCGGTATTGAAACGGCTATGTTGCTACAAGATAAAATGCAACAAGGTGAGTGGGTCATTGTTGCAGCAGACCGAGTGCCTGTACAGTCAGATCGTGTACAGCAGCTAGAGTTTTTAGGGGAAACTGCTGCATTTCCACAAGGCGCATGGATTTTGGCAAATTTGCTTAAAGTACCGGTCATAGCCGTATTTTGTTATCGCATGCAGCAACAATTTCAAGTGCATATCCATCTCATTTCAGAGCAGGTAAATTTACCACGTGCCCACCGTATTGAAAGTATGCAAAGTGTGACCCGAACCTATGTAAATGTATTAGAGCAGCATTGCATGCGAGCTCCTTATCAATGGTTTAATTTTTATAATTTTTGGACGAAATAACATGCGTGTGTTAACCGTAGGGGAACAACCACTTTGCATTGAAGATGTTGTTGCTGTAGCCAGAGGCGAATGTCAGGTTGCTTTACCTGCGTCTTCTGAATGGCGTGAACTGATTCAAAAAGGAGCTGATTTTCTCGATCAGTTACTTGAAGAAGAAGGCGTTATCTATGGTGTGACGACGGGTTATGGCGACTCGTGTTTGGTTGAAGTTCCATTGCATCAGGTCAATGAATTACCGCTACATCTTTCTCGTTTTCATGGCTGTGGTTTAGGTGAAAACCTTGATGTAATCACCGCACGTGCAGTCGTTGTTACTCGTTTATGTTCATTGGCACGTGGTTATTCAGGTGTGTCGATTGCTTTGCTGGAACGCTTAGTTTGGTTGCTCAATCAAAATGTGATTCCGGTTATTCCATCTGAAGGTTCAGTGGGGGCAAGCGGTGATTTAACACCATTATCTTATATTGCTGGAACTTTGGTTGGTGAGCGTGATGTTTATGTCGATGGACGAATTGTTCCGGTTGGTCAAGTGTATGCCGAAAAAGGGTTACAGCCTTTAACACTCAGACCGAAAGAGGGCTTGGCCCTTATGAATGGTACTGCGGTGATGACGGCAATTGCATGTTTAAATTATAAAAAAGCAGAGCAGATTGCTTTTGCAAGTACTTTGATTACTGCGTTGAACGTATTGGCATTGGAAGGTAATCCAAGTCATTTCGATGAAGTTCTGTTTGCACAAAAGCCGCATCCAGGGCAGCAACAGATTGCCAAGCAATTACGTGATTGGCTGAACAGTGAAGTACAAACCGCACATCAGAGCCCACGCCTGCAAGATCGTTACTCATTACGCTGTGCGCCGCATATTATTGGCGTGTTTGAAGACTCAAAAGTATGGTTACGTCAGTTTATTGAAAATGAGCTGAATTCGAGTAATGACAATCCATTAATTGATCCTGTCGGCATGCGTGTGTTGCATGGTGGTCACTTCTACGGTGGACATATTGCACAGGCAATGGACAGCTTAAAAATTATGATTGCCAATATTGCTGACTTGATGGATAGACAGATTGCACAGTTGGTCGATCATAAAATGAATCATGGTTTACCGCGTAATCTAACAGGTGCAACGGCTGAACGTTTACCACTGAATCATGGTTTTAAAGCTGTACAGATTGGAGTCTCCGCGTGGACAGCCGAGGCTCTAAAAAACACCTTAGCTGCTTCAATTTTTTCACGTTCAACCGAATGCCATAACCAAGACAAAGTCAGTATGGGAACCATTGCTGCACGTGATGCGAGCCGTGTGATTACTTTGACACAGCAAGTAATTGCAGCGCTGTGCTGTGCAAGTGTACAGGCGATTCATTTGAAAGGTTTAACGGAACAATTAAGCCCAACATTACAAGCCTTCATGCAATGGACCTTACAAAGCTTTGCATTTGTCGAAGAAGATCGACCATTACAAACCGAATTACAACAGATTGTTGATCGTTTAGACCAACTTGAATTGTTTAATCAACCAGAATTTATGGGATAAGGTGAGCGAATGCATGCGGATGTAATCATTGAGATTCCATTTCATGATGTTGATACCATGAATGTGGTTTGGCATGGACACTATTTAAAGTATTTTGAAATTGCACGCTGTAAATTGCTTGATCAATTTCATTACAACTATATGCAAATGAAAGAATCTGGTTATGCATGGCCTGTGATAGAAAGTCACGTCCGTTATGCATATGGTATTGAGTTTGAACAAAAGATTCGGGTTCGGGCTATTTTAAAAGAATGGGAAAACCGTTTAAAAATAGACTATTTGATTTTTGATGCCGAGTCTGGAAAGCGTTTAACCAAGGGCTATACCACACAGGTTGCTGTAAATATTGCAAACCGTGAAATGTGCCTTCAGTCACCTCAGGTTTTATTTGAACGTTTAAATGCGTGGTCTGAGTTTCAACCAACGAGGGGAGCATGATGTCTAAATTTGTTAAAACTTTAGGGATAGGTCTCACAGTATGGATGGGCAGCTTGAGCGCCGTTTATGCGGCCTCGACAGAAGTGACACAGATTTTTCAGCAGTTGGCACAAACGCCGATTGTCCGTGCTGATTTCGAGCAGCAAAAGAAATTACCGTCTTTGAATAAAACTTTTGTATCCAACGGTTCTTTATTATTTGCCAAATCTTATGGTGTGGCATGGCAAATTAAACGTCCGGTACAGGCGGATCTCATTGTTACTCCAACCAAACTGGTACAAAAAACTCAGCGAACATTTAGCCAGATTCAAATTGATCAATCGCCTTATAGTTCTGTTGCAACACTCTTTTTGCAGTTAATGTCAGGCAATGAACAAGCCTTGGCAAAGAACTTTAATGTAGTGAGTGCAAACTATAGTCCAGCGGGCTGGAATATTAGTTTAACGCCAAAAAGTAGCTTATTTAAAAAACTGTTTGTGCGTGTAGATGCTCAAGGTCAACAGTATGTAAACCAAATTGTGATTACTGAAAAAGCCAATAATTTGACCACAATTCGCTTTAGTCACCAGACTTCTAAACCGACGACTTTAATGGCTGCCGAGCATGCGCTTTTCCAATTGGCAAAATAAATTTACTGTACTGTGGCTAATCGCGCTCTTACTCATGGCTGTGGGGTTGGGTATAACATGGCTTAAAAAAGATATTCATATTCAGACGGATATTTTTGCGTTATTGCCGAAAATGCAGCAGGACCCGCAGCTTGCACGTACTCAGCAGTATATGAATGAGCAACTCAATAACAAAGTATTTGTTGTAGTTGATGCTAAAGATGAGTCTGAGATACAACGCGCGACGGAGCTTTTAACGGTACAAGCCAAAAGCAGTCCATTATGGCAACCTTTAAAACCACAGCTTGATTTTGATCAATTTGCAAAGCAGCTCTATCAACATCGGGTAGGTTTGTTAAGTGAGCAAGACCAGCAGTTACTACAAAAGCAAGATTATTCGGCACTTAGCGAACAAAGCTTAATGCAGATGATGAGTCCGGGCCTACCTGTGACAGCAGAATCACTTAAGCAAGATCCATTACTCTTGTTTACTCGTTATGCCATGCAATTGGCAAAGCCATCCCAGCAAGATATTGAAATGGAGCAAGGCTTTGCGACTATTCATCATGATCAGGGGCTTTCACGGTTATTTGTATTACAGTTAACCCAAAGCCCATATAATATTGATTATCAAGAACAAGTATCGAGCTGGATTGATCAGACCAAACAAAAATTAGCTGCAATGGGGCTAAATTCCCATTGGACGGGAACGATTTTATTTACAAATTTTGGAACGCAATCGGCTAAAGAGGAAATCTCGACCATTGGTGTTGGTTCGACATTAGGTCTGATTTTTCTGGTGTGGTTTGGTTTCCGCTCATTACGTCCTATGGCGACAGAATTTATTGCTGTTTCGACCGGAAGCTTTGTTGCATTTGCAGTGACTCACTGGATATTTGGGGAAATCCATCTCATCACTTTAGTATTTGGTGCGAGTCTGATTGGGGTTTGTGTCGATTTTTCTTTTTACTTTATGGCAATGCAATCTCAGCATCGCAAGCTAGGTGGTTTCCAGATTTTATTACCTTTGTTGCCTAGCTTATTTATGGGCTTAATGACCACCTTGGTGGCTTATGTCTTTTTGAGTTTTACACCATTTCCCGGGTTTAGACAAATTGCGGTATTTTCAATTGTCGGATTAACTGCGGCTTGGATTAGTAGTGTGCTTTTGTTACCAAGACTACCTGCACTTAATGCCCAGCCAGCCATACATGCTTTGTCATGGATTGGACAAACACGACTGTGGTTTCAGCAACGTGCAAAAATACGCTATAGCTTGATTGCGACTATTTTAGTTGCGGGGACAGCTAGTCTTTTCTACCTTAAAACAAACGATGATATTCGTAATTTGCAAGGTATGGATGCGAGCTTAAAGCAGCAGGATCAAACTGTACGCGAACAATTTGGACAACAACAAGGCAGTGATTATTTTGTGGTAAAAGCCGCCTCTGCAAATGAAATGCAGCAACAGGAACAACAACTTATTGGACAGTTGCAGCAGTTACAGGCAAAAGGGGAAATTTCTGCGTTTCAAGCTTTGGGACAGTGGATTCCACCGTTGGTTCAACAGCAACATAATGTGCAGCTATTACAAAGTATTCCACGCTCGACTTTAGAACAATATGCACAAAGTATGGGGCTAAATGTGGCTGATGTTTTGCAATGGCAACAGCAGCTCGCGAAACAACCCTTATTGGATTTCGCCGTATTTAAAGATCATCCTTTAGCTTTTTTACAGCTCCAAGCGAATGAGCGTTTGGTTATGGTGACAGGAATAAAACATCCAGAGGTTTTAATAGGGCTACAGTCTCAATATGTGCATTTTCAGCAACCGATTGCAACAATGTCGCAAATGTTTGCCGAGCATAGAGTACAGGCTCAGCATCTTCTGATTTATGCATTAATTGGATTAACACTAGGCTTAGCCGTTATTTATGGCTTAAGTTCGATTGTGCCTTTGGTTCTGCCTGTGAGTTTGGCTTTATTGAGCACTTTTGCTGTTCAGGCGTGGTTAGGTGTAGAAATTAATTTGTTTAGTATTATGGGTACTTTCCTGATTATTGGGATTGGTGTCGACTATGCAATTTTTTATCGACATGGGCATGATCATCCACAAGTAGTTGGAATGGCGTTATTTTTATGTATGATGTCGACCTTACTTGGCTTTGGATTACTTTCATTTAGCCATACGTATGCAATTCACTGTTTTGGTTTGACGGTTTTATTTGGGGTTATTTTCTCATTCATCTATGCGACTTTATTCACCCCGGCAGATGAAAAACATATCGTGAATTTACAAGACCATTCATAATTTGAATAAATTAAAAAGGAAAGTCGTGCTATGAGCACTTTAGAAAAAATTGATGTAGTGATTATTGGGGCGGGTCCATCAGGAAGTTCAGCTGCGGCACTTCTGCGCAAAAAAGGCTATAAAGTTGCGGTTTTGGAAAAGCAGTATTTCCCACGGTTTTCAATTGGTGAGTCATTACTACCGCAATCTATGGCGTTTTTAGAAGAAGCCGGTTTACTAGAAACTGTTCGCGAGCATGTCGAGCAATATGCGTTTCAATTTAAAAATGGTGCGGCCTTTTTACGTGGTAAACAACGCAGTTTTTATGACTTTACTGAAAAATTTACGGATGGGCCGGGGACGACTTGGCAGGTTCGCCGTGCCGATTTTGACAATTTACTTGCTAAACAAGCTCAGGCTTATGGGGCAGACCTTCGTTTTGGACATGAAGTTTTAGATGTAGACGTAGCACTGGAACAGCCTATTCTTACGGTATTAGATGAAAATCAGCAAAGCTATCAAATTCAAACCAAGTTCTTACTTGATGCAAGTGGGTTTGGTCGAATTTTGCCAAAATTGTTAGATTTAGAGAGTCCATCAAACTTTCCGGTACGTCGTGCATTGTTTACTCATATTGAAGATGGAATTACGGATGATCCTGAGTTTGACCGTAATAAAATTTTAATTACGGTACATGAAAAAGACCACCGTGCATGGTATTGGCTGATTCCATTTGCTGATGGCCGAGCTTCTTTTGGTGTAGTGGCTGAACAAGATTTTTTTGACAAATACACAGTTGAAAATGCTGCCGATAATGAGCCAGAGGCAATGTTGAAACGCATTTTAGCTGATGAACCAAGCTTGTCAGAGGTACTACGTCAAGCTAAGTTTGATACACCAGTACGTACTTTGGTGGGCTATTCTGCCAATGTTAAGCATTTGGCAGACCGCAACTATGCACTTTTAGGAAATGCAGGTGAGTTTCTTGATCCAGTGTTTTCATCAGGTGTGACTATCGCGTTAAAATCTTCCAGCTTGGCGGTTCCTTTGGTTGAGCGTGTTTTGCAAGGTGAACAGGTAGACTGGTTGCAAGAATATGAAAAACCGCTGCGCCGTGGTATTCAGGTGTTTCGTGCCTATGTTGAGTCATGGTATGAAGGTGAATTTCAGGACGTCGTTTTTTCACAAAATCAGAATGATGGCATTCGCCGTATGATTTCTTCATTACTGGCGGGTTATGCATGGGATGAAAAAAACCCAATTCATAAAAATGCCAAACGTAGACTTAGCACCCTAGCAGAATACTGTCGTGAAGGCTTAACGCAAGAACAGGTATTAGAGGTATAAGCATGCAGCGCAAATGGATGATGATATTACTTGGTGGTTGCCTATGTTTTACGGGCTGCCAAGTGATGCCACATGCGAAAGGTTTACAAAGCCCCTTATGGCAAACTCAAGCTTATCAAAGACAAGATCAGGTTGAAGTTCAGTGGAAAAAGCAAAGTTTTAGTTTTTTGCTTTATCAGCAACAGCAGGGAACTGTACTGGATATGGTCGCTTTGAGCTTGACTGGACAACAGCTGTTTAAATTACAGTTTGATGGGCAACGAGTTCATGTAGAGCAGCGTATTGACCAAATGCGCTTATTACCTTTTGAATTTGTGGTACGTGATCTTTTATTTGCGACCTACCCAAAATTTTCAAGCTTGGGACAGCAAGCTGTAGAAATGAAGCAACAGGCTGATAATCAGGAGATTTATATTGATAAACAGCCTGTATTACACATCAAGAAAGGTCAGGGAAGTATCGAATTACTTAATCAGCAAGTTCCTTATAGCATGACGCTAAGTTCGATTGAAAATACCTTGCAGTCTCAAAAAAGCAGTACACCATGAGCGATTCATCTATAAATAATTCTGCTCAAATGGCAGTCGGCATACAGTTCAGTGTAGGTTTATCTGCATTAGGTTGTGAACCTGATCAAATCAAACAAGCATTACAACAGCCGCAGCAAACCTTAACTTTGCGTGATGATTTAATCGCTGATCGTAATGTTTGGGTGGGACAATATACGCACTCATTGTGTTCGAGTGTGCCCGATGCTTTACAGTCTGTCGATTCTCGTAATTTAAGATTTGCTTTGACTGCTTTAGCAAAAATTGAAACCGAACTAAAAAGTTATACAGAGAAGTTTCCATCAAAACGTTTAGCGATTGTGGTTGGAACCTCTACTTCTGGTATTTCTGATAGTGAATTATTGCTTAAGCAATATTTTGAAGGACAAACTCAGCAACTCATTTCTCACCGACGTCAGGAAATGAGTTGTTTAGCAAAAGCCTTACAACAGTATTTAAACTGGGAAGGGCCAGCATATACCATCTCTACTGCTTGTTCCTCAAGTGCTAAAGCATTGGCTGCTGGGCAGCGTTTGCTACAAGCCGATTTAGCTGATGCAGTACTGGTCGGTGGTGTCGATACTTTGTGTCAACTCACACTCAATGGATTTAATAGCCTAGAGAGTTTATCTAGCGATATTTGTCAGCCATGTGGGGCTGAACGTGATGGTATTAATATTGGTGAAGCCGCAGCCTTCTTTTTGCTCACTAAAGAACAAACACCTGTCATGTTAATGGGCGCAGGAGAATCAATGGATGCATGGCATATTTCTGCTCCGCATCCGGAAGGTAAAGGTGCTGCGATCGCTATGAAACGCGCGTTGGAGATGGCAAATATATCTGCACAAGATATTGGGTATTTAAACCTTCATGGAACTGCAACTCCACAAAACGATGCCATGGAAATAAAAGCTGTACGACAAGTCTTTGGCGATTATCGAGTTGCCTTAAGTAGTACCAAGCATAAAACTGGACATTGTCTTGGTGCAGCTGGTGCTATAGAAGCGTTTATTTGTGAGCAGGTTTTAAAAGATCAGAGCTGGCTACCATTGCATCGAAATGTTGAGATTGATCCGGATTTGGCCGACCAAAACTATGTGCAAAATGCCGAACTAAAACAATCCATTCGCTATGTAATGAGTAATTCTTTCGCTTTTGGGGGAAGTAATATTAGTCTTGTTTTTGGAGTGATGCCCTAATGAAACTGGAGGCAATTCAATATATTCCTCATGAACAACCGATGGTATTTATAGACCATTTAACTGAGGTTGCAGAAGGGCGAGCACAAGCTGAGCTAACCATTACACCTGAGCTTATGTTTTGTGAAGCAGAAGGTTTACCGACATGGGCTAGCATTGAAATTATGGCGCAAACCATTAGTGCTTACTCAGGCTGGCAAGGCCAACAGTCAAAACAAGCACCAAAAGTCGGTTTCTTATTGGGAACGCGTAAATTAAATTTACCCATCCCTTATTTTTCCTTAGGTTCTCGATTGATCATTCAAATAGAACAACAATATTTTCATGAAGGACTTGGGCAATTTTCCTGTGAAATTCAATATGCTGAACACTGCATTCAAGCAACGTTAAGTGTATTTGAGCCAACAGAATCACCATTTGAATAACCACAAAGAATTAGGAATACATTGTGACAAGACGAATTTTAGTAACGGGTTCAAGTCGAGGAATTGGGAAGGCGATTGCATTACAACTGGCAAAGGCTGGTTTTGATGTAACGGTACATGCACGTTCGCGTCAGGCAGAGGCCGAGCAAGTCGTACAAGAGATTCAGGCATTAGGACAAAATAGCCATTATTTAATGTTTGATGTAAATGAGCGCAGTACGGTTCAGCAAATTTTAGAACAAGATGTCGAGCAGCATGGTGCTTTTTATGGCGTGGTTCTCAATGCTGGGCTTACCCATGATGGTGCTTTTCCTGCACTCACTGATCAAGACTGGGATGAAGTGATTTCGACTTCATTAGATGGTTTCTATAACGTTTTAAAACCGCTCATTATGCCAATGATTCACTTACGCAAGGGCGGGCGTATTGTCACTTTATCTTCTGTGTCTGGAATTATGGGTAACCGTGGTCAGGTGAACTATAGCGCTGCAAAAGCAGGTTTAATTGGTGCGACCAAAGCCTTGGCACTAGAGTTGGCGAAGCGAAAAATTACCGTGAACTGTGTTGCACCGGGGCTGATTGAAACCGAAATGGTCACCGATGAAGTTAAAGAACATGCACTGAAAATGATTCCGTTACAACGCATGGGACAGGTCGATGAAGTGGCGAGCGTAGTGAAATTTTTATGTTCAGATGAAGCCTCTTATGTCACCCGACAAGTGATCTCTGTAAATGGGGGACTCATTTGATGAAGCGCGTTGTTGTGACCGGAATGGCAGGAATTACCTCTTTAGGTGAAACTTCCGACGAAATTTTTTCTCAATTTAATGCAGCGAAAAGTGGCATCCGCTATATGCCTGAATGGGAACAGTATGTTGACCTTCGGACTAAGCTTGGTGGTCCAGTCGAAACATTTCATGTTCCTAAGCACTTTAACCGTAAAGTGACCCGTGGTATGGGGCGTGTTGCGCTCATGTCTGTGGTATGTGCTGAAACAGCTTTGCAAAATGCTGGTTTACTTGGGCACGAAATTTTGTCCAGTGGTGAAACAGGCGTTGCATTTGGTTCTTCTGCTGGGAGCGTAGAGGCTGTAGGTGAGTTTGCAAGCATGTTGCTTCATCAGAGCATGAGTAAGATTAATGCAACCACTTATATACGTATGATGGCCCATACAAGTGCTGTCAACATGACCGTGTATTTTGGCCTAAAAGGCTTAACTTTACCGACGTCTAGTGCTTGTACTTCTGGCTCTATGGCCATTGGTCAAGCTTATGAAGCAATTAAGTATGGCAAACAACTGGTCATGATTGCGGGTGGTGCAGAAGAGCTCAGTGCTGCGGGCGCAGCTGTTTTTGATGTTCTATTTGCCACAAGTAATATGAATGATCAGCCAGAAAAAACACCACGTCCATTTGATGCAAAACGAGATGGTTTAGTGATTGGGGAAGGAGCAGGCTGTTTAATTTTAGAAGAATACGAACATGCTAAAGCCCGCGGTGCACATATCTATGCTGAACTTATTGGATATGGAAGCAATACTGATGGCCAGCATGTAACTAAACCTGATGCTGAGATGATGGGGCGTTGTATGGAGTTAGCGCTTAAAGATGCATCTTTGCAGGCTAGTGATATTGGTTATGTAAATGCACATGGCACATCGACCGATCAGGGGGATGTAGCAGAAAGTCAGGCGACAGCAAAAGTTTTAGGACGTAAGCCAATTAGTTCATTAAAAAGTTATTTTGGACATACGCTGGGTGCATGTGGCGCTATTGAAGCTTGGCTCAGTATTGAAATGATGAACCGTAATTGCTTTATTCCGACATTAAATCTAGATGAAATTGACCCGCTTTGTGGAGATCTGGATTATATCGTTCAGCAGCCTAAAGCACTCGATGCAGATATTATTATGAGCAACAATTTTGCTTTTGGTGGGATTAATACTTCACTTATTTTTAAACGTGTTAAACAATAAGGAACACAACAATGTTAAATAAGAAAATTTTATTGGTAGCAATGCTGAGTGCTGGTTTTACTGCTACCGTTCAGGCTGCTGATGAAGTACATCATTTAAACTTTAAAGAAGCTGTAGACCGTGCCGTAGCAGATGGAACTTTGGATGGCTCTGTAAAATTTTATTTAAGTGGTACAAAGTCGGGCGGTAAAGTTATTCAAAAAGACGTAGTAACCAATAAAAAGACCAATGGTTTTGCTAAATCAGCAGAAGCTTCATGTGATTGGGTTTTACGTTCAGCGCTTATTCAAATGCAAAACAATGCTAAAGCACAAGGTGCAAATGCAGTGACCAATATTGTGAGTTATTTTAAGTCAAATGAAACACGTAGTACGACGACTTATGACTGTTATAAAGGCACAATGATGGCTGGCGTAACGCTTAAAGGCGACATCGTTAAATTTTAATTTATTTGGTAAATAGGGTAGAGATAATGTCTGAGCATATTATAGAAGTTTATACACAGGCATTATCTCAACTTCTTTTAAAGTCGAAACAAGACTTTCCCGACTTTCGTACATTTAACGATTATAAAAAGCAGCAGATACAACATATTAAAAATAAGCTATTAGCTCAAAAGCTAAATGTAACCCCAACAGATTTGGTATTTGCGAAACATGAGTATGGCAAACCTTATTTGTTAAATCATACGTTGCATTTTAACCATTCACATAGCCAACAATATTATGCTTTGGCGCTAAGTGAGCGAGTTAAAGATATTGGTATAGATGTTGAAGAACTTGACCGTAAAGTACGTTTAGATAGTTTGGCACAACATGCTTTTCACCCTGATGAATATGCAACATGGCAAAATCTAGAACAAGATAGAGAGTATTGGTTTAAAGTCTGGACCACTAAAGAAGCTGTTTTAAAAGCATCAGGCCTTGGTATACGTTTAGATTTAAATACGTTAAATACTCAAGCACACCCCACCAATCATGGCGGATTATGTTCGCATGAACTTATTGGAACATTTGCTTATCAAAACTTTGTCTCGGGTAACATGATTTTAACGGTCGCATGGCGTTCAGAGCAGTCTTGCCGTGGGTTTCAGTTCCCTTCTATTCAGCTTCATTCACTTGAAGAATAGAGTGAGCCAAATAGCACATATAAAAAAACCGCGAATTACGCGGTTTTTTTAGTTTAGAGCAAGCTATAAAATTAAGCTTGGCCTTCAACAGCAGCAGCTTGAGCACGTTCCATATTTGCTTCAAACTCTGCATCAAAGTTGATTGGAGTAAGAAGTAATTGTGGGAAGCTACCCTTAGTGACTAAGTCGTTTACAGCTTCACGTAAGAACGGGAACAAAATGTTCGGGCAGTATGCACCCAAAATGTAAGGTAAACGGTCTTCTTCGATGTTATCGATTAAGAAAATACCAGATTGAGTTACATCTACGATGAACGCTGTTTCATTGTCGTTATTGGCTTGAACCACAACTTTTAAAGATACTTCAAAGTGAGTTGGGTCAATCTTTTCAGCAGCAGAAGAAAGATTGATGTTAAGTTCAGGTTGCCATTGTTTAGTAAAAACTTGTGCCCCTGGAACCTCAAAAGAAATATCTTTTGTATAAATACGCTCTAAAGCTAATTGTGGTTGAACTTGTTGTTCTTCGCTCATTGTTTTTTCCTTAATATGGATGCGATGTTAAGCCAATAATTCGTCGAGTTTACCTTCACGCTCTAAAGCATAAAGTTGGTCAAAACCACCGATAAACTGATCATTAATAAAAATTTGTGGAACAGTACGGTGGTTTGTACGTTGCATTAATTCAGCACGTACTTCTGGTGCTTCAACAGAAAGATTTACTTCTTTGTAAGCAACACCTTTACGCTCAAGTAATTGTTTCGCGCGAACGCAATACGGGCATACAGAAGTTGAGTAAACAATGACATTTGCTGCCATAACAATTCTCCTTAAGCTTTTGGTTTGCTTTTAACGAGAGGTAAGCCTTGAGCTTTCCAGTTACTGATACCACCATCAAGGCGATAGCTGTCATGGTGAGCAACTTTCTGTAAAGCGCTACCAGCAACTTGCCCTAGGTTACAGATAAATACCAATGGACGGTCACTTGCTTTTAATTCATCAGCATGACTTGCAATTTGGCTATAAGGAATATTGCGGCTACCACTAATGTGACCTTCGCGGAAGTCTTTGCTATCGCGTAAGTCAATCAAAAGAGCATTTTTCGCTTTCACTAAAATACCAAGCGACTGTGGAGAAATTTTACGACCGTTACGTTGACCTTCAAAAATGAAGAACAATACGATCAAGACTCCGAGTGTACCAAACAAAATGGGGTGATTCCCCATAAACTCTAACCAGCGTTCCACAAGTCACCTAAAAAAATTAAAAACAAAATTGACCTAGAGTATAGCGTATATAGATGGTGATCAAAATCACCACTTCAAGGGCAAAAGGGGTAGAAAATTAGTTTTTTTGCTGCGCTTCTTGAATCTCATCGATTAAACGTAAGAAGCTATCTAAACGCCGTGGCAAAATTTCACCTGCTTCAACAGCCTGTTTTAAGCCACAGTTCTTTTCATGAGTATGCGTGCAATTACGGAACTGACATGAACCTAAATGCGCTTCAATTTCAGGGAAGCCCATACGAATTTTTTCTAAATCGAGATGCCAAAGTCCAAACTCGCGAATTCCCGGCGAATCAATTAAGGCACCCTTTTTACCAAAGTTGATTAAGCGCGTAGAGGTTGTCGTGTGTTGGCCAAGTGCAGAGTTTTCAGAAATGATATTGGTTTTCTGCTCGGCATCTGGAATAAGTACATTAATAAGTGAGCTTTTACCAACCCCTGACTGACCGACAAAAGCAACGGTTTCACCATCAAGTCGTTGAGACAATGCTGAAATATCGCCTTTAGAATGACAAATCAAGCTCTCATAACCTAAATCTTCATACTCTTTAAGCATGTCGAGAATCGGGTCATTTTCAGTGAGTAAATCCGATTTATTCAGCACTAAAAGAGCAGGAATATTTGCATCTGCACATGCTACTAAGTAGCGGTCAATCAAAGTAGGTGCAGGTTCTGGAAGCGGAGCAAAAACAATAACGATTAAACTGATATTTGCTGCCACAGGTTTTACTTTGTGATAACGATCTGGACGAGTAAGCAGTGAAGTACGTGGGTGAATTGCAGTAATAATCCCTAAGCCTGTGTTAGGGTCTGCTTGCCACTTCACTCGGTCACCCGTGACCAGTAATTCAAGATTTGTACGCGTGTGACAGCGCCAAATACTTTTTAATTCAATCGGTTTCCAAAATGGTTCTGGTTCGCCTTCGGCAACTTGAGGTTTTTCTGGGTGATGCTCGGGTACAGAAAGTGCCTGTACTTCAAGTTGACGGCCATAGTGCTGTACAACCAGCCCATCTAGATCTTGTGAAGTATCGACTTCTTCTTGGCGAGTTTTATGCTGTTTTTCAATACGGCGTTGCTGTTGCTCAGTTAAACGACGCTTACGAATTAGAGCCATTCATATCCCAAAAAAACCATTGTTAGAAGACCGCAAAAATAGCACGAAGCTGGTATGGAATTACAGCGCAGAAGCAAGAAATTTGCTACTATTGATGTTTTTACGGCATTTTAGAACGTACATACATGAGCAGTACTTTAAATACACGATTAATTTGGATTGATCTGGAAATGACCGGTTTAGATACCGACAACGACCAGATTATTGAAATCGCAACAATTATTACAGATGATCATTTAAATGTACTTGCCGAAGGTCCGGTTTTGGCTATTCATCAACCTGATCGTATTTTAAATGCAATGGATGAGTGGAATACTCGCCAGCATGGTCAGTCAGGTTTAATTGAGCGAGTTCGCCGTAGTAAATTAACAGCTCGTGACGCTGAGTTACAGACTTTAGAATTCCTAAAAAAATGGGTTAATCCAAAAGTTTCACCAATGTGTGGTAACTCGATTTGTCAGGATCGCCGTTTCTTACATCGTCTTATGCCTGAGCTTGAGCAGTATTTCCACTATCGTAATCTTGATGTATCTACGGTAAAAGAGCTCTCAAAACGCTGGCGTCCTGAAATTATGAGTGGTCTGAAAAAGAATGCATCACATTTGGCGATGGATGATATTCGTGACTCAATTTCTGAACTTAAGTATTACCGTGAATACTTTTTCATTATGAATACTGATGGTAAAGATTAATTACCTTGTTCAAGTCATATGAAAGGGGGCAGTAGCCTCCTTTTTGCTGTTTAAAGGACATTGTTACAATAATGCCAAGGGCTCATTTGGCTTTCATATTCATTTTGCTTAAAATGATGTTTTAAGTTTATTTATTATAAAAAGAGAGCATTTATGCAAAGTAATAACCCGATACTGACCCGCGTTGAAACGGTCAGTGATTACAGTCAACCGATGACCGTGCAAGGTGCGATTCAAAAATCTGTGATGTTGACCATCATTGCTGCCGCAGTGGGTGTCGCTTTATTTTTCTATGCAGCCTTTACTGCAAATGTTGGTATTGCTTACGCAGCTTCAATTGTGGGTGCAATTGGTGGTTTGGTTTTAGCTTTAATCACAACGTTTAAACCAACGACTGCACCAACTTTAGCAATTCCTTATGCTCTATTTGAAGGAGCATTTATTGGCGGTATTTCGTTTACTTTCCAGTTGAAATATCCGGGCGTTCCTCTTCAAGCATTATTGGCAACCTTCGTCACTACTTTGGTGATGTTTGGTCTTTATAAGTTCCAAATTATACGCGCAACTGAAAAGTTCAAATCAGTTGTAATCTCTGCATCTTTGGCGATTTTTATTGTATTTATCGTGCAGATGGTTATGCGTTTAGCATTTGGTTCAAGCATTCCTTATATTTTTGAAAGTAACTGGTTAGGAATTGGTTTTGCTGCATTTGTTGCAGTCATTGCTTCACTTAACCTGATTTTAGATTTTGACTTGATTGAAACCAATGCAGCATACCGTGCTCCAAAATTCATGGAATGGTTGTGTGGTATTGCGTTGCTTGCAACTTTAGTCTGGATGTATATTTCGTTCTTACGTCTACTTGGTTTATTGTCTGACGACTAAAATTTAGATTATAAAAAGTCGCTCCTGCATAGGGGCGATTTTTTTTTCGTGCGATTTTTGAAAAAAGATGCATTATGCAATTTCGAAAAACGTTGAATATTGGCATTATGCTGAAAATTGTTTTGAGTGAGATCGGCATGACACAAGGACTTTTAGCAGGTAAACGCTTTTTGATTGCAGGCGTTGCTAGTAAATTATCAATTGCTTATGGTATTGCACAAGCATTACACCGTGAAGGTGCTGAGCTTGCATTTACTTATCCAAACGAAAAATTAAAAAAACGTGTAGATGAGTTTGCTGAGCAATTCGGTTCTAAGCTTGTGTTTCCATGTGATGTTGCCGTTGATGCTGAAATTGATAATGCATTTGCGGAACTTGCAAAACATTGGGACGGTGTAGACGGTGTTGTGCACTCAATCGGCTTTGCACCTGCACACACGCTTGACGGTGACTTCACTGACGTGACTGACCGTGACGGTTTTAAAATTGCTCATGACATTAGCGCATACAGCTTTGTTGCAATGGCACGTGCTGCAAAACCTTTATTACAAGCTCGCCAAGGTTGCTTATTAACTTTGACTTACCAAGGTTCTGAGCGCGTTATGCCTAACTACAACGTAATGGGTATGGCGAAAGCTTCTTTAGAAGCTGGCGTTCGTTACTTGGCATCAAGCTTAGGTGTTGATGGTATTCGTGTAAACGCAATTTCTGCGGGTCCAATCCGTACTTTAGCTGCTTCTGGTATTAAATCTTTCCGTAAAATGTTAGATGCCAATGAAAAAGTTGCACCGTTAAAGCGTAACGTAACCATTGAAGAAGTGGGTAACGCAGCGTTATTCCTATGCTCACCTTGGGCTTCAGGTATTACTGGTGAAATTCTATATGTAGATGCTGGTTTCAATACTGTAGGTATGAGCCAATCTATGATGGATGATGAATAAGTTTTAAAATTTATTCAGACATAAAAAAAGCCGTAGTTGAAGGACTACGGCTTTTTTACTGGGCGCAAGTTATTGCGGCAGTTCTTTTACAGGTGAACCACCTAATGCTTGCATAAGGGTGACATAAGCGTTGTATTGGCTTTGTTTAGTTTCAACAAGACTCAAGCGCGCAGTACGTGTAGTTTGCTGGGCATCGAGAAGTGTTTTTAATGCAACCGCACCATAACGGTAGCGGACTTCTGTTAAACGTTCGGTTTTTTCTGCAAGTTCAACATTACGTTGTTGCAGCTCTACTTGTTTGTCGAGTTCTGTGCGGCTTGATAATGCATTTTCTACATCAGCAAAAGCCTGATAAAGCGTTTGGCGATATTGAATAATCGCTTTTTCATAATCAAGGTTGCTAATCGCGATATCTTTTTTCATATCGTTATATTGTAAAAACGGTAGGCTCAAACTCGCCCCAAGCGTGAGGGCAGGGTTACGTAATAACTCCGTTAACGATGTACTGCTTGAACCTAAACTACTGGTTAAGCTAATTGACGGATAGTAGCTTGCTTTAGTTGCATCTTTGGTTGCTAGTGCTTTTCTCAAGCGAAGCTCGGCTGCTTGCAAGTCAGGGCGACGTGACAAAATATCCGCTGGTAAACCAGCACCAATGGCAGGCAACGCTGTACGTGGTAAACGCTGTGGTTCTTGAATGTTGAGTTGCTGTACTGGTTTATGCAATAACACTGCAATCGCTGTACGCGTTTCAACAAGCTGTTGTTCAATTTGGCTTAAACTTGCTTTTTGGCTTTGAACAGACTGTTCGGCTTGCGTGAGGTCTAAGCCTGAAACTGCACCTGCTTTATACTGAGTTTGAACTAACTGATAAAGCTTTTGTGAAGTGGCTAAGCTCTGCTGCGCAGTTGCATAACGTTCATTTAAGTAGCCCAGTTGCCAGTAGAGTTTCGCTGTAGTGGCAATCAGGCTTTGCCCTGTAGACTGTAAGTCTTGTTCAGTCGCTAAAGCTTCCCATTTACTTGCTTCGGTTTGACGAGCAAGCTTGCCAAACAAATCAAGTTCATAACTTACGCCTGCACTTAAGGATAGTCCTTTAGCACTATCATCGCCTGAATTTAAATCGAAACTATGACCTGTAGAAACATTTGAACTGGTACGCAAGCCTTGTTGATTTGCAGTTAAATCAGCTTTCAAGCGAGCTTGCTTTAAGGTGATCCCTGCAACAGCCAAATCGCTATTGCGCTCTAATACGTTGCTTACAAGCTGGTTGAGCTGTGCATCGTTAAAAAGTGTCCACCAACGGTCAGAGTATTGTGCAACTGATACAGTTTTCGTTTTAGTTGGATTGTCGTACTGAAAGCTACCCGGAACCTGTACAGACGGTGCTTGGTAAGGTGTTTTAACCATCGCTGCACATCCCACAAGAGAACTGGTGAGGAGAAGTGCTGCGCTAAGTTTAGTCATTGAAAAAGACATGCAATTTTCCTTATTCTCGTGATAGTGCTGCAACAGGGTCGAGTTTTGCGGCATTTTTGGCAGGCAAGAAACCGAATACGACACCAATTAATGTTGAGCAAACAAATGCAGCCACAATAGAAGTCGTCGAATATGCCACTGCAAAATTACCTGCGGCCACTTTGTTAATGAGCTGTCCTAGGCCGAGCGAAAGTAATACGCCGAGTACACCACCAATTAAACACACTAAAATTGCTTCGATTAGGAACTGCTGCAAAATATCACTTTGTCGAGCACCGACAGCCATACGCACCCCAATTTCTTGAGTACGTTCAGTCACCGAAACCAACATAATATTCATTACACCGATACCACCAACCACCAAAGAAATGACAGCAATTGCTGAGACCAGAAGCGTCATGGTGCTGGTTGTTTTCTCAATGGTTTGGCGAATACTGTCACTGTTCATGGTGAAAATATCTTGGGCACCATGTCGTTGTGTTAATAGGTTAACAATCGCGTTTTCAGCGGCGCTGGTCGAGTATTTATCGTTAATACGTACGACAATATTACGAACATGGGCTTGCCCTAACATACGGCTCATGACCGTGGTATAAGGCATATACACGTTGAGTGTGTCATCTGAACCCATACCGCTAGTTTGAGGCTCTACAATCCCGATAATACGAGCCGGCACACTACCCAGTAATACCACTTGCCCAATTGGGTTGGTGCCATCACTAAAGAACTGTTTTTGAGTATTGGTATCAATGACTACATCTTGCGAACGATCTCGCACACTACGCTGGTCAAAGGTTTGACCGTCTTTAAAGACAAGTCCCTTTACGTCAAAGAAGTCGTTACTTACACCATTAATGGTCGCATTCGCTTCATTTTGTTGATAACGCATAGTCTTGGATGTGCTGACCATTGGACTGACCGCACTCACATAAGGCTGCGTCATTAATGCGTCGGCATCGGCAGGCACCAGCGTTTTAAAATTGGCTGTTTTGGAGTTGTCACCAAAACCACGACCTTGGAATACCGTAATTGTGTTAGTACCGAGGCCACTAATATTTTCCAAAATCTGCTTTTGTGAACCATTACCCAGCGCTACCACCGTTACGACAGATGCAATACCAATAATGATGCCTAGCATGGTTAAAAAGGTACGCATACGGTGGGCATTCATGGACAGTAAAGCCATTTGGAACGCTTCAGATAAGCGGTCTAAAGTTGAACGCCAAGCTGAAATACTTTTGCCTTTTTTCTGCTTATTTTGTAGAGCAGGGGCTGCATCTGGGTCAGTTTTAACTTCTTCGGTAGATTGGTCTGGAACATTAGGACGGTCACTAATAATTTCGCCATCACTAATTTCGATAATACGCGTTGCATTTTTTGCAACTTGCATATCGTGTGTAACCAAAATAATGGTGTGGCCAGCCGCATTGAGTTCACGCAAAATTCGCATAACCTCAACACCACTATGTGAGTCGAGTGCACCTGTTGGTTCGTCGGCTAAGATTACATCGCCGCCATTCATTAAGGCGCGGGCAATCGAAACACGTTGCTGTTGACCACCGGAAAGTTGGCTCGGTCGGTTTTGAGTTTTAGTGCCTAAACCTAATTCAGTGAGTAGGGCAGTTGCACGTTGTTTACGATCCGAAGGAGTAACACCTGCATAAACAGCTGGAACTTCAACGTTACCTTCGGCAGATAAGTCACCGAGTAAATGATAACGCTGGAAAATAAAACCAAAATATTCGCGGCGTAACTGCGCTAACTGGTCGGGTTCTAGCTTACCGGTTTCTTGACCATTAACCTTATAACTCCCACTTGTTGGGCGGTCCAGACAGCCCAAAATATTCATGAGCGTTGATTTACCAGAGCCGGACTGGCCGACAATGGCAACCAGTTCACCTTCATAAATAGTAAGGTCAATGCCTTTTAAAATTTGAATCGTGCTTTCGCCAGCAGGGAATTCCCGGACCAGATTGCTGACTTCAAGCAAAGCTTGTTTTGTCATGCTTACATTCCCATTGGACCGCTACGGCGACGGTTATTACCACTATTTGCAGAAGCTGCAGAGTTTTCTGAACTATCAGCAATCACAACTTGGTCACCTTGTTTTAATCCGGCAAGTACTTGTGCGTTTACACGGTTGTTAATACCCACCAAAATTTGCGTTGGTTTAGTCGTACCATCTGCTTGTAAAATACGAACGACACTCAGCGTTGCTTTGCCTTGTTCAATAAGTTGTTTTTGTTCAGGAGTTAAATTTAAGCGTTCTAAACGAGCACCATTACCTTCATGTTTTCGCTCTGCTCTTGGTGTAGAGCTTGCTTTGTCAGCTGACTGACCAGGTTTTCTTTGACCAGAAAATTGTTTACTACTTAAAGCAGAAGATGGAACCAATAAGGCATTTTTTGCTGAATCTAATACGATATAAACTTGAGCAGTCATATCAATACGCAATTTGCCATCTGTATTTGGAACGTCAAATAAAGCATTGTAGTAAACAGCTGAACTGCTAGTTGAACTTGTTGTACTGTTTGATTCACTCGAAATTGAATCTGGAGCTGGCTCAATCTGGCGTAATGTCGCATAACGCTTGCTGTCATCGCCTAGAGTAGTGAAGTAGACCTGTTGGCCTTTTTCTACTCGCATAATATCGGCTTCACTCACCTGCGCTTTAATCGTCATATTTTGCAGTTTTGCAATTTTAACGATTGTAGGAGCACTTTGGTTCGCGTTTACGGTTTGACCTTCTTCGGTCACAATCGCAACAACCGTACCATCAGTTGGTGCAACAATACGTGTATAGCCAATATTTGTTTGTGCTGTTGAACGCGTAACTTTTGCAGACTCAATTTGTGCATCTAATGCTTTAACTTGTGCCTGAGCAGTTTTATAAGCAGCTTCAGCTGACTCTAAATCTGCACGAGGTGTTGCATCTTGAGCATACATTTGTTGCTGACGACGATACTCAAGTTGTTTTTCATTTAAAGATGCCACTTGTTGAAGGCGCTGTGCTTCTAAGTTTTTAATATTGGCATCGGATGTTTTCAAACTGTTCTCTTGGGTAGTCGAGTCAATTTGTGCAATGAGTTGACCTTGTTTGACCTGATCGCCAAGCTGTACATACATCTTTTTAACCTGACCAGATACCTGAGCACCGACACTAATCAGTTTGGTTGCATCAAGCGTACCGGTTGCAAGTACATTATTCTCAATATCTCCGCGAGTTACCTCAGCTGTAATATATTGAGGTTGCTGTTGTTTAGGCTTTAAAAACTTCCAAGCTAATACAGCAATAACGGCTATACAGACGACAATAATAACGAGTTTAATTGGCTTTATTTTTGGCATGGCGAGAGGTCAGAAAGTCTAAAATTTTAATTAGTATAAGAGTCAATTGAGGATAAAACGTGAATTTTTATGATATTTCAATCAAGCAGGCAAAGGATTTGACTGCTCTATTGTATAAATAATGTTTTCCCACACAACTCGGCAATTGCCTGTTGCATCAAATGTTCGGCATTTTCATTAGACATGCCTTTAATTGCCGCATCGATTTGCAAGAGTAGAGTAGACCAGCCTAAAAACTGCTGTGGATTGAGTCTTCTTAACGCTTGCTGATATAAGCTAACTTTTGTTTTCCAAATACCGAGCTGCAATGCATTATGCGGTTGTTCGAACAACTGCATGAGTAAACGCATTTCTTTACTTAATGTCCATAAAATTAGGCTTTCAGGTTCACCAGAACCAATTAAATACTGGAAAATCTTAATCGACTGCGCGAGATTACCTTCTAATAAAGCATCGCTTAAGTCGTAAGTGGTGTAACGGGACTGATCTTGTAGACATGCATATAGCTGTTCAATTTGAATCAACTTTTGGTCTGGGAAAGTATCTCGTACACGCATCAAGCTATTTTTAGCGGCGAGTAAATTGTGCTCGTGATGCTGCATGAGCCACTGCCAAGCGTCATTGTCGAGTTGAATTTCGAGCTTCTCTGCTTCAGCAGTTAAAATTCTTTGACGGTCTTGCGGATAGTTGGCAGTCAAAGCAACAACAACGCCGTTTGCTTCGACAACTTGGAAAAAAGCAGACTTTAAACTGCTACTGTCTTGTTTAGGTAAAACAATTAATAGTAGGTTAGTTTCATTATGTTGAATATAGCTTTTAAGCTGTTTTAGACCATTTGCATCGGGCTTGATATTGCCATGAACTTCAATCGCAAGTTGCTGCGAAAATAAAGACAAGCTGTTCAGTGCATTAAAAACATTTTTCCAGTCACTCACGCTACTAATATCATAGCGCTGTCTTTCAATGTCTTGTTGCTGCCAGCTTTTGCGGAAAGTATCTAATAAGTTTTGTTCAAGTAATGGTTCCTGTCCATGCAGAATCCACGCACCCCGAGCTTCCGGAATGCGTTTAAGGGCTTGTAAATAGTCAAGTTTCATTACTTAAGAACAAATAAATCTTATGGTTGAGCTTTTGGTAAGCGGTTTGCTGAAATTTGACGAGTAATTTGCTGTGCAATGTCATCAATCACAATACGTTGTAAGTAACCTTCTTGCTGGTTCTCAGTGTTAACCGTTGCTAAGTCGTATTGATAACTACGAGATGCAGTTAAAGTACGCGGCTCGGTAATTTTATTACCTTGACGGTCTTCAATTTGGAAAGTCACAGTCAAGCGTAATAACACTTCTGTAAGCTTACCATTTAGAAGTTGACGACGCGGTGTGTACTCTAAAACATGAAGAACATACGCATCATTGTCATTGCTGAACTGAACGCCATTTGCAGCTAAATACACTTTTAATTGTGTTTCTAGGTCATCGGTTTTTGCCGGTAACTCAAGGCTTAACTTTTTATAAACAAGTGGAGTCGCAGTCGGGTTAGTTCCTTTTAAATGGAAACCACACCCGACTAAGCCTGCACTAAGGCCTAAGGTTAAAACAACAGCGGCTAAACGTTGGGCTAAGTGCATGCTTGATCCTCTCATTAATACCTGTAATTAAACCACGAGGTTAACCAATTTGTTTGGAACCACAATTTCTTTTTTGGTTGGTCCTGTTAAGAACTGTTGCACTTCTGGTAATGCTTTAGCTTGAGCTAATAATTCATCTTTAGAAATATCAACAGAAACTTCAAGTTTACCGCGAAGTTTACCATTTACTTGTACAACAATCGTTTGGGTATTACGTGTTAACGCAGAAGCATCAACTTCTGGGAAGATCGCTGCTGTTAAGTCCGTACCAAACTGAGCCAATAAAGTTTGGCTTAAATGCGGTGCAAATGGCGCAAGTAAAGTTAATAATGTTGTGATTGCTTCACGTTCTACAGCAATGTCATTGTCATCTTTTGCTTCAAACTTGTTGCTTGCGTTTAACAATTCCATCAATGCAGCAATTGCAGTGTTGAATGCATGACGACGTTCAATATCATCACTTACTTTTTGAATCGTTTCGTGAGTCTTACGACGTAAATCTTGAGCATCTTTAGACAAGTTCGCTGTATCGATTGCAGTTGCAGCGTTTCCTTTTTCAAGGAAGCTTGCTACAAGACGCCATACACGTTTCAAGAAACGGTTAGCACCTTCAACACCTGCATCAGACCATTCTAAAGATTGATCTGGTGGAGCAGCAAACATCATAAATACACGTGCTGTATCTGCGCCGTATTGATCAATAATGGCTTGTGGGTCAATACCGTTATTTTTCGACTTAGACATTTTTTCTTGTCCGCCGATAATCACTTCTTGACCGTCACCTGAATATTTTGCAGAAATGATGCGACCTTTCTCATCACGTTCTAATTCGATGTCAGCAGGGTTGAACCAAGTTTTCTTACCATTTTCTGCTTCACGATAGAATGTATCTGCAAGCACCATGCCTTGAGTTAACAAGTTAGTAAATGGTTCATTACCTTGTACAACGCCTTCATCACGCATTAATTTGTGGAAGAAACGTGCATAAAGTAAGTGAAGAATCGCGTGTTCAACACCACCAATATATTGGTTTACAGGAAGCCAGTTTTGAGCTGCTTCAGGTTTAACCATACCGCCAGTGAAGTCTGGAGACGCATAGCGTGCGTAGTACCAAGATGACTCTACGAATGTATCCAATGTATCTGTTTCACGGCGTGCATCGCCACCACAGCAAGGACATTTCGTTTCATAGAATTCAGGCATTTTATTAAGCGGGTTACCTGAACCATCTGGAACAACGTCAGTTGGTAATACAACCGGGAGTTGGTCTTCTGGAACTGTGACTTGACCACAAGTATCACAGTTAATCATTGGAATTGGACAACCCCAGTAACGTTGACGAGAAACACCCCAGTCACGTAAACGGAATTGAACTTTAGAGTTTGCTAAACCTTGTGGTTCTAATTTCGCAAGGAATGCATCAAACGCAGCTTGGAATTCTAAACCGTCAAACTCGCCAGAGTTAACAAGTTTACCTTCTTTAGAACCGTACCATTCTTGCCACTCAGTTGCAGAGTAGTCTGCATCGTCAGCGCCTTTAGCATCAATTACTTGTTTAATTGGTAAGTTGAACTTGTTCGCAAATTCAAAGTCACGTTCGTCATGTGCTGGTACAGCCATCACTGCGCCAGAACCATAAGACATTAATACGTAGTTTGCGATCCAGACAGGAAGGTCTTCACCAGTGACAGGATGTTTTACAAACAAGCCTGTTGCCATGCCTTTTTTCTCGGCTGTTGCCAAGTCAGCTTCTGCAACTGAACCCATGCGGCATTCTTCGATAAATGCAGCCAATTCAGGGTTGTTTTCAGCAGCTTTAAGCGCAAGAGGGTGTTCTGCTGCAACAGCAACATATGTCACGCCCATAAGCGTGTCAGCACGTGTTGTATAAACAGTTAGGCCGTCAGCATAAATTTCGGTATTGGCAGATGGGAAAGTAATTTCCATACCAGTAGAGCGACCAATCCAGTTACGTTGCATGGTCAACACTTGTTGAGGCCAGCCGTCTTGTAAAGTGTCTAGGTCATCTAATAATTCTTGTGCATAGTCCGTAATACGGAAGTAGTACATTGGAATATCGCGTTTTTCAACCAATGCACCAGAACGCCAACCACGGCCATTTTCAACTTGTTCGTTTGCCAAAACTGTTTGGTCAACTGGATCCCAGTTCACTGTTGAAAGTTTACGGTAGATCAAACCTTTTTTATAAAGTTGAACGAACAACCATTGTTCCCAGTGATAGTACTCTGGTGTACACGTTGCAAATTCACGGTCCCAATCTACAGATAGACCTAATTTTTTTAATTGGTCACGCATATAAGCGATGTTTTCAAATGTCCATTTTGCCGGAGCAACTTTATGGGCAATTGCAGCGTTTTCCGCAGGTAAGCCAAACGCATCCCAACCCATAGGTTGTAATACGGTTTCGCCTTTTAAACGGTAGAAACGGCTAATTACGTCGCCAATTGTATAGTTACGCACATGACCCATGTGCAGTTTGCCACTTGGGTAAGGGAACATTGACAGGATGTAACGATGTTTACCTTCGACAGTGTCGGCAACTTTAAAGACTTTACGATTTTCCCAATCTTGTTGGACGGATGGTTCAATCGTGTTTGCTTGATATTCTGGGTCAATGTGAGAAATAGTCATAGACGTAAGCTATACAACGAAAATTGAAATGAAAGATTGCTGCACAGCATAGCGCAAAATACAGGAAAATGTCAGTTTTTAGATCACGATTTTATCTTTTAATATGAGCTATAAAAATTTCCCAACTCATTCTTCTTTATTTTAAATCCAAGAAGAGTGGTGAAAGTATTCACCACCCTCATTTTACTTATCGTGGTGCTGAAGCGGATGGGGCAGGTGGTGCAGGTGGAACTGCTGCTGCGGGTGCAGTTTTTTCCTGCACGGCATTAGGTGTTGCTGGTACGGTCTTATCTGTTTTATCTTGAGCCGGTTGTTCAGGGCTTGGTGTCGAATTTTTTACAGATGGCTGAGTGCCATAAGTCGAAACTTTGTTCAAATGTTTCGCGCCTTTAGGCGGTGGTGTGGTGGTGTAATGTGTCGAACCACTTTGGTCTACCCATTTATAATATTGCTCTGCCTGACTTTGAGTTGAGCAAACTAAAATTGCTGTTGCCGCTGCTGTATACAGGCTTGTTTTTAAATAAGATAAATTCATATTAGATGTTCCCCAAAAAATACTGACTATATTTAAATAAAGTTCAAAAATAAGCAATTTAGAATGCAGGGTTTTATATAAAAAAGAGTGATTTTTTAATAAAAATGGAGAGGGAATGAACAAATATTCGGCTCAATATTAGCTTAAAAAAACAGCAGCTAAAAAATTTTATGGAAAAACCATTTCTTTATTCTTGACTTTGTATATAGAAACAACAAAAATGCTTTCTCTAGTTTTATATGTATTTACTCGATCACCCTTCGAATAAATATCATGTTTTGTAATAGACATTCTCTCTAGCCGAGAGATTGATTTTACTAAAGTATGTATATCCAGACATGCTTTATTAATGTTAAAACAGCTTATACGGCTGAAAACAGAAATTTTTCTATTGCGACGAAAACTAGACAATATGTGTGCTATAACAGTGCAGACAATTCAATGAATGAAACACTATTTGTGCCTTCCATAAATAGTGATAAAAATTTTAGGGTGAATCACGTTGGAACTTTTATCTGGTGGTGAAATGCTCGTTCGTGCTCTTGCGGACGAAGGCGTTGAACATGTTTTTGGTTATCCAGGCGGCGCTGTATTACATATTTATGATGCGCTATTTCAACAAGACAAAATCAATCATTACCTCGTGCGCCATGAGCAAGCTGCTGGTCATATGGCAGATGCATACTCGCGTGCTACAGGTAAGACTGGCGTAGTACTGGTCACTTCTGGCCCAGGCGCAACCAATACAGTAACTCCAATTGCAACAGCTTATATGGACTCAATCCCAATGGTGATTTTGTCTGGCCAGGTTGCATCACATCTTATTGGTGAAGACGCTTTCCAGGAAACTGACATGGTTGGTATTTCACGTCCTATCGTGAAACACAGCTTTCAGGTCCGTCACGCGAGTGAAATCCCTGCAATTATTAAAAAAGCATTCTATATCGCTTCAAGTGGGCGCCCTGGTCCGGTTGTAGTCGATATTCCTAAAGATGCGACGAACCCTGCAGAAAAGTTTGCATACGAATATCCTGAAAAAGTGAAGATGCGTTCATATCAACCGCCTTCACGTGGCCACTCTGGTCAAATTCGTAAAGCAATTGATGAGTTACTTACTGCAAAACGTCCTGTTATTTATACAGGTGGTGGTGTCGTTCAAGGGAATGCTTCTGCTTTATTAACTGAACTTGCGCATCGTCTTGGTTATCCGGTAACTAACACACTTATGGGGTTAGGCGGATTCCCGGGTGATGACCCTCAGTTTATTGGCATGCTGGGTATGCATGGTACATATGAAGCCAACATGGCAATGCACAATGCAGACGTAATTTTGGCAATTGGTGCGCGTTTTGATGACCGCGTAACAAATAACCCTGCCAAGTTCTGCCCGAATTCAAAAGTGATTCATGTCGATATCGATCCTGCGACCATTTCAAAAACGATTATGGCGCACATTCCTATCGTTGGTGCAGTAGAGCCTGTTCTTCAAGAAATGTTGGCACAGTTAAAACAGTTAAATGTGTCTAAACCAAATCCTGAAGCAATTGAGGCTTGGTGGTCTCAAATTAATGAATGGCGCAAAGTTCATGGTTTGAAATATGAAAACCTATCTGATGGCACCATGAAGCCACAGCAGGTTGTTGAAGCTTTATATAAAGTGACCAATGGTGATGCCATCATTACTTCTGACGTTGGTCAACATCAGATGTTTGGTGCACTTTATTATAAGTACAAACGTCCTCGCCAATGGATCAACTCTGGTGGTCTTGGCACCATGGGTGTTGGTTTACCTTATGCAATGGCTGCGAAGCTGGCTTTCCCAGATCAGCAAGTTGTTTGTATTACGGGTGAAGCTTCAATTCAGATGTGTATTCAGGAACTTTCAACCTGTAAACAATATGGCTTGAACGTAAAAATCTTGTGCTTGAATAACCGTGCATTAGGTATGGTTAAGCAATGGCAAGATATGAACTATGAAGGTCGTCATTCAAGCTCTTATGTTGAATCATTACCTGACTTTGCCAAGTTAATGGAAGCTTATGGTCATGTAGGCATTCAAATTGATCATGCCGATGAACTTGAGTCGAAGCTTGCAGAAGCAATGGCAATTAATGATAAATGCGTATTTATCAACGTTATGGTTGACCGCACAGAACACGTTTATCCAATGTTGATTGCGGGTCAGTCTATGAAGGACATGTGGTTAGGTAAAGGGGAGCGTACATAATGAGACACATTATTTCTGTACTCGTTGAAAACGAAGCTGGTGCGCTTTCTCGCCTTGTTGGTTTATTTAGCCAACGTGGATATAACATTGAAACACTTAATGTTGCACCAACCGAAGATCCGACATTATCGCGTCTGACTTTAACGACTTATGGCGATGACCATAAAATCGAACAAATTACGAAACAGCTCAACAAACTTGTTGAGGTGGTAAAAGTAGTTGATTTATCAGAAGGTGCACACATCGAACGTGAACTCATGCTAATTAAAGTAAAAGCATTAGGAGCTTCACGTGCCGAAATTAAGCGCACTGCGGATATTTTCCGTGCGCAAATCGTAGATGTGACACCAACGACCTATACCATTCAAATAGCAGGGACAACTGAAAAATTAGATGGTTTTATCGATGCACTTGCAGAAAACACCATTCTAGAAGTCGTTCGTTCAGGGGTATCTGGTATCGCCCGTGGCGAAAAAGTTTTAGCCATTTAATTTTTTAAAAAGTATTTTAGCGGAGAACACAAATGCAAATTTTTTACGATAAAGACTGTGACTTATCAATCATCCAAGGCAAGAAAGTAGCGATTATTGGTTACGGTTCTCAAGGTCATGCACATGCACTTAACCTTAAAGACTCAGGCGTGGACGTAACTGTAGGTTTACGTGCAGATTCAGCTTCTTGGAAGAAAGCTGAAAATGCTGGTCTTAAAGTTGCTGAAGTTCCAGCAGCAGTTAAGCAAGCTGACCTCGTAATGATTTTGACTCCAGATGAATTCCAATCACAACTTTACCGTGATGTGATTGAGCCAAACATCAAAGAAGGCGCGACTTTAGCATTTGCTCATGGTTTCTCTGTTCTATATAACCAAGTTGTTCCACGTAAAGACTTAGACGTAATCATGGTTGCGCCTAAAGCTCCTGGTCACACAGTACGTTCAGAATTCCAACGTGGTTCAGGTGTTCCTGACCTAATTGCAATTCACCAAGATGCTTCTGGTAATGCACGTAACGTTGCGCTTTCTTACGCTTCTGGCGTAGGTGGTGGCCGTACAGGTATTATCGAAACTTCATTCCGTGAAGAAACTGAAACTGACTTATTCGGTGAGCAAGCAGTTCTTTGTGGTGGTGCAGTTGAACTTGTTAAAATGGGCTACGAAACTTTGGTTGAAGCTGGTTATGCACCAGAAATGGCTTATTTCGAATGCTTACACGAACTTAAGTTAATCGTTGACTTGATGTTCGAAGGCGGTATCGCTGACATGAACTACTCAGTTTCTAACAACGCTGAGTACGGTGAATACGTAACTGGTCCTGAAGTAATTAACGAACAATCTCGTGAAGCAATGCGTAATGCATTAAAACGTATTCAATCTGGTGAATACGCGAAGATGTTCATTCAAGAAGGTGCGTTGAACTACCCATCTATGACAGCTCGTCGCCGTCAAAATGCTGCACACGGTATTGAGGTAACTGGTAACAAGTTACGTGCGATGATGCCTTGGATTCAAGCGAACAAAATCGTAGACAAAGAGAAAAACTAATACTCTTTTCTATTGTTTTAAAAAAACCCTGCTAAATGCAGGGTTTTTTATTTTAATTGTTCTAAATTGAGCTTAAAAAAACATCATTAAGGTCAATTGACCTAGACTTAAGAAATTCTATATTTTTCATATAATTGGATGCTTAATTTTTGGTTACTTTATTGATTTCTAAAGTAAAAAATGCTTGACCAAATGTTAGATAATGTTATTGTTTATAACTGACTAAAAAAGTCGAATTTACTAATTTTCTTTAACGTGTTTAATTGTATTTTGTGCAATGAATTGAACAAAATAAAAAAAAGTATTGAATAATCATGGAAGTCCAGTATGGGTCATGTTGATTACGATAGCACATTGATCGTCGGCTCTTTTATTGCGGCTGGCGTTATCTGCTATATTGTGATTTCCATGGAGCAGTTAATATTTAAGCAAGCTTATAAAAAAGTTGAACCGCTTATTTTATTACTGAATGGTTTATTGCTCGCAGCAGCCATTAGTATTGTCCATATCGTAGGCATGCAGGCTTACCATTTATTTGAAACAGCCTACTCTAATATTTCTTTAGTAGTACTTTCTTTTGGAATTAGTGCTGTACTTTCATGTATCTCAATTTGGCTCACTACTCGCTTTACACTACCATTATTTAGGTTGGTTTTAAGTTCAGTCATTATGGGAATTGGTATTTCCGCTTCGTACTATGTAAGTATGTTGGGCTGGAATATTGATATTTATAAGAAAGATTACACGTCATTTCTCATTTTATTTTCTGTCTTAATTGCCATGAGTGGGTCGGGTTTAGCTTTCTTGCTAGCCTATAAATTAAAAGAGAGCGAACGTAATCGGGTGAGTTTAAAACTCGCTTTTGCAGTCATGATGACCTTAAGCATTATGGGTATGCACTATACAGCACTCATTGCGACCAATATTACCGATAAATTTGTGAGCCAATATCAGGCTGAACATGACTTGCTGCTGTTTACCATTATTTTGGTCACTTGTTTGGTGCTGGTCGCGAGTTTTATTGTTGCAGTGCTGGAGCAGCGACTAAATCAACGAAATTTAGAACTACGTAAAGCCAATAAAGAACTCGCCAATCTCTCCATTCAAGATAACTTAACTAAGCTACCAAACAGACTTTATTTAGTTGATTACGCAGAAGTTCTTCTTTCAGACCATCGTTATAAAGACCAAAAAATTGCTTTTCTCTATATCGATTTAGATCGGTTTAAATCGGTAAATGATGCGTTTGGACACCACATTGGTGATCAACTGCTTATACAAATGGCCAATCGCTTACATTGGCAACTCAATGAAAAATGTAAGTTGCTTCGAATTGGTGGGGATGAGTTTTTATTAATAGCTGAAAATACTGATATCGATGGAGCAGTGCATTTAGCAGAAAAAGTATTGCAGCTTATTCAAGAAAGTTACCAAATTTCTGGTAAAGAAATTAATATTTCGGCAAGCCTTGGTATCGCACTGTTTCCAGAACATGGGCAGAATGTTCAAGACCTGCTGATGAATGCCGACGCTGCGATGCTCATGTCAAAAGAGCAGGGCCGCAATACTTACACCGTCTTTAGTTATTCTACCCATCAACAAGAAACAAGAAGTCAGTCAAAACTGATCAATGATTTATATAAAGCAGTCGATGAAAAACAATTTGTTCTCTATTACCAACCGAAGTTTAATACCAACCTTGAGATTTGCGGGGTAGAGGCACTCATTCGTTGGAACCACCCAACTTTGGGTATGCTCACGCCACATATGTTTATTGGCGGTGCAGAAAAGACGGGTTTAATTATTCCAATGGGATATTGGGCTCTTGAGCAAGCCTGTCAGCAAATTCAGGAATGGGAACGCAGCAACACTCAGTTTTATCCAATTGCAGTTAATTTATCGGCCTTACAGTTTGAAAATAAAAAGCTCTTTAGTACCCTCGAAGGCTTGTTAAAAAAATACCAAATTCAGCCGCATCACCTTATTGTTGAAATTACCGAATCCACAGCTATGCGGCATATCGACTTAAGCATTCGTGCTTGTGAACGATTGCGAGATATGGGTATTCGTGTGGCAATTGATGACTTTGGAACAGGCCACTCAAGCTTCTTATATTTAAAAGATTTACCAGTCGATGAACTTAAAATTGACCGTGGTTTTATTGTCGATTTAAAACCGGGCTCAAAAGAAGAAGTTATTTTAGAAAGTATTATTCACTTGGCGAAAAAGCTAGGTTTAACCGTAACAGCCGAAGGGGTGGAGACTCAGCAGCAAGTCGAAATTTTAACGCGTTTAGGTTGTCAGCAGTTCCAAGGTTACTTGTTGGGTATGCCTGTAAATGTAGGGCAACTGATTCAGTCACAAGGCGCTCATTTTGTTTAATCTAAACTTTGGGTTAAATTAAAAAATACTGGTTTATATAATATCTAAAATAATAATTTAGTTAATCTAATGAAAAACAATAAGAAATTTAAAATCTTGGCATAAATTCCACATTGACACTTTAAAACTCTCAGATTATGCTTTGCCTGCTGGCCTACATTGCCAGGTGGTTTTGACAGACCACATACGACCGCATCAGAGTTTTCCCTTCTGAGGGATAGTTCTGTGTGTAAGCTCCTCGTCTCCTCCCGTAGCGGTAGGACGGGAGAGGGACACCTTCGGGTGTGCTGGCGTCGTACCAGTCTGTCAACCCTCTTTCGTTCAGCCACCATAATTCTAAATTAATGCTTTGGCAGAACTCCAAATATAAGGAGTTGGCTATGCATACTATTTTTATACCACCAGATTAGTCTTTAACAGGGTTTGATTACTTTTGAGTTTTCAGACTTTAGTTCGTCACGACTAAAAAATCATATGAACAATAAAACTTGAGATGCGTTAGGGCCATCTTTGGGGCCTTTGCATGCTTTTTTTGCCTAAAGCAAAAGTTGCAGCCGTTTTCTCTCATTTAGACACAACAAGAAATTATTTTATAACGGTACATATATGCCATATTCAGATCTCTCATTTCGCGCGTTAAGTGCGTTGCATAAGTGTCGCTACCTTTTTAGTCAACATGGCTTTCACAACGTCGGCGTCGACCGCCTTGTGAGAGAGGCAGAGGTCCCGAAAGCCTCATTTTATAACTATTTCCACTCTAAACAGCGGTTGGTTGAAATGTGCCTAAACTTTCAAAAAGATGCCTTAAAAGAGCAAGTACACTCAATCATTTACATACAAAAAGATTTAGCCTTACGTGAAAAGCTCAAGAAGATTTTCTTTTTACATGCCAATTTAAATGGCAACTATTACTTATTATTTAGAGCTATTTTTGAAATTGAAAAAATCTACCCGACAGCTTATCAAGTGGTGGTGCAGTATAGGCATTGGCTCATTAACGAAATCTGTAATTTGCTTTTAACCCTAAAGAAAGAAGCCACCCAACAAGATGCTTATATGTTTTTGTTTGTCATGGATGGGGCGATTATGCAATTACTCGATGTAAACAGGGGAGATACACGAGATATGTTACTGGTGTATATTTTAAAGAGTATATTTATGAGTGATTAATTAATTTAAATAAATACTTTTTTAATCTTATAGTTTTATTAATCAATATTTTTAAATATTGAGATTATTTAAAAAAAGCCGTTATGTGTTTAAACATATCGGCTTAATTTATAAGATTAACAAGAAGCAATAAGCCTAATTGAATAAGAGAGTTTTAAAAAAAACCTATCAATCGTTAAAAAAGATTTGTTAATGCAGTTTACAAAAAATAACTTAAAGTTATTTAAGCGGCTGCATAACTTTGTCTTGTTTCAAGCTCAATCAGCTTATTTATATAAGACCATGTTTCTTCAGCGTTAATTTCAGGCTTATTAATGGTGCCATCAATAATAAGCCCATCTATAATGTTAAGAAAAAGACTACTTAAGACTTTAGGGTCTTCAATTTCTAAATCTAAAAATATAGACATCACTAAATTGAAAATCCAGTGTCTATATTCATTTACTTGAGTTTTTATAGATGGATACATCTGTAAAACTTCTATAGTCGCTTTCTTAAATAAGCAACCATTAAAATCTTCAGTGTTAATCCAGTCCATATACCAGTTAAAAACACTTTTAAGTTTGTTTAACGGGTCATGGGTACTATTAACCTTTTCTAATAGGGAGGCTTGAACCTCTACAATTCTTCGTTGAAGACACTCTTCAATTAAAACTTCCTTAGAAGAGAAGTACTTATAGAAAGTCATTTTTGCAACATTGGACTCAGCAATAATTTTATCTACCCCAATAGAGGTATAACTTTTCTGATTAAAAAGGGTCATTGCTGTTGTTATAATCGTTTCTCTTTTTGACATTGGTTGCCCCGTCATAGATATTTTTTGATTAACTTTGCTATTGTAAAGTATGAAAGCTTAAATAAAACTTATTTTATGATATTTAAAAAACCATATTTATTCAATAGTTTGGTATATTTTAAAAGATAACAATATATGTATTTTATTGGCAATAGTTTACTTTTTTAAATAATATTAATTAATCCATTGATTTGTTGAGATAATGAACATAATATCGATTCGTTAAGTATGGGTATACGGAATTTATCCTTTTAGCGACTGAGTGCGAAATGGAAATAGAGGGATGGCCCTTAGCTTAACTATAAGAAAAACTTTTTATAGAGAATGATTATGTCAAAAAAATTTGAAGACTTTGATAATCCAAGACAAAAAGCATTACAAGGTATGAAAAACAGTATTTCTGCCCAACAGTGGGAAGAAAACTTACAGTTTCTCAAACATTTAAGGAATAGAATTGCACATTTGCCAGTAAGTCATCATCCAGCCATTGAAATATTAAATAACGGTTATCTTGATAAACAAACCTTGACACGTATTCATTTAGAATACCGTCATGCCATCGTACAAATTTTTACTGATGCTTTGTTAAAAGCACAGTTTCTCACAAAGCAATTGGAACCAAAGCTTCACTCGGGCGCTAAAATGTTTCCACGGGTGTTATTAAGCTTAAATATATTGGATGAATTCGGTTTTAGACCGGGTTTAGGTAAAGATAATTATTATTTAGGGAACCCTGAATATGCACATTATCCATTATATGAAGACTTATTAAATGACTATGGTTTGACTGAGGCTGACCGTCGTAATTATAAACCTTCAAAAATTGCAGATCAGGTGAGAACATTCTTAGAAGATTCTTATGATAGCTATATCAATGTCGTGGCTTTATTGGCTGTGGCAGAAGAAGAAGTCATTCTGTTTAGTCCACCATTACGACAAGCAACCAAGTTTATAAATATTGATGTTGAGGGTGGTGGTTATTACCACGTACATGGCGTTTCAACAGATGAAACGGCAGAAGCTGCCGATGATGACCATCAAGATGACTTGTGGTTTGCATTAGCACAAGCCATTACCAAAGATGATTATGAAAGCTTGACCAAAGTATGTCTTGAGTATTGTGCATTGTGGACTGAGTTTTGGGACGCACAAATTGCCGATATTCAATTTATTGAAGAAAAGAAACTGGCATAAGCGTCTAAGTTTATTCATAAAAAGCCTGTTTATATTGAACAGGCTTTTTTAATGGTGAAAGCCATGAGTTCTTTAGGGTTTCAACAAGTGAAATGCTAGAGCATTAAGAATGCCAATAACAGTCTTAGGAGCATTATTTATTGCAGGGAAATATTCTTATGATGTATTTGATCCATATCTTTTAGTTCAGCTAATGGTGTGAACTACTACCTTATTATAGCCAATATGTGAACCAATCACACATTTTGATGGAAAAAACAACGATTAGATAATATTTTTTTACTTCCTCATCTTATTAGTTTTTTAGATAGAAAATAGTGACATTAATTGTCACATTTTATAGGAAAACATTCTTTTTCCCTAAGACTACTAAGGAAAGTTTTACCATTTGGTAAGTAAAAAATGTCACCAATTTAAAAAAGCCAATAAAAATATTTATAAAACTTATTATTTACTCCTGTTTAAACTCATATTCAAAAATATGCATCTATTGACACTATAATAATAAAACCTTTAACCTTAATTAAATATTTACTGGTTGGTTTTAAATCTTCTAAATAATATGGAGGTTTATTTTGGGTTGTATAATATGATTTTACAACGCTATAAAATAGTTTTCGGTGGAACAATAGGGGCTGGAAAAACGTCGGCAATTAAAAGCTTATCCGATATTCCAGTTTTATCCACTGAAGCTTTAAATACGGATCATCAAACACATAATAAATTACTCACTACTGTGGGAATTGATTATGGAGAGGTGATATTAGAAGATAATACAATTGTTGGTTTATATGGGACTCCTGGACAAGAGCGTTTTAATTTCATGTGGGAAATTATTTGTCAGGGGGCACTAGGTGTTATTATCTTAATTGACCATTCAAATCCTGATCGTCTAAACCATTTAAAATATTATATTGATGCTTTTAAAAAATATGATGTTCATATGGTTATTGGTATTACGCATCTTGATCAGGATTCGAATCTACAATTAAAAATCTATCGTGATTATATGAAAATATACGAACATCATTATCCATTATATGCTGTTGATGCTCGTATAAAAAATGATATTTTGCTATTAACTGAAACATTGATTACCAATATTGAAGTTAATTAAATTATCTTCTAGAGGTTAATTATGGAATCAATGACTGTTATAGACAATCAAACAGACGAATTTAAACAATTTTCAAAGAATGTTGTTTCTGCACTACTGCATCAAACAAAGCATATAAACCTTTGTATGCTCTGTACTACTGATGGATTTGAGATTACCACTGCAAGTAAAAAAAATTGGAGTAATACTGGAAAAATTGCGGCGGTGAGTAGTTCTATCATGGCACTTATTTCAGCATTTATCTCTGAAATTCATTTAGTAAATTGTCAAACAATTACTTTAGATACAGAAACAGGAAAAGCTTTTCTGAGTATTGTCCCTCATGACAAGTTTCCTTCAGTACTTGTTGTGATTACAGATAAAAATGTTCTCCTTGGTGAAATCCTGCATGAACTTAAAAAAGTAATTGCACATTTACATCAGTATTAAAATTTTATTTATGTGAAATCATCATTTTTATATGAAAAATACTCTCTACCTCACGATTTTTGGTTTAAATTCTGATACCTCAGATCAACTAAAATCAGCGATCCAAAATGCTTTTCCTCAGGGAACCCTTTTGGAATGGACAACTTTGGCTCATCCTGAGTTAGATTTTATTTTCATCAATGATGCTTTCTTCCATTCTCAGATTATTCAGAATATTATTTCTACACATAAACATATTAAATATCTAAGATTAGTAAATTCTCCTGAAAAATCAGGAATGATTAATAATGGTATACTCTACTATCCATTTTTAAAATCCAATGATTTATTATCTTGGTTAGTTGATAAAAAAAATTATCAGATTACTTTAAACCATGAAGCAACCTTATCTTTTGATGAAATATTTACAGAAAGAAATGGTTTTATTCGCCTATATGATCATATAGGTAATATTGCAATTATTGATGCGCGTACTGAACGTGTTTTTGTTGATCCTGAACGAGACCATATTATTTTTAATCATCAAATTAAACAAAGCTATGCTAAAAGTTCTCTAGTTAATGAACTCTTAAAATCTTTTGTTTTATTTGATTTGAAAGTTTGGTTATGGCAGGTTCTTTATCAGTCTACTGAGATTTTAGAGTTATCTAATATTCAAGATAAACAATGTTATATTCTTAATGAATGGCCTCAAGTTAATGGTTTTTCAAATAGAAAAAAATTATTAAAAATATCAGCCTTTTTCTCAAAAGGTGCAGAGGTTGAATATGTTGTTCAAAATTCTGAATATACTTCAACACAAGTTAAAAAATTTATTTTAATGACACAGTTATTGAGAATGAGTGAAAGCATACCTTCTGCCCAAGCTAAATTTAAAATAGAAACTGTTCAAACTTATCAAAACTCTTCGGGGGTATTCTCAAGTTTTCTAGGAAAGTTAAGAAGAAAACTTGGAATATAAAAGATGTTAATACATCTATTATTTGGCATTTTGCCTTTTTATACAATTGGAGTAATTTATGGCACGTTTAGAGCTTGATAAACTATCAGCTATTGATGGTTTTGTTGCTGGGGCATTAGTTGATAGTGAAAGTGGTTTAGCATTATCGACTGTGGGGAATGGTCTTGATATTGAACTTGCAGCAGCAGGAAATACAGAAGTTTATCGTGCTAAGCAAAAAGTAGCTAAAACGTTAAATCTAAATGACAATATCGAAGACATTCTCATTACTTTAGACAAACAATATCATTTACTTCGTCCATTAAGTGATAATCCAGCATTATTCTTATATATTGTTTTAGAACGTAGTAAAGCAAACCTTGCAATGTCACGACATGAACTACGTGCTTTTGAAAAAGAATTAGATTTTTCTTAATTCAAAAAAGCATTAGTTTAAAATTGTAAAACAAAAGAATGAACATGTTTAACAAACTGTTCATTCTTTATGAAAAAATTATGCATTCAATTTTACAAATTATTTCCCCTTTATTTAGATACTGATATCTTTCTTCTTCGTAGTCTTGTTTCAAAACAACTGAATGGTCTTTTTTGTTAAAAGATTAGAATGAAATCTCTATGCCCAATTTGTTTGTAGGTAAAATCAGTAAATAGCCCTTGCAGCAACATTATTTCTTATCTTAATTCTCAATCCCTCTGATTTGATGCAATAAGTTGCTTTTGTTTTAGCGTTATCAGTATGTGATAACTGTTTTTCCATCCATCTATACCGCTCAATTCATTTAAATATGTTGACGCAGTAGCTCTGAACCAGAAGAGAAGTTTCATAGACTTTAATGTGAAAAATTCTAGAAGTCGTGAACATAATCTACTTAGTAGTGACTTCTAGTTTTGAAATATGTGGACAACTCCAGACTTGTCCACAAAGTCGATGAAACACTTTATAAATCTGCTACAATTACGCCAATTTTTTATTTTGATCGACTTTAGATCTTCGGCACTGCAATCTCCGCAGTAGGTGTATTTCATGAGTTTTAAAGATGAGTTAGCGGCACAGGTCGCTCAACGACGCACATTTGCTATTATTTCCCACCCCGATGCCGGTAAAACCACCATGACAGAAAAACTGTTGTTATGGGGTAAAGCGATTCAGGTTGCAGGGATGGTAAAAAGCCGTAAATCTGACCGTGCAGCTACATCTGACTGGATGGAAATGGAAAAAGAACGTGGTATTTCGATTACCACGTCTGTTATGCAGTTCCCATATAAAGGTCACACGATTAACTTACTCGATACACCGGGGCACGAAGACTTCTCGGAAGATACGTATCGTACGCTTACCGCGGTTGACTCTGCACTTATGGTGATTGACGGTGCAAAAGGTGTCGAAGAACGTACCATCAAATTGATGGAAGTGTGTCGTATGCGTGACACACCAATTATTTCTTTCGTTAACAAAATGGACCGCGAAATTCGTGAACCACTTGAGTTGTTAGACGAAATTGAAAACGTTTTAAATATTCGTTGTGTACCGATTACATGGCCACTTGGTATGGGTCGTGACTTTGCTGGTGTATACAATATTCTTGAAAATAAATTGTATGTGTACAAAGCAGGTTTTGGTTCAACCATTACCGATATTGAAGTGCGTGATGGTTATGATCATGCCGATATTCGTGACAAAGTAGGCGAGTTGGCTTGGGCTTCTTTTGAAGAGTCGCTTGAGCTAGTACAAATGGCAAATGAGCCATTAGACCGCGAGCTTTTCTTACAAGGTAAACAAACGCCTGTTCTATTTGGTACAGCATTAGGTAACTTTGGTGTCGACCACGTTCTAGATGCATTTATGAACTGGGCACCTGAACCTAAAGCTCACCCAACGCAAGAGCGTGTGGTTGAAGCGAAAGAAGAAGGTTTCTCTGGTTTTGTATTTAAAATTCAAGCCAACATGGACCCTAAACACCGTGACCGTATTGCCTTCATGCGTATTTGTTCTGGTAAGTACGAGAAAGGCTTGAAAATGAATCACGTGCGTATTGGTAAAGAAGTCCGCATTAGTGATGCGTTGACTTTCTTGGCTGGTGAGCGTGAGCATTTAGAAGAAGCATGGCCGGGCGATATTATTGGTTTGCACAACCACGGTACAATCCAGATTGGTGATACTTTCACTAGCGGTGAAAACCTGCACTTCACTGGTATTCCACACTTCGCGCCAGAAATGTTCCGTCGTGTACGTTTGAAAGATCCATTAAAGTCAAAACAGTTGCAAAAAGGTTTGAAAGAGTTGTCTGAAGAAGGTGCAACTCAGGTGTTTATGCCACAAATTAGCAATGATTTGATTGTGGGTGCAGTTGGTGTGCTTCAGTTTGACGTTGTTGCTTATCGTTTGAAAGAAGAATATAAAGTTGACTGTGTTTACGAGCCAGTAAGTGTAAATACGGTGCGTTGGATTCATTGTGATGATGACAAGATTCTTAATGAGTTCAAGAAAAAAGCACACGACCAGCTTTCAATTGATGGTGGCGGTCACTTAACGTATCTTGCTCCAAGCCGAGTAAACTTGCAGATTATGCAAGAACGTTGGCCTGATATTCAGTTCCGTAACACACGTGAACACTAAGCACTTAAATGTGACAAACAGCTTCGAATAGAAGCTGTTTTGTTTTGAAAAATAAGAAAGGATGATGAAATGAACTTGAGTAAAAAGGCCATTATTGCGCTTGTAGTTGCAGTCATAGCACTAATTTCTGCTATTTCTGCATTTGTTTGGAAAAGCACTCATTCCTCATCATCTTCTCAAAAAAATCCGGTTTCTGCTCAAGAGCATCCTACTGAGAAAGCAGAGGTTTTACCTTATTTAAACTTGACTGAAACCAAGGCAAATTATGCAGTTCCTTTTTGTGAAAAGAAAAACTGTATTGATGTCGATATTCAAACCATAAAAACCCAAGACACTTGGCTAAATAGCTGGATTGAAAAAAGTCAGGCGAAAGTTATACAGACTCAAATTGATTTAAAAAAAGATTTGAGCTTGCAACAAGCAGTAGATGCTTATGTTAAAAAGTCGGACGAATGGCAAGAGAAATATTCTAAAAACCGTGCCTACGAATTACACATTCATACGCGTATTGCTTCGCAGCGCAATCAATATGTGCTATTGCAGTTAGGGTTAGACAGCAAACAAGAAGAAGTCACGATAAAAGATCGTTATTACTTTTTCGTGGCTGATCGTAAATTGCATAAAAGCTTAACTTTGCTTGATGTACTTCAAAAAGACCAACAAACCACTGTGCATCAAATCGTGCAAACGGCTTATCAGGACTGGCTGAAAAAACAAAGTGCTGACGTCAAAAAAGACGCACCAAAAACTTTGTATTGGGGACAAGCAGACTGGTTCTTTGATGGTGAGGGTGTAGGTCTGCACTATCAGGCAAATCAGATTACGAAAGATGCCCCTCAGCTCGATATTTATTTAACAACAGAGCAAACTAAAAAAATATTACAACCTGAGGTTTATGAACAAATGTTTTAAGTTGGTAGCAGAATTTGCAACCTACTTATAGATGCGCTAACTTCATATGAGTTATGCATAATCTTCTCAGAATAAAGGCAAAATATGATGTTAACTTCTAAGGCCTCGCTACGTTTAACGCTACTTGCTTCTGCACTATTTTTAGTGGCATGTCAGCCTAAAAGTGATCCTAAAGAGTCGAAAGATCAGCAAAAACCAGCAGTGGTTGAGCAAAAGCCTGTGGAGCTGACTTTAAAAGGGGAAACAGTGCAAAGTAAGGTGGTTTTACCTGACTGTAGTGGTAAAACTTGTCCTGAATTTACTGTAGAGCGCTTGCAAAGTAACTATCCGTTTATTGATAAGATTATTGACCAACAAGTTTTAAAAGCACTCGGCCAGATTCTTGAGATTGCAGAACCAGATGCAAAAGCAGCAAAAGTCGATAAAAAGACAGAGGCTTCAGCAGTTGTCGCTACAGATCAACCAGATAGTTTCGATGCTCAGGTTCAACGCTATGCCAACTCATTTATTGGTTTAGACAAGGAACTAAAAGAGTTAAGTAGTAATCATCAAATTAACCTTTTAATGAAGCCTAAAATCATACAGTCGCAAGGTAAAGTCGTAACTGTTGTGGTTAACAGTAGTAGCTATTTGGGTGGGGCGCATGGTTCGGCTGCACAACACTATTACAATTTTGATTTAAAAGAGGAAAAGCAGGTCAAACTTGAAAACTTGCTGCGTCCAGAGAAAAAAGCGGCTTTAGAAAAGTTAGCACATGAGGCGTTTAAAGCTTGGGTGACTGACTCAAAACTTGCCAATAGTGTGAGTGAATATGAACAAGCTTGGCCATTTAAACTCACCGAAAACTTCTTGCTCGGTGATCAGGGCTTGATTCTTCAATATGGTGAATATGAAATTGGGCCTTATGTTGTTGGGTTGCCTCGTTTAGTCATTCCGTATGACCAATTACAAGATGTGTTGAAAGAAGAATATTTGCCACAGCCTAAGGCTAAACCTGCTTCGGCACCAGCTGCAAAAAGTGCTAGCTAATGCATTTGTTTGATACCCATACCCATTTTGATGTTGCCGATTTTGATGAAGATCGGCAACAGTTAGCACTCGAGGCTAAAAAAGTGGGTGTAGATGCTTTGGTGTTAATTGGCTTTTTACAGTCACGTTTTAATGAGTTGGTCCACACCCATCATCAGCTCAAGCAGTGGGATAATGTACCCACTTCTTATTTAGCGCCGGGGTTGCATCCGTTTTATATTGAACAACACAGGCCAGAGCATCTTTCTCATCTTGAACAAATTTTACAGCAAGAAGACTGCGTGGCAGTCGGTGAAATTGGCTTAGATACTTTTCTGAAAGAGCATAAGCAGCCCGATGTATATGCCAAGCAAAAACAATATTTTGCTGACCAGTTAGAACTAGCAACCCAATACCAAAAACCAGTGCTGCTTCATATCCGAAAAGCACACGGGGATGTGCTTGCATTATTAAAAGCGCATAAGTTTAAATTGGGCGGCATTGCTCATGCCTTTAGCGGTGGAGTAGAAGAGGCAAAAGGCCTGATTAAGCTCGGTTTTAAAATTGGTATAACAGGACAAATTACCAACCCAAATGCGAAAAAGCTTCATACGGTTGTGCAGGCCATAGGGGCGGAGCATTTAGTGATTGAAACGGACTGCCCAGATATGACACCGCTTTGCTGCCAAACCTCTACTGAGCAGCATACCCGAAATACGCCTGTGAACTTACCTTATGTATTACAAAGTTTGGCCGAAAATTTAAATATGGCTGAGTCAGATTTAGCTGAAAAACTTTGGAAAAACTCTCTATCTGCTTTGAAATTATCGTAATAAAAATCAAAGATTAGAAATAGTAACTAAAACAAAACACAGTGATGAAAAAAGAAGCTTAAAGTAAGAAAACAACATGTAAAAACGTGAAAAATAACATTGCCAGACATGGGAGGATAACCCAATGGCTAAGTATAGCAATATCAATAGTTTTAATGCTCTACAGACGCTAACAGTAGGTTCCAGCAATTATCAGATTTTTAGCTTAACCCAAGCCGAGAAAAAGCTAGGTGACATTGCCAAACTGCCGAAATCATTAAAAGTACTGTTGGAAAACTTATTACGGTTTGAAGATCAACACAGTGTTAAAACGGAACACATTCATGCTTTAGCAGAGTGGCTAAAAACCCGTAGCTCAGATCAGGAAATTCAATATCGACCTGCACGGGTTTTAATGCAAGATTTTACCGGTGTTCCTGCGGTCGTTGACTTAGCTGCAATGCGTGCTGCAATGGCACAAGCGGGCGGCGACCCTGAAAAAATTAATCCGTTATCACCTGTAGACTTAGTCATTGACCACTCTGTGATGGTGGACTATTTTGCCGATGATCAGGCTTTTGAGGAAAACGTTCAAATTGAAATGCAGCGTAATGGCGAGCGATATCAATTTTTGCGTTGGGGACAATCTGCATTTAATAACTTTAGTGTTGTGCCACCAGGTACCGGTATTTGCCATCAGGTCAATTTAGAGTATTTAGCTCAAGCAGTATGGCTAGGTGAAGACAACGGGCAAACTTTTGCTTTTCCTGACACATTGGTCGGTACAGACTCACATACCACCATGATTAATGGTTTAGGTGTATTGGGTTGGGGTGTGGGTGGTATTGAAGCAGAAGCTGCCATGTTAGGCCAACCTATTTCTATGCTCATTCCTGAGGTGATTGGTTTTAAACTCACAGGCAAATTACAAGAAGGGATTACGGCAACAGACTTGGTACTCACCATTACTCAAATGCTTCGCCAAAAAGGCGTAGTGGGTAAATTTGTCGAGTTCTATGGCGATGGTTTAGCCGATTTACCACTTGCTGACCGTGCGACCATTGCCAATATGGCACCTGAATACGGTGCAACGTGCGGTTTCTTCCCAATTGATGAAGTGACTTTAGGTTATTTGAAGCTAACAGGCCGTCAAAATGACCGTATTGCACTGGTTGAAGCATATAGCAAAGCACAAGGCTTATGGCGAAATGCAGGTGATGAACCTGTTTTCACAGACACTTTAAGTTTAGATATGAGTACGGTTCAGGCAAGTTTGGCAGGTCCAAAACGCCCTCAAGACCGTGTGCTTTTGTCAGAAGTACCTAAAACGTTTAATGCACTCATGGAATTAACGCTTAAACCAGCTAAAGAAGCTAAAGAGCGTTTAGAAAATGAAGGTGGTGGTGGTACGGCTGTAGAAGCGGCCAAAGCCAATATTCAGCATGAAAGCCCATCTTGTGTGATTGAAGGACAGGAATATCCGTTAAATCATGGCGATGTTGTTATTTCAGCGATTACTTCATGTACCAATACTTCTAACCCAAGCGTAATGTTGGCGGCAGGTTTACTTGCTAAAAAAGCCATTGAAAAAGGTTTGCAGCGCAAACCTTGGGTAAAAAGTTCACTTGCGCCTGGTTCTAAAGTCGTGACCGACTATTTATTGGCTGCTGGACTTACTCCGTATTTAGATGAGTTAGGCTATAACTTGGTTGGTTATGGTTGTACCACGTGTATTGGTAACTCGGGTCCTTTACCAGAACCTATTGAAGAAGCCATTCAGTGTCATGATTTAAACGTGGCATCTGTACTCTCTGGTAACCGTAACTTTGAAGGGCGCGTACATCCATTGGTTAAAACCAACTGGCTTGCATCACCACCACTTGTGGTTGCTTATGGTTTAGTTGGGAATATTCGTACCGATTTAACAACTCAACCAATCGGGCAAGGTAAAGACGGGCAGCCTATTTACTTAAAAGATATCTGGCCAAGTCAGGCAGAAATTGATGCCGTCTTACAAAAAGTAAATACCGATATGTTCCACAAAGAATATGCTGCGGTGTTTGATGGTGATGAAAGCTGGCAATCGATTCAGATTCCAAAAAGTAAAACTTACGAATGGGCTAATGACTCGACTTATATCCGCCATCCGCCGTTCTTTGAAGGCATTGGTGAACCACCAAAACCAATTAAAAATATTGAACAGGCGCGTATTTTGGCAGTGCTTGGTGACTCGGTAACAACCGACCATATTTCACCGGCCGGTAATATCAAAAAAGACAGTCCGGCAGGCCGCTATTTACAAGAGCAAGGTGTTGAGCCAAAAGACTTCAACTCTTATGGTTCACGACGTGGTAATCATGAAGTCATGATGCGAGGCACGTTTGCCAATATTCGTATTAAAAACGAAATGCTCGGCGGTGAAGAAGGGGGTAATACCATACATGTGCCAAGTGGTGAGAAGCTTGCTATTTATGATGCCGCAATGCGTTACCAACAAGAGCATACACCGCTTATTATTATTGCTGGTAAAGAATACGGAACAGGTTCTTCACGTGACTGGGCTGCCAAAGGTACGAACTTGTTAGGTGTTAAAGCTGTCATTGCTGAAAGTTTTGAGCGTATTCACCGTTCAAACTTGGTGGGTATGGGCGTGTTGCCACTCCAGTTTGTTGATGGACAAACTAGGCAGTCGCTCAACTTAACCGGTCATGAGGTTATCTCGATTCGTGGTTTATCGGATGGTATTCAGCCTCATGAAATTCTTGAAGTTGATGTGAAAGGGCCAAATGGGGTAGCCAGCCACTTTAATGTGTTATGCCGAATTGATACGTTAAATGAGGTTGAGTACTTTAAAGCGGGTGGTATTTTGCATTATGTACTGCGGAATTTGATTGCTGGTTAATGTTTTCTTGAGATTAATACCAATCAATATTTTATTGGTTGGTATTTGGAGAATTATCACGACGGGGTCCTCCCGTAAAAAATTCTAATAGCAGTAGCTCATAACCCTACTTTTGTTTCGGCAAAAGTAGGCAAAACCATTGCCATTCACAGAACCTGTTCAATATTAATTAGCATCTTACGTTTTGCAAAAACAGTATCTTGTCGATGCTCGACAGGCTGTGAATGGCTTTGGTACCAATCAGATAGCTGGCTAGTGCCAAGTAGCAATTTGGTTTTGAAAAGCAGTAAAATACTCCCCGTGTTTTATATCCCTTCAAAGAGTAGCAATGACCGATCTCCAACAAGATGAATATGACCGCCGTTTTGCAGGTGTAGCCAAAATTTATGGTGATTCATCGTTCCAGCACTATGAAAAAAGTCATGTGATGGTGATTGGTATTGGTGGTGTCGGCAGTTGGGCGGTAGAAGCTTTAGCACGTACAGGTATTGGCGAGATCACACTAGTCGATATGGATGTAGTTGCAGCATCAAATGTGAACCGTCAGCTACCTGCAATGACATCAACTCTGGGCTGTGAAAAAGTTGAAATTATGGCGGAACGTTGTCGCCAAATTAATCCGCGTATTAAAGTTAATATTATTGATGACTTCTTAACACCTGAAAATGTCACAGAGCTTTTAAACCCTGTACCAGACATTGTTTTGGACTGCATCGATGACGTTAAGGCAAAACTGGCTTTAATGCTTCATTGTCGTTTTAATAAAATTCCTTTAATTGTGTCGGGCGGAGCAGGTGGTAAGCTCGATCCACTTAAAATCCGTGTGGCTGATTTATCAAAAACAGAACAAGACCCAATGTTAGCGAAGCTACGTAGTCAACTTCGTGCTCGCGGCATCTGTAAAAAGCCAAAAGAGAAATTTGGCATTACCTGCATTTATTCTATCGACAACCCATTTTCTAGTGCAGATGTCTGCCCATCGGCTGGGTTGCGCTGTGGTGGCTATGGTTCAGCGGTGGTGGTGACTTCAAGCTTTGCCATGATTGCTGTAGCCGAAGTTTTGAAAAAACTCGATTTAAAGAAAGCCTAATTTAAATATTGAAAAGGCATGCGCTTATGTGAGTGCATGCCTTTTGTTTTGGGAAAAACTATTTAATCATATAGCTCTATGTTGTCTTGTTTGGGCTGTGTGGGTAATTGCTGATCATAAAATTTAAAGCACCATAAAATTAAAATAACGATGGTGCATATTGCGAAACCTTTTAAATACTTCATGAAGAATTCAATCAAGTGAATGGTCTTGATTAAAATTCTAGTCAAGGTTATTCATCTAATCTAATATAGAAAATAGACCAAATGATCTAATTTTGAGATGATAATGCTCACATTAAAACAATTCCAATATTTCATAAAAATTGTTGAAGAAGGGAGTTTTACTGCTGCCTCAGAAAAGCTATTTATTGCTCAGTCTGCTTTAAGTCGACAAATGAAACTATTAGAAGAAGAAATTGATTTTCAGTTGTTTGACCGTACTGACAAAAGAGCAAAACTCACGGCAGCGGGAGAGGTCTTCTATAAGAAAATAAAAGATAACTTGCTTTACTTAAATGAAATTATTGACCTGTCTAAAAGTGTGTCGGATGGGAAAAACCGTCAGATTAAAATTGCTCATTCAAGCAGCATTGTTATGGAGCATAAAAAGGTACAAATATTAAAAGAAGTTAGCTTAACCCAGCAGCTGAGTTTTGAGCTGAATACCTTGTCATCAGAACAACAGATCTTAGCGTTAATGAATGGTGAAATTGATATTGGTTTTATTCGGCCACCCGTTCGGCACACATTAGATGAGATGAGTGTTGTTAAGTTATATGAAGAGCCATTAATGGTGGCTGTGCATATTGATCATGCCAAATTTGCTAAAGAAGAAAAGGTTTATTTAAAAGACTTAAAAGATGAGTATTTTGTATCTTCACCTCATGCTGAAAGAGGGGGCTTAAGTTATTTGGTCGCAAATCTGTGTTTAGCTGCAGGATTTACCCCACAAAAAGCCCCGATTCAGTCACGGAAGGTTTCACAGCTACAATTGGTTGCTGCAAATTTGGGAATCAGTATAGTTCCTGAAGAGTTCAAACAAATTTTGCCTAATCAGGTAAAGCTTTTACCCTTGGCAGATCATTTGTCACTTTCAGAAGTTTTATTGGTCTATAGAAAAGATCATGATGAAATGATTCAGCGCTGTGCCGAGCAAATTCATCAAATGTTTTTACCTTAAAAAGTTAATTAACCTAATCTATAGTAAGTGTAGGTAACGTTGTCGTCTTTGTAGACGTCATAACTGCTTTGTTTGAAGTCTGACACCCATTCACTGCCTGTGTAACCAGCAATATGTCCATAAACGTGATTGCGGGTTCTGTGAATGATGTAAATGTCGCCTTCTTGAGGCTCATCAAAAGCTGGGTTAATTTCTTTATAGCCAATTTTTTTCAGGGTATCGCCCCAATCAGATGCTGCAATTGGGTGGTTTTCAACATCGGCACCAGCAGATTCAAGTGCAAGACGAATGCTACGTGCACAACGAGCTTTGCTGCGTCTAGAGGTAACACTTTCTAATTTTGCTACGAATTTTTCTACATCTATGGCTGGAGGGGTGTTGCTTTCAGTGCGGTGATTATTGGGTTTCATGGTGAAGGGATAAGGAAGGCTTGGTGTGCTGTGTGATACAACAATCGCTGCCTGATTTGAATCCTGATACATATAGTTATCAGCTACTTGTCCGTCATAAATAATCATCGTGAAATCTCTACCCGTACTACCTATATCCGTATTTAGAAAATCACCACCTACCTGTGGCGTTCAGAGATACTAATTGCCCAAACTTAAAAGTTTTGTTTATGTTATGTAATAACGTATCTTTTTTCCAGTTTTTATTTCTGACTGAGAAAAAATAGCCTAGTTGAAATAGCGACTAAAAGCAGTGAAATTTAATTGTTTGATATTATTCATTATAAATAATTAATCAGAGCTTAAATTTGAATATTTTGAGCCGACATTTGCGAATATACTCAAAATCTAAGTCTCTGATTTAAAATGCCACATTTTCTTACAATTTAAGAAGGTTAAGCAGGCTTAAACCTGATGCTCTTTTACATATTCTTCAGTACGAATAATGGCAGCTTGCATGTTTTGAATTGCATTCTCGACATCAGCTAAAGTTTTTGCATTTCCACCGCTCAATGCCTGACGCCATTTACGGGCACCCGGTAAATTTTGGAATAAACCTAAAATATGACGGGTAATGATAGAGAGTGGCGCACCTTCAGCCAGGCGTTGTTCGATATAAGGCAGCATTTGTTCCATAATATCGAAACGGTCTGGTGCTTCTAGGTTCCAAAGTTGGCCAAGCTCAGCAAGTAGGTAAGGGTTGTGATAGGCTTCACGGCCAATCATCACACCATCAACGTGCTGTAAATGAGCTTGAGTTTCGGCAAAAGTTTTAATTCCACCGTTAATTTCAATGGTCAGGTGTGGACGTTCTTGCTTTAAACGGTAAACATCTTCATAACGTAGTGGTGGCACTTCACGGTTTTCTTTCGGAGACAAACCTTTCAATATCGCAATACGTGCATGCACAACAAAATGAGTACAGCCTGTTGCCGCAACGGTGTCTACAAAGTGCAGCATTTCTTCGTAAGACTGCATGTCATCAATACCGATACGGTGCTTTACCGTTACCGGAATATTCACCGCTTTTTGCATGCTATGAATACATTCAGCGACCAAGTCTGGTTCTGCCATTAAACATGCACCGATTTTATTATTCTGGACGCGGTCACTTGGGCAGCCTACATTGAGGTTGACTTCATCGTAACCCCAGTCTTCAGCCATTTTTGTACAAGTGGCAAGCTCTTGAGGATTTGAACCACCGAGTTGCAGTACGATTGGGTGCTCTTGAGCATTGTAGTCTAAATGACGTTTTGCATCGCCAAATAGAATCGCACCTGTAGTCACCATTTCTGTATAGAGCACAACGTTTGGGTTAAACAAGCGTGCAAAGAATCGGTAGTCCTTTGTAGTCCAGTCCATCATAGGCGCGACAGAAATACGAGGTTGTAACGATTGAAGTGATTGCATAGCCAATAGACCCAAAAGTCGCTAAATTAAAGAAAGGGCAGCATTATACGGGGTTTAACCTTGAATCGACAGAGGCTTTTAACCGTATAATTTATAACCGCCCTTGGAGTGGATATAGAAAGATGATTTTTAACAAGTTACGTTATGGCTGAGCTAGCTGCTTTTTTTGTAAGAAAGCTTCAAATAAATTTAGTAGTTAATTTAAAGCAAAGCTACTATTAAGCTGTTCAGGTCATTTAATAAATCAAATTTAATTAAAACTGTTAGGAACCCATCCATTTATATACTTCATAGCTAATTTCAGACTTCCAGAATGTTTGCTTGTAAATTGATCGATAAGGATAAGATCTATAGTTTAATGATTTTTATCTTAAAAATTAATTATTAATCATAAAAATATAAAGTATCGATCACTATAAGAAGCAAATTTTTTAGTATTTGTGTAATATAAAGACCGTTATGTATATTTTTTTAATTTAGATTTAAGAAATAAATGATTGAGATAAAATTACAGCGTGGAAAATTATATTTACAACCTGATAAAAATAGCTCTTGGAAATGGCAGAATTTATTAGATTTTGCTGAGCGGATAAACCCCAAGCGAGCTTTTTTATTTGTTTCTAAAGTTTTAGGTCGACATATTCCTGTTAGCCCTGATGTGATGCGTCGTGCTTTTACCGATTTGGCTGAATCGGTGCCTGATGATTTACCAGAACCAGTTATTGTGATTGGAATGGCTGAAACAGCAGTCGGTTTAGGGGCAGGGGTACATCAGGTCTTACAGAAGCGTTATTCTGATGCAATTTATATAACGACAACACGCCATCCAGTTAAAGGTGCGCCCTTACTAGCCCGTTTTTTAGAAGAACATAGCCATGCGCAAGATCAATTATTATATGGATCACCTGATGCAGATATCCAAAAGAAGATTTTAGCCAGTAAAAGTATTGTTTTGGTAGATGATGAAGCTTCTACAGGAAAAACCTTTATTAATCTTGTGTCAGCTCTTCAGGCGGTAGGTTTTGATCAGCTCTCACATATTGTTACAGCGACGCTGGCAGACTGGTCAGCAGGAATTCATATTGCGGGATTAAATTGTCAATCTATTGCTTTGATGAAGGGCAAATGGAAATGGCAAGATGCAGAAAATCCTCCTCCTATTACTATGCCAAAAGTCGACACTGTGGCATTTGGAAAATTTAATACTTTACCTGAACCTACTTGGGGGCGTGTACCGGTTTATGATACCTCTGCCTATATTCGTTTAAAAACTAAACCCGCAGAGCGAATTTTAGTTTTAGGAAGTGGTGAGTATGTTTGGTCTTCTTTTTTATTGGCAGAAGATTTGCAAAGACAAGGTGCTGAAGTGAAATTTAGTGCCATTACCCGCTCACCTATTGCAATAGGACACGCAATCCAGTCTGCTTTAGCTTTTCCAGATAACTATGGATTAGGTATTCAAAACTTTGTTTACAATATCAACCCTTTAGAATATGACCGTATCTTGATTACTGTGGAAACATCTGCTGACTCGGTCGCTACGAGCTTATTAGATGCAATTCCAAATGCTGAAGTAATCAGTGCAGTAGAATTTCCACATCAAACTGTGAATTTGTATGGTGCAAATGAATAACTTTTTATCTGATGCGCCTAATATGTTGACGCCTTTAATGCTAGTTGATCTGGATGATACTTTATTTCAGACCCATCGTCGCATCACTCCTCAAGCTGACTTTAAGATGGTGACAACGGATAAGCAAGGACAACCATTGGCATACATGAACCCGATTCAACAGCATTTTGTACAATGGTTGCTACATAACACGCATTTAATTCCAGTAACGGCAAGAAGCGCAGAAGCATTGTCCCGTGTACATTTACCTTTTGATTACGGTGCTGTGTGTTCACATGGCGGAACAGTATTAAATGCGGATTTCAGTGTGAATCAAGAATGGCATATACAAATGCAGTGTGCACTAGCACCTTATCAAAAAAAACAGCAGATCTTAATTGAGGTGCTACAGAAGCAAGCCCTTGAGTTTGGTTCTATTCGAACTTGGGTTGTTGATGAGCAGGGCTTGGGTTTATACGTGGTGGCTAAACAAAATACAGAAAATGATAATCCTTATGCACCGAATTTCTTACCACAACTCTTAAATACATTAAGTCCAACACTTCTAGAAGATTTCTATTTTCATTTAAATGGCAATAACTTAGCGTTAATTCCAAAACCAGTCAGTAAAGCCAATGCTGCTCGTTTTTTATTGCAACGATTCGCATCTCAACAACGTCCAATTCTTGGTTTTGGCGATAGTTTATCGGATGTCGAGTTTTTGAACTTATGTCATTGGTGGGGAATGCCTAACCATAGTCAGTTAAATCGTTGGGTAACACATAATTTGACGCAGCAATATAAAGAAGAAGGATATTATGGCGATTATCAGTAAAGACAGGGCAAGTGAATTAGTTTTAAAGCATGGGTTTAGTGGCAGCTATCAAAAAAAACAAGTCACTTTTCTATTGAAACGTACTTATATTGAACCGATAGATACAATTAAAAAAGAGCGTCTAATTCAATCTGGGGAAAAGCATTATTCGCAGATGATTAGTGTGGAGAGTGCGCCAACAGAACGACATTTACAATTATTTGAGCAAGCAATGCAACAAGGGCAGCAGCGCCTAGCAAAAGAAGTTCAGCAATTGGCACAGGCCTTGGTTAGTCATTTTGCTACACCAATCGTTTTAGTAAGTTTTGTGCGGGCAGGAGTACCTTTAGGTGTACTGCTTTATCATGCTATACGAGACTTGGGGTGCGAATGTATACATTACGGTATTAGTATTATTCGAGATCGTGGCATCGATTTTGCTGCATTGGAAACTATTATTGCTAAACATGGACATGATTCGATTGTGTTTGTGGATGGTTGGACAGGTAAAGGTGCTATCCGTCAAGAATTACAGCGTAGTTTAAGTAATGATTCCCGTTTTAATGGGAAGCCTATACCATTAGTTGTGTTATCAGATATTGCAGGTTGTGCGTGGCTGGCGGCTAGTGGAGAGGATTGGCTGATACCATCGGGTATTTTAGGCTCTACAGTTTCTGGATTAATTTCCCGAAGTATCTGTGAGGGTGAGGTCTTGAGTGCCAAAGAGCTTAACGCCAATAATATTGATCAATGGCATAGTTGTATTGAGTACCCTCATTTAAAAGAATTTGATACGTCTCAGCAATTTATTGAGCAAATCAACCAGCTCCGAAGGTCATTAAATCCCCAAAGTAATGCGGTCTGGACAGAAGCATATCAACAAGTGCAGCAAACCCAAAGCCAGCATGTAATACGAGAACTGGCAAAAAAATACAATATTCAAAATATTAACCGTATAAAACCAAGTATTGCTGAAGCAACCCGAGCTATTTTAAGACGTGTACCTGAACTGGTTTTACTGCGTGATGCAGATGATCCAGATACTGCTTTACTACGTCATTTGACTTGTATCACAAAAACACCTGTGCAAATTGTAGGTGATCAAATCGCTCCTTATAAAGCGATCACATTAATTCAAAAATTGGGGAAAGATTAGCTTCATGTTATCTGCATTATCTCTAGGAGCAACTTTATATATGCCAGCTACTCGTCCAGATTTGTGGCAAGTGGTAAATGGTGAAAAATATCCTGAGCTCCGCTCTTTAGTAATTTGTTTAGAAGATGCAGTTGCTGAGCATGAAATTGAATTTGCCAAGAAAAATCTCAAATTATTATTACAGCAAATTCAACAACGGCAACATAGGACACAACATCCTAAGATTTTCATTCGCCCCCGTCATATCATGATGGCTGCTGAGTTGGCGGAATGGTCAGAAATTCGTGCCTTAGATGGAATGGTATTGCCAAAGTTTGGTTTGACTAATTTTAAGCAGTGGGTGGAGGTACTTCCATCAGAACTTGCTTATATGCCTACCCTTGAGACAGCAGAGTGTTTTGATATTGGACAAATGAAAGAGTTGAGAGAAGCCCTGCCTGAATTTCATAAAATTATTGTTCTTAGAATTGGGGGAAATGACTTACTAAATTGTTTGGCCTTACGTCGTCCAAATGATATCACGTTGTATCAAACCCCAGTGGGTACATTAATTGCCAATTTAGCTGGTCAATTTTTACCTCATGGTTTTGCATTAAGCGCGCCAGTTTGTGAACATTTTAGTCAAGTGAAATTATTGCAAGATGAGTTGTATTTAGATTTACAGCATGGCTTATCAGGCAAAACGGTGATTCATCCAGCTCAAATTTCAATTGTTCATCAAGCTTATCAGGTTAATGAAATTGAACTAAAGCAGGCCCAAGATATTTTATTAGATACAGGTAAAGCCGTATTCGCATGTCATGGAAGTATGTTGGAACCAGCTACACATCGTCGTTGGGCAGAAAGGATTCTGGAAAGATCAAAAATATTTGGGTTAAAAATATAAAATTAAAATGGGAGAGAATTCAATGCAACAACTCATTACAGGTGCCAATCTGGTCTTAACCTCTGCACAATTTCATTTGAAAGTTAAAACAACATTACCAACGAATATTGGTCTAGATGTAACCGCCTATCTATTAAACTCTCAAGGTAAAGTGCGTGGTGATGCTGATATGGTTTTTTATGGCCAAAAGCAGACACCAAATTGTAGTGTTGATTTAATTGAAACGACCCACAAAGTGCCTTATTTAGCTCAATTTAATATTAATACACAAAAGTTGGATGTTGATATTCACAAAATCGCTATGTGTGCGACGGTTGATGGTGAAGGTGTACTAAATACCATTCAGGATATTCAAATTGAATTATGGGAAAATGGGCAGCTCACTGCTACTGCAACTGTAAAGAGTGCCGAAAAAACAGAAAAGGCACTGATTTTGGCGGAAGTTTATCGCCATAAAGATCAATGGAAATTACGTTTTGTAAATCAGGGTTTTAATGGGGGCTTAAAGCCTTTATCTGAATATTTTGGTGTCGAAATTAGTGATCAACCTCCTGCACCTATACCACCTACTCCTGTAACGCAGCCGAAAATTAATTTAAGTAAAATTACTTTAGATAAACGTAATAGTCAGATTAATTTAAAAAAACAGGCACAAGGGTTTGGAGAGATAAAAATTAATCTGAATTGGAATCAGGGTTCTCAGCAGACACAATCAGGTGGTTTCTTTAAAAAGCTTCTTAATCAGAATCAGGGAATTGATCTCGATTTGGGATGCCTTTTTGAAATGCAAGATGGTACTAAATCGGTAGTTCAGGCATTAGGAAAGAGATTTGGTAGTTTTAACGATTTTCCATATATCCAGCTTTCTGCAGATGACCGTACTGGCGCATTAAAAGAGGGTGAATGGCTCCGAATTAATGGACAGAATTGGCAACAGATTCATCGCGTAGTGCTATTTGCTTTCATTTATGAAGGTGTACCGAATTGGGCTGAGACAGATGCAGTAGTGACGATTTATGTTCCCGATCAGCCACCAATTGAGATTGGTTTAACTGAAGGACAGCCTTTAGGTATGTGCGGTATTGTTGAGTTAGTGAATCAGAGCGGTAGTATTCAGGTCCAACGTCATGTGCGTTATGTGCCAGGTCACCGAGAGCTAGATCAAGCATTTAATTTCGGCTTACGTTGGGTTGCAGGTACTAAATAACATTTAAATTAAAGATAAAACATAAAACATAAAGACTTACTTATATACGAATCATTGAGATTGTGAACTGTCGATTGTTAAGAAGTGGAGAAAATGCAAAATGGCAATTAGTTTAAATAAAGGTGGAAATTTATCCTTAAGTAAAACAGACCCTAATTTGGTCCGAGTCTTAATTGGATTAGGGTGGGATGAACGTGCAACTGATGGTGCTGCGTTTGATTTGGATGCGAGTGCATTTTTACTCACAGCTAGTGGTAAGGTTCGTGGTGACCATGATTTTATTTTTTATAATCAACTTAAATCACAAGATGGTTCGGTAGAACATACAGGGGATAACCGTTCGGGTCAGGGCGATGGTGATGATGAAACTTTGTTGGTTAATCTTTCAAAAGTTGCTCCTGAAGTTGAAAAAATCGCAATTACAGTAACCATTCATGATGCTCAGGCAAGAGGTCAAAACTTTGGGCAGATTGCAAATGCATTTATTCGGGTAGTAAACCAAGATACAAATGTAGAAGTCGTACGCTTCGATTTGGCCGAGGACTATTCTACCGAAACGGCAATGGTGTTCGGAGAAGTGTATCGCCATAATGGGGAATGGAAATTTAGAGCGGTCGGTCAAGGTTACGCTGGGGGATTGGCTGCAATGTGTCAACAGTATGGTATTCAGGTTGGCTAAAATTATCATTTCAATAAATAAATGATGAATACCGTTAAATTTTTATAAAAGGTAAAAAATGAAACATTTTCGTTTCTCAATTTTTTTTAGCATGATCTGTTTAGGATTAGCAGCGTGGTGGGGCTTTACTCATGGGCCGAATGCAGGCTTTTCAATGATGCTTAAAGCATTATTGATTACTGGTGTATTGGCTGTTATGGAAGTCTCCTTATCTTTTGATAATGCAGTTGTAAATGCTTCAGTATTACGGAACTGGGATGAATTCTGGAAAAAGATTTTTCTTACCGTAGGGATTCTGGTCGCTGTATTTGGTATGCGTTTAATTTTCCCTTTATTAATTGTTGGCGTAACTGCTGACATGGGAATGATTGAAGTTGCTAAGTTAGCGTTAAATGATCCTAAAGCATATTCCGAGAAGTTGTTAGCTCACCATGCTGAAATTTCAGCTTTTGGTGGTATGTTCCTGCTTTTGGTATTTTTGAACTTCTTATTTGATGATGGCAAAGATACACATTGGTTCCACTGGTTGGAGGCACATCTATCTAATTTAGCAAACATTCCTGCAATGTCTGTATTTGTATCGCTCATCGCTCTACTTATTATGTCAGCATTTGTTCCTGTAGAACAGAAATTGATTGTGATTGTGGCTGGTATTTGGGGCATTGTTGTATACATTGGTGTTCAAGTAATTGGTCACTTACTAGAAAGTAGTGATGATGAATCAAGTGAAGAGCAAGTATCAGGTAAGTCTACTAATCTGGTTAAAGCGGGTATTGGTGGTTTCCTTTATCTTGAAGTTTTAGATGCTTCATTCAGTTTTGATGGTGTTATTGGTGCATTTGCAATCACAAATGATGTTGTCATTATTATGTTGGGCTTAGCAATAGGTGCAATGTTTGTCCGTTCTATGACTATTTATTTGGTTGAGCAAGGTACATTAGAAGCCTTTATTTATTTAGAACATGGTGCACATTATGCCATAGGGGCATTGGCTGCAATTATGTTGTACACTGGAACAGGTGGGCATGTTCCTGAGGTCGTAACAGGCTTAATTGGAATTGCGTTCATCGCATGGGCTGTATTATCCTCGATTGCTTATAGTAAAAATCAGACACAAGCTTAATAAAAATTAATGGATATATCATTTATTATGATCTCCATTATTCTAATCTAATAAATAATGAGTTTAAATTTAATAAGGAGTAACTCACATGGCAATTAGTTTAACTAAAGGCGGTAACGTTAGTTTAACAAAAGAAGCACCAGGTATTACCAAAACAACTGTGGGCTTAGGTTGGAATCCACGCGTGACTGATGGAACAGCTTTTGACCTTGATGCTATTGCATTTTTAGTTAATGAAAATGGTAAGGTCCGTGCAGATAATGACTTTATTTTCTTTAATAATCTAAAATCATCTGATGGTTCAGTAGTTCACAATGGTGATAATCGTACAGGGGAAGGTGCTGGTGATGATGAAACATTAAGCGTGGACTTAAGTAAGGTTCCTGCTGATGTTTCAAAAGTGATCTTTGCTGTAACGATTTATGATGGTCAAGCTCGTAACCAAAACTTTGGTCAAGTTGCGAATGCTTATATTCGCGTAACTAACGATGCGGGTGGTAGTGAGATCGCACGTTATGACTTATCTGAAGATGGTAGCACTGAAACAGCTATGATCTTTGGTGAACTTTATAAACACGGTAGTGAGTGGAAATTCCGTGCTATTGGTCAAGGTTTTGCTGGTGGGTTAGGGCCTTTAGCAGCTTCCTATGGTGTTTCTGTTTAAGAGAAATTTGAAAGATAGTGTTTAGGCACTGTCTTTCTTCTTTATATTTATAAATGATAAAAACAGGTTGTTTTTTTATATGTTGAACCTAGTTCGCGGACAAAAAATAAAATTAAATGATATTTTACAGGGGCAATCCTCTTTTTATATCCAAATTCAATATCAAGCAGATTTTGAGTTAGATATCGCTACTTTCGGGCTTGATTCACAGTATCGTTTAAGTGATGAACGATATATGACATTTTATAATCAACCTGAAACGCCATGTCAGGCTGTAGGTTTGCTTGAAAATAATACTGATTCTAGCCATTTCAAAGTTGATCTTCAAAAACTTCCTTTGAGCATTCATCATTTAGTTTTAACTGCTGCAATTGATGGTCATGCTGTTATGTCTAGTGTACAGAAAATAACTGTCAAAATAATGAATCTACAAAATCAGTTTATTGCTGAATTAGAACTCAATAGCCAGTTATTTGATCAAGAACGTGCCACTATGCTTATTGAAATCTATCGTAAAGATGGAGTTTGGCGACTGGCTGCGATTGGACAAGGTTTTAATGATGGCTTAGCTGCATTAATTCGTTATTTTGGTGGCGAGGTCGCAGATGAAGGTGTTGTGCAGAAAGAGTCTACAGGGCAACAATCGAGTGTTGAGCTTAAGAAAAAACTGTCACTGGAAAAAGCAGAGAAAACAGGTAACGCTTCAATTATTGATCTAACTAAAAAATCTCTGGTTCAGTTAGAAAAAAAGAATTTGCTTGGTGTAACAGCAAGAGTTGCACTGGTGCTTGATGCTTCAGGATCAATGGATTGGCAATATCGCCGTGGGGATGTGCAAAAGGTGGTTGATCGTTTGATGCCATTGGCAATCCATTTTGATGATAACGGAAGTTTTGAATGCTGGGCATTCGCTGCAAAAACGACACAACTAGATGATGTTGTTTTAACGAATGTTAATAATTTTATTAATACAACTCATCAAGGTTGGAAAAATTGGTCGGTTGGAGCACGATACAATGAAGAAATTCCAGCAATTGAAGCTGTAATTAATTATTTTCAGAAGTTTAATGATCAAATTCCAACTTATGTTTTATTTATTTCTGATGGTGGAGTTGGAAGCCGTCGAGAAATGAAAAAAATATTATCTCAAGCTGCCAAGCTTCCAATTTTTTGGCAATTTGTTGGAATTGGCGGACGTGATTATGGTGCACTTGAAAAGTTAGATGAAATGTCTGGTCGTATTGTTGATAACTGTAATTTCTTTAGTTTAGATCGGATTGATAGTGTTTCGGATGAGCGTTTATATGAATTGTTATTAGAGGAATTTCCTGATTGGTTAAATGCTGCCAGACATCATCAAATTGTTAGGAATTAAAAAGGATCAATAAAATGGCACATTTTAGTTTGGTGGGTTCGCCAGAACCGTTCTTACATGTTGCAATGCGTCGTGGTGACCGGATCTATTGTGAAAGTAATGCAATGGTCATGATGGAGGATGCTCTCGAGTTGAAGGGGCGGCTACAGGGTGGCTTGATGCAATCCTTATTACGTCGATTTGCTAATGATGAATCTTTATTTCAACAGCATATTGAAGCTGTACGAGGAGATGGTGATTGCTTATTGTCTGCTTCACTAGATGGGGATATGCAGATTCTTGATGTTGGCGCGACTCAATATATCTTAAGTGATGGTGCATTTGTTGCTGCACACGACTCAGTTGATATTAAAGCAAGATTAAATAATAGTCTTGGTGGAGCTTTCTTTGGCAATACTGGTGGTTTCCTTGTTATGGAAACCAGTGGGCAAGGTCAAGTTGTGGTTTCTGGTTGTGGAACCTTGTTTGAGCTAGAAGTAGAGCCGAATAAAGAGGTTGTTATTGATAACGGGCATGTGGTCTGCTGGGATTCGCGTTTAAATTATCATTTATCTGTTTCAACTTCACAGAATAGTGGTTTTCTTGGCAACTTGGTGAATAGTGTAACCAGTGGTGAAGGCATGGTATTGCGTTTTTCTGGTGCTGGCAAAGTCATCATTTGTTCAAGAAACCGGAACAATTTTTTACAGTGGTTGATGTCAAAATTAAACCGACAGCAGTCTCATTAAAAAAGTAAAAGTAATCGTCGTTATAGCCCTAATAGAGAGATCAATAATATGGCAATTAATTTAGAAAAAGGTCAAAAAATCAATTTGCAAAAAGCAGATGGAAGTAGCCTTCAGCAAGTTTTCTTAGGTGTTGGTTGGGATGTCGTAAAAAGTAAAGGTTTTTTAGGTTTTGGCGGTGGTGGTAATATTGATCTTGATGCTTCTGTCATTTTATTTGATGAAAATAAAAAAATGCTTGATGTTGTCTACTTTGGTCAACTACAAAGTAAAGATGGGAGTATTCGTCATTCTGGAGACAATTTAACAGGCGCTGGAAGTGGTGATGATGAAGTGATTCGTGTCAACCTTAATCAAATTCCAGCGCAAGTAAAATCTTTGGTGTTTACTGTTAATAGTTTCCGCGGTCAGAGTTTTGAGAAAGTGGAAAATGCATTTTGTCGTTTGGTTGATCAATCAAGTAACCAAGAAATTGCAAGTTATAAACTTTCCTCGCAAGGGGCGCATACAGGCCTGATTATTGCAAAAATTTATCGTCATAATGATGCATGGAAAATGCATGCAATTGGTGAAAATGTACATGGACGTACCTTTCAAGATATCGTTCCTTACGTTTTACCTCATATTTAATTTTGTATTTGATTAAGTAGCTTTTCCACCATTGTTCAAAGCAATGGTGGATTATAGAAAGATGATTTTTAACAAGTTACGTTATGGCTGAGCTAGCTGCTTTTTTTGTAAGAAAGCATCAATCACACTAAACAAAATGCAAAACACAACGAGTCCAACACCGGCAAGACATGTCATGGTCCATCCGCCATGATTCCAAGCAAAAATTCCTAATGCTGAACCAGCTGCACCACCAATAAAATAAGTCGTCATATAAATGGCATTAATACGTGATTTAGCATCTGGACGTAAGCGAAAAATAATGCTTTGGTTACTGGTGTGAACGAGCGCGAGTGCCAATTGAATTAATGCAAAACCAATAACATAAGTAGAAAGTAAAGTTTGTCCGAAATAGAAACAAACCCAGCTCACCAAAAATAGCCCACAACCCATCCAAGTAAGTAATCTTGTGTAGCCTTGATCGGCGTATTTGCCAATATAACGTGTTGATAACGCACCAAAGATACCGACTAGAGGGACTAGTCCGATAAATAGATCGGGTAAATGATGTGCCGAGGTAAGAAGTAGAGCAATGGTGGAATACAAAGTACTGACTGCTGCAAAGGCAAAAGCACCCGTAAGCGCTCTTAATAATAATCGCTTTTCTTGCTTTAAAAGCTGAGCCATGGAAACAAAGATTTGTCCATAGTTCATTTTCATACGCAAGACATAAGGCAAACGGCTTTTTAAAGTAAATGCCAATAGCAGCATTAATACACCGCTTACCACATAAACCACTTTCCAGTGGAAAAGATTGGAAAATAAGCCTGCCAGACTGGTAGAGAGTAAAATCCCGACCAATAATCCACTCATTAAAAAGCCAATAATCTCGCCTGTTTTTTCAGGTTTAACTGTCATGGTTGCAAGTGGAATAAGCACTTGAGCTGCAACAGAAAACAAGCCCGCTAAAATTGTACCAATCCAGAGCATAGGCAAGTTAACAGCAAACGCAGAAGTAAATAGACCAACTGCACAAAGCACCATCAAAAATGGAATAGCCTTGGCTTTATTGACGATGTCACCCATCGGAACAATAAAGAGCAAACCGAGAGCATAAGACACCTGAGCAAATGTTACTGTTAAAGCGGCTTGCGCTTGAGTTACTGCAAACTCTTGCTGAATAGAGTGAATTAGTGGTTGACAGTAATAATTCACACCTGCACATAAGCCACATGCTGCTGCCATCAACCAAAGCAAAGGTTTATTTTGACTGATATCTTCAGGGGTAGACATGATGTTCTCTCAGTTTTATTAAGTATATGCCGTTGCTTCAACTTCAATAAGCATGCGTTCTAATGCAAGGCGTGGCACAGGAATGAGCGTGCAGGCTGGAAAAGGATGATTTTTCCATAGATTTTGCATGATTTTAATTAAAATTTGGTGTTTTTCATCCGAGTGGTCAACAATTAAAACTCTTAAAACCGCAATATCAGAAATTTTTGCATCTGCCGCAGTTAAAGCATGTTGAATGTTATTAAAAACTTGAGTGGCTTGTTCTTGAAAATTTGAGCTCAGCTCACCTTTTGAATCTTCACCACCTTGACCTGCAACATGAATAATATTGTTAAAATTTTGGACTACGGCAACATGACTGTAAGCATTTGGTGTTGGATTATATAAAGTAGAGGGATTTATGATTTTAAAAGTTTCTTTATTCATTGGAACTCAACCGTTCAGTAAAATTTAGATGAGTATCCAACCTCAACTTAAGTTGAGGTCAAGCGAATTTAGTGTTTTAGTCTTTTCTTTCTAAGCGTAATCATCATGACACCTACAATATTGAGTAGGCAGCCGACCCATTGCCACATATTAAGATGTTCATTTAAGAAAAGAACGGCAAGTAAAATTGTTAAAACCGGTCCAATCGAAGCGATCATTGCAGATTGTGATGCGCCCAGACGTTCAATGCTTTGTATGAGCATAACGGTGGGTAATACGGTGACTAAAAAGCCTAAGCCGACCCCATACCAAATGACGCTTGAGGGAAGTTGTAATATAAGCTGAATAGGGTGAGGTGTACTCAAAGCGTAATGTGTTAATGCACCAATACAGGCGATAGTGAGCGCTAAGCCTGTGAAGTTCCAAGAACCAAATTTTTTAATTAATGGTGGTGTTAGCAGTAAATAACCTGCAAAAGCTACAGCGCTTGCAAATACAAAACTTGTTCCCAACCAAAAATTGCCCTGAATTGGTGCATTGTTGTGCTCTTGAAGCATCACCAATACGGTTCCACCATAACTAAGAAAAATGGCGAATAAACTTTTTACATCTAATTTTTGTTTATAGAGCAGGCTTGATGCGATCACGGTAAGTGTTGGATATAAAAATAAGATAATCCGCTCTAAAGAGGCGCTAATAAACATGAGACCCATGAAATCGAGCCAACTAGCGAAGTAGTAGCCTAATAGACCAGCAAAAATTAAAATTAGCCAATCCTTCTTTTTTATGCCCTGATTATGATGCCTATTGAACCAGCAAATGAGTAGAAAGAACGGTAAAGCGCTTAACATGCGTAAAGCCATCAGGACTGTACCGTCTACTAATGGAGAAAGGGCATAAGTCTGTTTAATAAAGATTGCTTTTGTGCTGAATAGAAAAGCAGAACAAAGCGCAAAAAAAGACCCAATTTGAAACGAAGATAAAGAAATTTTCATATACAGGACTGTATAAGAGAGACTATTGTCTGCAAAAAAAAAGAAAAATCTTCCTATATTACACTCCAAGTCAAATATCGTGAATCATCAGTTCAAAATATGGGTATTTATTAAATAAATAGTGGGTGGTATTTTCAAAAAGTTCAATTAGAATCCAAATTCTGTACAAAGAATACACATGGGGGAAACATTGCAGTTTGCAATGTTTTTGACAATGAGAAATTAGCTTGAGGAACGCTCATGCAGATCGGAATCCCAACCGAAACTGTCGTCGGTGAAAATCGTGTAGCTGCTACGCCAGAGACAGTAAAGAAGTTGATTAGCGCTGGTCATAGCGTTGTGATTGAACGTGGTGCTGGTGTAAAGGCTGCGTATATTGACAGTGCTTATGAACAGGTCGGTGCAACCATTACGGATGATGCCTATACGGGTAGTCAAATTATTTTGAAAGTTCGTGCGCCACAAGGCGGGGAAATTCAAAAACTTGCAGCAAATACAGCTGTTGTAGCAATGTTTGATCCTTATCGTAATACCGAGCTAGATCAATTTGCTAATCAGCAAGTATCTGCTTTTGCTCTGGAATTGCTTCCTCGTACGCTTTCTCGTGCACAGAACATGGATGTATTGTCTTCTCAGGCAAACTTGGCTGGTTATAAGTCAGTTTTACTTGCTGCTGCCGAATATCAACGCATGTTCCCAATGCTTATGACTGCTGCTGGTACTGTGAAACCTGCACGTGTTGTGATTATGGGGGTTGGGGTTGCAGGTCTTCAGGCGATTGCTACTGCAAAACGTTTGGGTGCAGTTGTTGAAGCAACAGACTTACGTCCTACAGCTAAAGATCAAGTTGAGTCTTTAGGTGGTAAATGGTTAGACGTACCAATGTCTGAAGAAGAGCAACAACGTGCGGCAGATGCAGCAAAAAATGGTTATGGCTGGATGCCGGGTGAGCAATACATTAAAGACCAAGCTGCGATTGTAGATAAAGCTGTTTCTAATGCCGATATCGTGATTACAACCGCATTGTTGCCAGGTCGTGATGCACCGCGTCTGATTAAAGCTGAAACTGTTGCCAAGATGAAACCGGGCTCTGTCATTTTAGATATGGCTGTTGAAACTGGCGGTAACGTTGAAGGCTCTAAAGTTGGCGAGACTGTGTTTACAGAAAATGGTGTGAAAATTTTGGGTATTCCAAATATTCCAGCCACTGTTGCGACAGAAGCTTCTGCATTATATGCACGTAACGTTTTTAATTTCGTAGAGACTTTATTCGACAAAGAGAAAAACTTTGCGATTAATCAAGAAGACGAAATCCAAAAAGCCCTATTGGTCACTCATGGCGGTCAAGTGCTGCTTAAGCGTGGTTAAGGAGATCTCTCATGGTTGAAACTATTACAATTTTCGTCCTTGCCATCTTCGTAGGTTATTACGTTGTTTGGGGTGTTACACCAGCTTTGCACACGCCACTTATGGCGGTAACCAATGCATTGTCATCAATTATTGTTGTTGGTGCGATGCTACAAACAGTGGGTCTACCTGTTTTAGGTGTAGATGCTAATGTTGCATTTCAAAGTGTGAATGTGGTGAGTGTACTGGGTGCGATTGCAGTATTTTTAGCAAGCATTAATATTTTCGGTGGCTTCGCAGTAACTGCGCGCATGCTGGAAATGTTCAAGCCTAAGCAAAAGAAATAAGAGGGCTTTGACATGGAATTTATTCAAGCAAATGCAAACTGGTTGTACCTTGTAGGCGCAATCCTCTTTATCTTGACGCTTCGTGGCTTGTCTGGCCCTAAAACAGCAATTCAAGGTAACCGTTACGGTATGATCGCAATGGCGATTGCAGTTGTGACAACCTTCTTTGTTGCCAACAACCCAGTGATCTGGATGATTGGTGGTGCAATGGTGCTTGGCGCGATTGTGGGTATTGCACGTGCACGTACTGTACCAATGACTCAAATGCCTGAAACTGTTGCACTTATGCACTCATTGGTAGGTTTGGCTGCGGTTTTAATTGCAGTTGCTGCAATTTTGCATAATAACCAGCTTACAGCATTGTTTGCTCAAAATGAGGCAGCATTAACAGCGGCTGGCGTGCAACATGCACACATGAGCAAGGTTCACCTATTTGAATTGTTTGTTGGTTGTTTCGTTGGTGCAATTACCTTTACAGCATCTGTATTTGCTTACGGTAAATTGGCTGCGAAAAAATGGGCTAAAACAATCTCTGGTGCATGGGTTAAACCTGTTCAAGCACTTATCTTTGTTGCGATGTTGGCTTGTGGTTTCTACTTCTTCACAACTGGCAACATGACTGCTTTCTGGGCAATGACAGCACTTGCACTTGCATTTGGCTGGGTATGGATTGCACCGGTAGGTGGTGGTGATATGCCTGTTGTGGTATCGCTTCTTAACTCGTTCTCTGGTTGGGCAGCAGCAGGTATTGGTTTTACACTAGAAAACAACATGTTGATCGTTGCAGGTTCGCTTGTTGGTTCATCTGGTGCGATTCTGTCTTACATCATGTGTAAAGCAATGAACCGTTCAATCATCAACGTATTGTTTGGTGGTGCAATGGGTGGTGCGGCAGTTTCGACAGCTGCTAAAGGTGAACAAGTTCAACGTAACTACCGTTCAGGTTCTGCTGATGATGCTGGCTTCTTAATGTCAAATGCAGACAGTGTTGTGATTGTACCGGGTTATGGTATGGCGCAAGGCCGTGCACAAAATGCTGTAAAAGAGTTATGTGAAATTCTGAAAGAGCAAGGTGTTCGCGTTCGTTTCGCAATTCATCCAGTTGCAGGCCGTATGCCTGGTCATATGAACGTATTGCTTGCTGAGGCAGACGTAGCATATGAAGACATCTTGGAAATGGATGAGATTAACTCGGATTTCCCTGCAACAGACGTAGTACTTGTCATTGGTGCAAACGACGTTGTAAACCCTGCTGCGAAAGATGATCCAAGCTCGCCGATTTATGGTATGCCGATTCTTGAAGCTCATAAAGCACGTACAATCATGGTGATTAAGCGCTCTATGGCAACAGGTTATGCTGGTCTAGACAACGATTTGTTCTATAACGAAAAAACAATGATGATCTTTGGTGATGCTAAGAAAGTTGTTGAAGATATGACTAAAGCAATTAATGGTACAGGTCACTAAACTGGCCTAATCAGGATTTTAAAAGCCACCCTAGGGTGGCTTTTTTTATTAAAGGTATTGTAGTGCTGTGACGTTGAATCTATCAACGAATAAAATGAATTGATTTTGGTGACTAGAAGCAAGATTGGCGCTATTTGAAAAAATGAAAATATCTTATAGACTAAAAATACTGATAATAATGCACTCATGCATATCTTTAAATTATGATTGAAGTCACAGTTCAAGAAGCACATGAAGACTATCCAATAAAAAAGATTATATTAAATGATTTAGATGTTGGTATGGAGCGATCTATTTGGGTATCTTCCAAAATTACCTGTTTAGATAAAGATAATAATTTTATCTATGAAGAAATAACCATAATTAATCGTTTAAATCGTATAGGTATAATTGAAATCTATGCAGGAGAAAATTATAAACTGGTTGCCTATCAAGAAATTTTAAATGATAGAACAAAGAATATGTCTAGAGTAGATGATTATATTTTTATGGATGATAAATTCATACTGATGGCGAGTTGTATAACTGAATTTAATAAGGATTTATTAGGATCTAGAACCAATCACTTCGATAGAAATGGGAATTTATACTCTTATGAAATAAGTAATTATGAACTACATCATTCTCAAGAATATGGTAAGAATGGTAGGGAGTTGGGTTTCTGGAATCTGCATTTTATGGAGCATGAAGATATTTATAGAACTACAGCTAGTGTAACTCGTGAGTTAGAACAAGGTGTAATTGAAAAATATAGAATTAATGATTAAAACTCTAAATTAATTAATGGTACAGATCGCTAAATTACTTTGAAATAAAAAACCACCTTCGGGTGGTTTTTTTTGCTTTTGGGGATTTAAAGAAAATTTTCTACTAAGTCGATTGATTGTTGGTAGAGATCACGTGCCAGTTGCTGGTTTTTAGCATGTGACGATTTCCAGTCAGGCATATGTGCACTGACATATTCGCCATTGCGGCTTTGCCATGAGTCTCCAATTGCCATTTCCGTAATAAGTTTTGCAGGAACTGAAGTTGGAACTAAGCCTAATTTCATGGCCGCATAAACTGGTTTTGGTAAATCGCGATAAATATCTGAAGCGACACCACCAGGGTGTAATGCATTATTTGTAATTGTACTACCAGTAAGTTGTTCAGCTAGTGCATTGCTGAAGAGTAAGTTTGCAAGCTTGGATTGCCCATAATAGAACAGGGGGTTGTAAAAACCTTCTGCACGAAATTTATTAGGTTTAATTGAACCAGCCCAATGAGCAATAGATGCAAGATGAACAATACGTGCTTGAGGAGATTGTTGTAAAACTGGGAGTAACTTTTGAGTAAGTAAGAAATGACCTAAATAATTAACGCCAAATTGTTGCTCAAAACCATCTGCTGTGAGCTGTTTTGTTCTTGCAAATAACCCAGCATTATTAATGAGTACATCAAGATTGCCATATTTATCTGCAATTTCATCTGCAGCTTTTCTGGTTAACTCAAGACTGTTTAGGTCAAGGGAAACGATATCGACTTGCCCTTGGTCAAGTGAGCGCAGTTTGTTTTGTGCTTCTTGAGCTTTTTGAGGGTTTCGACACGCCAAAATGACATGTTGCCCTTGTTTTATAAGTTGTTCTGCTGTGGCAAAGCCAATTCCTGTGTTGGCGCCTGTAATGAGTATCTTCACTTTTTAGTGCTCCAGTTATGCTATTTATTGATGAGACTTTAAGAATGGTTATAGTGCTGTAATTTTGACAATTTGTCATGTCAAATTTAAAAATGGCTGATGACTAGCTCGTAAGGTAGGCTTATAAGAAAATGATAACTCTATTATTCTATAATTTTCTGGAAATATTAAAATCTAACTTTTTAATTTTATTGAATTAAGTTTAATATATTGATCTTTAAAATTTATAAATCAAATAAAATGAACATAGATGAGATTAGGGTAAAAATTAATCAACTTTATCTTTGGGATGGTTACCAGCGCGAAGCTGCACTCCGACAATTATCAGGATGTTTCGAGCCATCCTTATTTCCACATTTGCTACGTAAATTAAGTGATTATGTGCAAGTTAATAGGCATCTCGCAGCTCGTCATTTATTAGAGTGGGCAGAACGGTCAGATTGTGCGGATTTATGTATCACTTATTTTTTAGACATTGAAGCAATTAAAGGAAGAATTCGAATTGTAGGAGAGATTGAAGATATATTGATGGATAAAATTCATCAAAATTTAGATAAAGTAAAATTGGTTTTATTGTCTAGACAGGGGAAATTGAGTAGAGCTTTATTTAATTATATCCAATCTAACCAATTAATTATTGAATCAGAGTTGCTTGAGATTGCTAAAAATGCAAATGATCAGTGGATTAGGTACTATTGGATTAAGTTTGCTGTAAAGCAGAATCTAGACTTTTTAAGGTCGGAATTTCGACAATCAAAATATGTAGATGTAAAAAAAGTTCTTTTGAATCGTTTGTTGGAATTAGATGCATTAGATAATGAAATTTTGCTGTTTGCTTTAAATAGTAAGTACTTATCTATTGTGGATTTTGCTATCTTTGTATTGAAAAATCGTAATTTTGATTTTAATAACTATTTTATGCAATTTCAAAATAATCAGCTTGAGAATACAAGTGTAAAAAAATGCTTATTACAAATGATAATTTTAGAATGGAATAAACAGGATTTTTATTTATATATAGATAAGTTAAATGATAAGTCTATTTTATTTATGATTTTATATAGAGCGCTTAAAATGAAGTATATTTCATTGGGCGAAGTAATTAATTTGTTCTATCGTAAAAAATTAAAGCTTCCATTTTATTTGCTTCAGAAAATTACTAAGTTGAGTACTGAGCTTAAAGAGGTAGACGAACTTTATTTACTAACTACAACACCAATTAGCTTTGTACAAAGATTAGAATTTTTTGAGAACTTATCTTTTTGGGGTAAAGTGGAGTGGTTGATTCATATTGAGAAATATTGTCAAACAGATGATGAAAAGGAAGTGTTGAGGGATTCTATTAAAATGGTACTGAATTTGGCTAAATACCAATACTATGCCCCTTTATGGAAAAAAGAGGACAAGGAAATATATTGGATCTTGTTTCAAAATATGGGGAATATTTTAAATCTCATAGAAATATACCCACAAGAATATGAAAATTTAAAAAAACTAATAACCAAATGATATTAAAAAAGCGGCTCAAAAGAGCCGCTTTTTTAAAAGCAAAAATTTTATGCGACTGACTCTGGGGCAGTACGCCATAAGCTTTCTAAATCATAGAATTTGCGGGCAGTTGGTAGCATCACGTGTACTACAACAAAACCAAGATCAATTAAGATCCATTCGGCATCTCGTTCGCCTTCAACGCCAATCGGGCGGAAACCAGCTTTTCGAGCTTCTTCTGCAACATTGTCAGCAAGTGCTTTGACGTGACGAGTAGATGTACCACTCGCGATGACAATAGCATCCGCAACGTTGCTAATAGAACTAACATCTAACTGTAGAATATCTTTTGCTTTTACATCAACTAAAGCGTCATGGACGACTTTGAGACAAGCTTGTACGTCTTTATTTGAGGTGTTCATTGCGAAATCGTGAGAATTAGACACGCTGGGCGATGGTTCTAAATTCATATAGGGTATATTTTCCTGACAATTACTCACTATCTAATATAGTGGTTTTCGCGCTAAATTTCAAACAAAACTAGTAACAGTTTATATATTTACATCATCGGAAAAATATTTCTTTTTCCATGTAAATGACTGATTTGACCCGTTTTTAGGCTTGTATTCTGCCGCAATGTAGCCTTCATAAGCGCTTTGCTTAATCCAAGAAAAAATTTGTTCATAAGGGATTTGAGCTGTGTCGGGTTCATGGCGTCCCGGACAATCTGCAAACTGAATATGGCCAATCTGGTGAATATTTTCTTGTAAACCTTCAAGTACATCTTCACCCATCATTGCCATGTGGTAACAGTCATACTGCATTTTTAGGGCAGGGTGATTGACTGCTTCGAGCATTTCTTGGGCTTGGGCAATGTTTTGTACTAAAAAGCGTGGCATATCTGTGCCATTAATCATTTCAAATACAGGTTCAATACCCTGTTCTGTAAGTAAATGACAGGCCAATTTTAAATTGCTTGCGAGTGTTTTAAGGCAAGGGAGTAGGTCTGAATCTTGAGGTTGCTTACCTGCCAGAATATTAACACGAGGTACTTTTAAGGCAGTGGCATAGCGAATAGCTAACTCTAGTGCTTCACGAAATGCTTTTTCTTGACCCGGTATACCTGCCAAACCATTTCCACCCTGCATAAGATCACCAGCAGGAACATTAATTAAGCATAAACTTAGGTTGTAACGTTCAAGTTGGTCTTGAATATCGGAAATGGAAAGTTCGTATGGGAATTGGATTTCTACATGTTCAAAGCCCTCTGCATGGGCTAATGCAAAGCGTTCAATTAAAGAAACTTCGGTAAAAATCATGGATAAGTTAACGGCAAGACGACCCATATACAAACTCCGTTTATTATTGCTCTACTACTTGAATCATAGTAGCTAAATCTTTCTCAGCAAAGCCATTTTTTTGGTGAGTTTGTAGCTGTAATAGAGCTTTTTGTGCAACAGGGATGTCTAAATTAACATTCTTAGCTAATGTTACCGCGTTGTTAAGATCTTTAGATAATGTTTGAACTTTCCACTGAATAGGCTCGAATGTATGAGTTGCCATACGTGGTGCAAGTATTTGAAAAGGCTTTGAGTCAGCAAAACCACCGGCTAGGGCGGGAGCGAGTAATGTCGTGTCTACACCTGCACGGTCTGCTAGTGCTACAGCTTCAGCAATAAGAGCACTGTTTGCTGCCACAATCAGTTGATTGCAAATTTTAGTGGCTTGCCCCGTACCTGTATCGCCCATACGTGTTACACGTTGGGAAAGCACATTGTAAACAGGACTTAAAGCTTCAATAGTTTGAGCCTCTCCACCTGCAAAAATGACAAGTGTACCTTGTTCGGCACCAGCGGTTCCCCCCGAAACAGGAGAGTCAATCCATGTCGTATGTTGTGACGCGGCAGCCTGAGCAAGTGCTTTTGTTGCAGCAACGGACAGGCTTGAAAAATCGACAATAACTTGATTTGCTTTTAAATGAGGCTGGATTTGTTCAAATACGGCTTGCACAGCTTTATCGTCAGCTAAACAAGTTAAAACTATAGGGTATTGTCCGATGTTTGAAAGATCGAGAGCGTGTGCGCCAATATCGATAAGTTCTTCACAAGCAGATGCTGTTCTGTTCCAGACAGCAACTTGAAAACCTGCTTGAATAAGACGGCTAGCCATGCGGCTTCCCATAAGCCCTATGCCTAAAAAGGCAATAGGTGTATTACGATCAAAATTCATCTTCAATGCTCTTATCTATATTGGCGTGGTAAAAATTTAACTTCCGGATGTTTATCTTTTTTACGAGCAAGTTTGCTATTTTTACCAAGTAATAATTTAAGTTGCCAGATTTTTTCTAGACGTAATGATTTTTCTGGTTGATGCTCCATTGCATCTAATACGCGTTTTGCAGCAGTCAAAGCATCTGGTGAGCGTTGCAGCATTTCTGAGGCAATCGCATTTGCTTTTTCTAATGGATTTTCACTTAAGTGAGTTACAAGGCCAATATCTTTTGCATAGTTTCCGTCAAATACACGGGCAGTTAAGGTCAGCTCTTTTGCAAGATCAACACCTATCAAACCCTTAAGTGAGCGGGTAAGTCCCATATCTGGTACTAAACCCCAGCGACTTTCCATAATCGACATTTTAGTCTCTGGGTGAGCAATACGGATATCGGCAGCCAGCGCAAGTTGCATCCCCGCACCAAAACAATAACCTTCAAGTGCGGCAATCACAGGTACAGGTAAGTTCTGCCAAATTAGAAATGCTTTTTGGAAAAGGCTTTGTCCCGGCTTTACAAGTTCCCAAATCGCAAATGCGGAGTTCTTAGGATTGTTAAGGTCAGATAAATCAATACCAGCACTAAATACTTGTGCTTCACCAGTTAAAATTACACAGCGGATATCTCGGTCTTTCTGTATGGCTTTAGCCGTTGAAACGAGTTCTTTAAGGAGGGCAAAACTCATGGCATTACGTTTATCGGGACGGTTTAGATAAACTGTCGCAATGCCATTATTCTTTTCTATACGTAAAAGTGCCATGAAATTCCCGCTTATTTTTTTATCGATAAGCGGAGCATAACATGGCTTGAAATTGGAAACATGACAGGTCAGTCATGCCTTTTTTATAGATTCTTGTTTAGTCCGGTATCACCAAAATTTGATGAGCTGCACTCTCTACTTCTTTAATGACAAGTCCTAACTCATCAAAACGTTGCATGACTTCTTCGATGAATCCGTCATCGGCTCTACGACGCTCTTTACGTAATGTCGAAACAAACTGTTCGAAGTCACCAGTGACTTGTTGAAGTTTTGGCGTACCGACATAGCGAGTTGCACCGTAGAGGCGATGTAACACATGTTCAAGCTGAGGGAAGTCTTCCAGCTCAATGAGCTGCTGCATTTCATCTAACTCAGTTGGAAAACTGTCTACCAGCATTTTAAGTAAGTCTTGAGCAAGATCTTCTTTATTTGCAGCCAATTGTAGGCTTTGCTGCCAGTTTAATATGTCTGGGTCTAATGCTTCGGCAACAACATGATGATCTTTATCTAAAGCTTGCGCAGTGAAATTGTTTTTGGTCCATTGCGTTAAAATCTGAATGATTTGCTCCATTTGAATTGGTTTGGTGACATAGTCATTCATACCCACTTTAAGAAGCTTTTGCTTTTCATCAGCAAGGGCATGGGCTGTTAATGCAATAATTGGAAGCTGCATTTCGCCATCTAGCGTTGACTCTAGCGAGCGGATCGCGCGCGTAGTATCAATACCTGACATAACCGGCATTTGAATATCCATAAACACTAAATCAAACGGCTTGAGTTTTTGGTCAATGCGTTCTTGAATGATATTTAGCGCCTCTTGTCCACTTAAGGCTTTAGTGGTTTTAACATTTAACTCACCTAACAATGCTTCTAAAACAATTAAGTTTGGTAAGTGGTCATCGACCGCTAAAATATGTAAACCCTGACCATTAAAGTCTTGTTGTTCCTCTTCAAAAATAGGTTGGTCACTTAATAATTGAATGAGTCCGCTACGGCTTAAAGGTTGATAAAGTGGGCGAGCGCGATATTCAGTGAGCATGTTTGGCTCAAGTGTCATTTGATAGCCGTAAACTGCTAAGTTGCCTTGATAGCGACTACGAATTTCTTTAAGTAAAGCCTCAGTATCGCCGCTATGATCAACAATAAGCCATGTGTTGTCTTTCTGATCAAGATGCTTTAAGCGGCTAAACAAGTCCAGAATCGACTGCGTTTCGATATGTGGAACTTGGTAATTTTCAAGATAGTATCGTAAAACACTTGCCGTTGCTGGATGTGCTAAATAAGACACTACTTGTAAGTGTTCGAAGTGAGGGTGTTCTATCTCATGCTCTTCATCTACAGCAAACTGTGCAGTAAACCAGAATGTTGAACCTTTTTCTGTTGGTGCACGCTCTTGGTTATCTTCAAAACCAATTTGACCATGCATGAGATGAACCAGTTGTTTGGAGATTGCGAGACCTAAGCCTGTGCCACCAAATTGACGTGTAACAGATGCATCACCTTGTGAAAACGACTCAAATAATTTTTTACGGTCAGTACCGCTTAAACCAATACCACTGTCTTGAACGCTAAAATGCAGCAAACATTGACCAATGTCGTCATGTTCCATACGTACACGAACAATAATTTCGCCGTCTGGCGTGAACTTGATTGCATTTGAAATTAGGTTGGTTAAAATTTGCTTAAAGCGTAAAGCATCCCCAATGACTTCTTGAGGAATGTTGTCTGCATAATAAAATGCCATAGCAATATGCTTTTGGGCAGCCAAAGGTGACAACATATCCATGACATCGAAAATAGCTTCTTCTAAATCAAACGGTGCTGTCTCAAGCTCTAATTTACCTGCATCAATTTTTGAGAAATCTAATACATCGTTAATTAATGCTAATAAATGGGCAGAAGATTTTCGAATAGTTTGTAGATAGAGATTTTGTTCGTTACTCAGGTTTTGTTGGCGAAGTAATAAATGAATAAAGCCATCAATACTGTTAAGCGGCGTACGAAGCTCATGACTGATATTGGCAAGGAAAACAGATTTTGCCTGATTTGATGAAATGGCTTGGTCACGTGCCTGACGGTAAGTAATATTTTGAACTTCGAGAGTATCTAATGTTCTGCGTAAGTCTTCTTCGGTTTGTTCTGTGTGTTCTTTAAGTTCTAAAAAACTAAAATGTAGTCTTTTCACTACACTTGCGATATCGCGCTGCAGTAAGCGTAATTCACCAGTACTGTTAATAACCATGTGCTGGTCTAAAGTATCTGCATTAAGTCGCTGTAGCTGCATCCGAATTTCGTACATTGGTGCAACCCAACGGCGAGAGAAGAAATTTAGACAGAGCAAAAGTAATAATAAAGTCATTAGACTGGTAATAACTAACGCAATCAGAATGCGATAACGTGCCAATTCTAGTGGTTGATTATCCATTTCAATCACTAGCCAAACAGGGGCTTTCCCTGTGGTATTGCTGACTCGAATACCATAAATGTTGTTATTGTTATAAGAGATCGGACCAAAAAAACTATTGTTTTGCGTAAAGTTAGGCCAGTAACGATTATCTCGGTAACCTACACTTAAGTATGTTTGACCATTACTATCAATTAAAGCAGCACGCTTTAAATCTTTTTCACTGAACATGCTTTGCATAATGTTTTGTGCATGATCATATTCATCAGGTTTTAGCTCTACCAGTGTGTAGAGGTTTTTGGCGATTTCATTATAACGAGCCAAAATAGCCGAAGCGTGATGCAGTTGCTGTTGTTTTGCAGAGTGAGAGGTTTCAGTTAAAACCAGAAAAGCACCAACACCGGTTAAAATCATCATGGGCACAAAAATAAGAGCAATCAATTGCCCATATGCATGATTCAGACGTAAGCGTTTCGATAAGGTTTTATTGAAATTAGACATGGCTACATCGGATTGATCTCTCTGTAGGGCATATTATCACGCTTTATTTTAAAACAGACGGCATTTTATAACTGACTGGGCTTTAATCACTTTCATTAAAAAGCATAGTGAAATGGGTGCAGTACCGATCATTTTTTCATACAATAGTGCCACCCCGATTTAGGTGTTGATCATGAGTAATACACAACCTGATTTTTTAGCCGACGAATTTTTGTTAGATCACTATGTAGGTAAAACACCTTTAGTCCGTTTGCAGCGCTTGGCTTGTCATACGCAGGCAACGGTTTTAGCAAAATTGGAAGGTAATAATCCGGCAGGTTCTGTAAAAGATCGCCCTGCATATAACATGATTATGCAGGCAGAAAAGCGTGGTCAAATTAAACCGGGCGATACGTTAATTGAAGCAACTAGCGGCAATACAGGTATTGCGTTGGCTATGGTTGCGGCAATGCGCGGCTATAAAATGAAACTTATAATGCCAAATAACATGAGCCAAGAACGCAAAGATGCGATGTTAGCTTATGGCGCAGAACTGATTGAAGTGACTCCACAGCAAGGTATGGAAGGCGCACGTGATTTAGCTTTGCAAATGGAAAAAGATGGCAAGGGTCATGTTCTAAACCAATTTGGTAATCCTGATAATGTTGAAGCTCATTACCTGACGACAGGTCCTGAAATCTGGAAGCAAACTGGCGGTAAAATTACTCATTTTGTAAGCTCAATGGGTACAACCGGTACCATTATGGGTGTTTCTAAGTATTTAAAAGAACAAAATCCAGACATTCAGATTGTGGGTTTACAACCAGCTGACGGTTCAAGTATTGCGGGTATTCGCCGCTGGCCAAAAGAATATTTACCAACAATTTTTGATAGCAGTCGTGTAGACCGCATTATTGATATTCCTCAAATTGAGGCTGAAAAAACCATGCGTAAATTAGCGCGTATGGAAGGTATTAGTGCTGGTACATCTTCGGGTGGTGCGGTTTGGGCATCCATCAAGATTGCAGAAGAAAATCCGGAAGCTGTTATTGTGTGCATTATCTGTGACCGTGGCGATCGCTACTTGTCTACAGGTCTGTTCTCAGTACAGGACGATAACTCATAATTGAGAGAAAGAATGCGTTTCCCAACTTTAGTTTTTGACATTGAAACTTTAACTGATTTAAAAGCGGGAGCGCATTTATATCATCTTGATTTGCCAGAGGCAGATGTTGAACAGGCACTCACAAAAATCCGTCGCCAAGAATCAGGTATGGATTTTCAGCGTTTGCCACTGCATGAAATCGTTTGTATCTCTGGTTTATGGATTGATGAATCGGGTTTTAGACTGTTTTCTTTTAGTAGAGAGCACTATTCAGAAGCTGAAATTTTACAGAAATTTCTATCTATTTTTGACAAGCGCCATCCTACTTTGGTGAGTTGGAATGGCTCACAATTTGATTTACCAGTTATTTTGTTCCGTGCCATGTATCATGGCCTTTCTGCACCGGGCTTGTTTGATCAAGGTGAGCTTGATAGCCAGAAACGTTTTAATAATTACCAAAACCGTTATCACCACCGTCATATTGATTTAATGGATGTGATGGCAATGTTTAATGGCCGTAATTTCCAGAAACTTGATGAGGTTGCCTGTATTTTAGGTTTACCAGGTAAACGTGGTGAATCGGGGTATCATGTTCCTGAATATGTACGTGCTCAGCAATGGTTAAAGTTAACCAGTTATTGTGAAGGTGATGTACTCAATACATGGTTTATTTATTTGCGTTGGTTGTTACTTAAAGGCCAAATTAATGTAGATGAACATAACCACTGGATTAGTTCCAGTATTGAATATTTACAGACTATGCCTCAACAGGCCGATTTTCTTGAAGTGTGGCAACATACCTCAAAACACACTGATTTTACGTCCCACTATTTTAATCCTTTAGATTTTTAGGTTCATTCTTTGAAACAGCAAGCCAAATCTCGCAAAGCTCAGCAACCTGAATATATTTTTCAGGTTGAAACTCTTTCTCATGAGGGGCGAGGAATTGCGCACTATGGTTCTCATCCGGATCATCCGGCAGATAAGCATGGTAAAAAGGTATTTATCCGTTATGCGTTGCCTGGAGAAACCGTAAAGGCTCAAATTACGCATGAGGCTAAACGCCTTGAAGAAGCTGAAATGATTGAGCTTTTAGCAGAACCTTCGCCAAATCGCGTAGAGGCAGTTTGTCCTCATTATGGTATTTGTGGTGGCTGTAGCATGCAGCACATCCATCCAGATGAGCAAATTCGCTTAAAGCAAAATGTACTTCAGTCACATTTGCAACACTTTGCAGGTATTCAACCTGAACAGTGGCTAGAGCCAATTCGATCTTTACAAAGTGATTATCGTCGTCGAGCGCGTATTGGTGTGCGTTATTTGCCAAAACCAGATCGTTTGATTCTAGGTTTCCGTGAGCATCATAGTAATCGTTTAACTTCTATCCATACATGTAGTGTTTTGGACAAAAAGTTATCAGATAGCCTGCCAGAATTGCGTACTTTACTCCAAAGTCTAAAAGGCAAAGCGCATATTGGTCATGTAGAATTAGCAAAAGGTGATGAGGAAACTTCTTTATTGGTTCGTCATGTAGAAAAATTAAACAGTTCTGATGTCAACCAATTAAGACAATTTGCGTTACACAAAGGCTGGCAATTGTATTTGCAACCTAAAGGTCCTGAAAGTCTTCGTCGTATTGATGAAGAGCAAGGTGCTATGCGGTTACATTATGCTTTAAATGCATTTGAGGTAAATTTTGCTTTTTCGCCATTGGATTTTACGCAGGTCAATGGCACAGTAAATGAACAAATGGTGCAATTGGCATGTGAATTGCTTCAATTGCAGCAGGGTGAAAGGGTACTGGATCTGTTTTGTGGATTAGGTAATTTTTCGCTTCCACTTGCACGATGTGTTGGTGCAAATGGACAAGTTGTGGGTGTGGAAGCAAGTGAAGAAATGGTGCAACGAGCAACGGATAATGCCAAGTGTAACAATCTGGTGCAAGCGAGCTTCTTTTCACAAGATTTAACAAAAGATTTTTCGCATCATTCTTGGGCAAATCAAGGATTTGATGCATTATTGATTGATCCTCCTCGTGCTGGTGCATATGAAATTATGCAGTATGTACCAAACTTTGGAGCAAAAAGAATCGTTTATGTATCATGTAATCCAGCAACACTAGCAAGGGATGCGGGTGTTTTGGCTCAACATGGGTACCAGTTAAAAAAAGCAGCGGTTATGGACATGTTTACGCACACAGAACATGTTGAATCAATTGCTTTATTTGAAAAAATTCAAGAGATAAACGATTAAAAACATGAGTTACATATCCAGGAGAATGGTATGGTCACAGTACGTGAACAGTTACCTGAACAACTAACTGAGTTGTCAGAGGAAACGACTGTAGAGCATGCCGCCGAAACACAAGTCGGTTTAGCCTCATGGTTGGATCGGGTTCGTGAAATATTAGATGGGGCAGAGCTTAAACAACTCGAAGAGGTTGCGCATTTAACCCTGCAAAAAGAGTTAGATTCAACGGTTAATCATCGTTCCAATACATTTGCTACTGGTGTTGGAATGGCTGATATTCTTGCGCATTTGCATGTAGATGAAGACACTTTATCTGCTGCGATGCTTTATCGTAGTGTTCGTGAGGACATTACTGATATAGAAGAAGTGAGGCGCAAATTTGGTGAGCAAGTCTATAACCTTGTCAAAGGCACTTTGGCAATGGGTAAGCTTTCAGAGCTCATTGAAAAAAATAAACGATTAGAAGACCATTTTAATAATAACCAGCGGGAACATTTAAGCGGCATTTATAAAATGCTGATTTCTGTGACCGAAGATGTTCGTGTTGTTTTAATTAAGTTAGCTGAGCGTACTTATTCTTTACGTGAGTTGGCGAACTCGTCACGTGAGCGTCAAGAGCGTGTCGCGCGTGAAATTCTAACTATTTATTCTCCATTAGCGCACCGTTTGGGTATTGCACAGCTTAAGTGGGAACTAGAAGATTTAGCTTTCCGCTATTTGGCACCAGACCGTTATAAAGAGATTGCTTCTTTACTCAATGAAAAGCGTCTTGAGCGCGAACACTATATTCAGTTCGTGATCGACCGCTTGAAAAATGAGTTGGCGTCTTACGGTATTGAAGCTGAAATTACCGGTCGAGCAAAACACATTTATTCGATTTATCGAAAAATGAAGAGTAAAAACCTAAGTTTCGATCAGCTTTATGATATTCGTGCCTTACGTGTGTTGGTCAATAGCGTACCAGAGTGTTATCACTCATTAGGTATTGTTCATCAAATTTGGCGTCATATCCCGCATCAGTTTGATGACTATATTACCAACCCAAAAGCCAATGGTTATCGCTCATTACATACTGCTGTAATTGCTGAAAATAAATCTTTAGAAGTACAAATCCGTACTCATGAGATGCATGATGAAGCAGAATTAGGTGTGTGTTCGCACTTTAACTATAAAGAAGGCTCAAAGAATACCGACCACTCTTTTAACCATCGTTTACATTCGCTTCGTGCTGTTTTGGAACATTACCAAGAACGTAATGAAACCACAGTACATCAAAATGAAGACGAGACAGAAGGCTTTGATCAACTTCAAGACTTTGAAGGTTTTGAAAAGATTTATGTCTTTAGCCGTGATGGTGATATTAAGGAATTACCACGTGGTTCAACTGTTTTAGACTTTGCTTATCATGTGCATACAGAGGTAGGAAATAAATGTTATGCAGCGCGTGTTAACCAGCGCTACGTGCCATTAACCTATACGTTAAAAACAGGTGAGCAGGTTGAGATTTTAACCAAGAAAGATCGTGAACCAAACCGTGATTGGTTGGTGAACTCTTTAGGTTATATCAAGACATCTCGTGCACGTGACAAGCTACGTCACTGGTTCAGACAGCAAGATCGTAGTAAGAACCTTGAAGTTGGTCGTGAGTTATTGAACAAAGAATTGTCTCGATTGGCGATTCACCCTAAGAGTATCGATCTTAACGACTACTCATCGCATTTCAATGTGAAAACAGGCGATGATATTTTGGTTAATCTGGTTAGTGGCGATATAAGCCTACATGCCTTGATTAACCAGATTAATCGTCAAATGCATCTGGATCAGGATGAGCCTGAACTGGTACTTAAGCCAACATTAAACCCACGTGCCAGCCATACTTTGTCTGCACATGGTATTTTGATTGATGGTTTAGATAACGTAGAGCTACATATTGCACAGTGTTGCCAACCAGTCCATGGTGAATCAATTGCTGGTTATATCACATTGAACCGCGGTGTAAGTATTCACAAAGTCTTGTGTTCTGATTATCAACGTATGATCAAGCAAGAGCCAGAACGTGCTGTTGAAGCCGATTGGGAAATGCAGCCAACTCGTGGTCAAAGTGTTCAAATTGTAGTTGAAGCTTATGATCGTCGTGGCTTACTCAAAGATTTAACTCAAGTGATTTTCTCTGACCAGATTAATATCCGTCAGGTGAATACAATTTCTGAGGCTGATGGTATTGCCAATATGAAGTTGCTCATTGAGGTCAAAGGTCTGGCTCAGCTTTCACGTTTGTTAGCTCGTTTAGAACAGCAACCTGGAATTATTAGTGCACGACGCATGATTCAAGGTGTTTAACTAGATTGAGAAAAGGCCGTCAATTGACGGCCTTTTTTATTTACCAATGAATTGGTTTTTCGCTAGAACCAGCGGGAAGATCAGCATCTGATAAAGGAGAAGAATTTACTTGATTATCAAAACTATCTGGATTCTGAGAAAAATTTGGTCTCAAAGATAAACCACGTAATACATCATTAACCACTTGATCTGCAAAAATTTCTGCACTAGATGGAGGAGTGTCTTGGGTAACTAAATTACCGATATTTGTTTGGAGTGGTTGCTTGATAGAACCAGCTGCTGCGATTTTACCTGTATTTACTTCGATTACACGCCAATTGAGTTTGATCGCATCTCGTTCAGCGGAAACCGTACCGTAGAAAGATTGGCCTTGTACAGTACGAGCCTCATTAATTCTACCTACAAGGATATAGTCCGCACCTACTTTTTGGGCTAATCTTGCCATTTCTGCTGGAGCACCGTCCCATGCAAGGAATGCATTTTCTGTTGCCATTTCATCAACATAGTCCCGACTCACTAAGCTGAGCTGTTTCGAATTTACCATTTGTGTACCAATGAGGTCCGCTACTTCTTGCACGAACTCATATGGATTTTCCTCTGAGGCTAAATTAAATTTTGACTCAACAACTTGAAATGGAAAAACAGCAATTCTACGTAAATGTTGATCAGCTACACTTGATTGATATTTAGCAATATAAGCTCGAACCCGAGCTTTGTAGTTTTTACCTGAACCTGAAACGCTGAGAACTTGAAAGCGATTGATAGCACCAGATGATTCTGTTTGAACACTAAAAACAGGTGAGCTTTTGCCTTGATATGACCAATGCTGATTTGTCATGACCATATTAACTTCTTCGGCCATTCCTATTTGTGGGCTGACTTTGGTTCCATTTACAGATTGGGCTGCGGTGAGTAAAGCTTCTGCAATAGCTTGTTGTTGTGTTGGTCCACTACCAGAAGCTTCTTTCATAACTTCTTGTAAAGCGGCAAAACTTGAGGTTGCAGTTAGACTTAATAGAACTGCACAAAATATTGTTCTCATAAAGGCTCTTTTTATTCATATAGCATGGCAATAGGTAAACAGTGCCATGCTAGAAAGTAATTAAGTAGAAATGCTTATAAGCCGAAAGTTGATTTCTTTGCAGATTTACGGATTTCTTTTTCGCTGGTCCATTCCACAATACCTGTTTTTAAATTCAGTAGTTTTAAAGTAAATTTGTAGTAAACATCACTTTTTCCACCTGAATTTTTTACAATGCTAGATAAATTACCATTGAGCATATATTCAGCACCAATCTGTGAGCCAGCTTGTACAGCTGTGCGTTTATCTACCATTCCACTACGTTGTTGATAAGCCATTTGATCTGCAACAGCGCCTACAGAAGTCATATCTACAAAACGGAATTTGCCAGAATTAATTAAACGGTTTTGAATGGTATCGGTGATAGATTCAGTATCAATATGTTCTTGGGATTTATTCTTGATCTTATCAACGAATAAAACTGGACGACGATTTTTCGTCATATCAATAATTGGTGGAAAAGCCAACATGTCATCCACCATTTTTGTGGAAATTTGCTGTAAATCTGTAGAACCAAAATCTTTGGTTAAAGTTTCAATAGATTGCGCATCGCCATAACTAACACTTTGTGAAGCACAGCCTGAAAAAAGTGCAGCACTGCTGATGGTCGTAATCAGTAGTAGTGATTTAAATTTCATTTAAATATCCTGTCTCTATATTTCAAACAATATTGTGAATTTTGTGCAGGGAAATTAAGGATAAAAGTTTAATTTCCCATGGGGTTTAGTCTTTTTTCATATAAATCAAAACATCAACTGCACCAGGATTAGGGGCAACCGATTGGACTGTTTTAACTTCGCGACCTTGTAATGAAATAGGTTTCCAAATAGCACCTTCTGGATTGATCTCCGTTCCTTCTGCATCAAACCATACAATTTTGTATTGGAAACTTTGCGCATAGAACCAACCATTCTTTAGGGCAAGAGATGCTCGTTTAATATCACCTAGAGTCGTCATGTTGACTCGACTAACGCCAATACGCGTAGCTAAAATAGGATTATTGGTTTGGGTGCGTACCGCACTATTACCTGTAGTAGGGTCAGTTTTTGTTTGCATAGCATTAGGAGCTGTACAACCTGTAAAAAGTACAGATGTAATTGTGAATAGACTCAAACAAATTATGGTCTTTTTCATTTTGAGAATCCTTTAATAATTAATGAGTAATGGAAAAACTATCTGTTAAAATTTCTTGATTTGCATCAATGCCATGAATAAAGACGGTTTGATTTGGTTTAACATCAATGCTGATTTCTTGAACCGTATAAGCATTTCTAAGCTGGATAGTATGTGTACCTGCGGGTAATGTGAGGCGAGCAAATTGAGCATTACCTGGTAATGTATTCCACGCACGTACATCGGCTTTTTCTGAAGCAGTGTTGTAAATATTTCCAGCAATTTGACCGATAGCGCCGAGACGATTTCCGAGTTCTTTTTGAACCATATATTTTGCTGTCGTGCGTGTAATCTGCGTAGCCATATTGGCTGCTACGTTTTCTTTTAGCGTTTTTACTGCTAAAGCACCTATATCTGTTAATGTTGATGTATTCGTCACAGATCTACCATTTACTAGAACCTGAAGACTTGCTGGACTGCTATAAGTAGAGGGGTTGTAACTAGCAAAAGAAATATTGACCAAACCATCTGGAGTTGGGAGGGCAAGAGTATTTGAGATTTTTTGCGGTACTAAACCCTGTTCTAGAAAAATAACAACGGGATACTGTCCAGATTTTTTATTAGAAGCTGTATCTAAACGTTTAACATCATTTTTAATAAATTCATTGGGTTGTAATTCATAAGCTTTTTTGAAGTCGACGAGAGCATCATTTTCTTCTCCCAAAGCTTCCCAAAGTGTCGCGGCCATATAAAAGGCGTAAGCATTTTGATAGGTGTTTTTAACTTTCCCAGCAATTGTATCTAATCCAGCGAAAGCTTCATCTAGACTTTCGGAAGTATCTGTTCCAGCTTTCTGTTTAGCTTTTTCTGTTTCTTTTGTATGGGCAAGTTCAATTTCTCGTTGAATACGTTGAGCAATACGCATTTCAACTCCTGCACTTTCTGTGTTATTCAGTGCTATAAAATTAATTGCCTGATAGACATGTGCTAGTACTTGTTCATACTCTGGAATTTTATAAGGAATCACACTGTCATTGCTCACAATTGAAAGAGCTTTGAATCCGAGTTCAGAGGCACTTATTTTCGCTTTATTATTGCGCTGTTCTAATAAGACAAATGCAGCTTCAAAAGATTTTTCACTTTCTTCATATTGATGGTTTGTCTGTTGTAATCGGGCTTTTTCAAGTAAGTAAAGTGCAGCATCACTTCCTTTCGCTTTTTTATCTAAGAATTTGAGCGTTTCTTCTGTAATTGGTTGTGTGACATTTGCACGAAAATTCTGTGCGGTTTGGTTGTAGTCATCAAAAAAGCTAGCGTGTGTGATTGAAGCAAGGGAAGTCAGTAAAAAAATATTAAGAAGTGTTTTATGGAGTTTAAAATGTCCTTTTTTGGGAATAATTTTCACAAAAAACACCTATAAGTTTACAAAAATAAACGCAATATAATTTTATAAACTAACCATTTCAATCATTTTCTTTATTATTAAATTTTTATTTTTCTAATGAAATTATTTATAAAGTCTTATGGAATATAGCTTTGAGTTCTATTTTAAAAATATTTTTTAATGATTTATTTGTTTGTAAAACAAACTAATTAAAATAATTTTATGTAAATCAAAGAAAATGAAAGTCTATTTTTTATGCATCATAATTTTAAATAATTTCATAAAGTAGAATAGGTGTTAAATTAATGAAATTCTTACTTTTAATTAGTCTACTTTTTAAACATTAGAGGGTTTTTCTAATTAATACAATTTATCTAAATAAATAATCTATAAAAAAGGCCATCAATTGACGGCCTTTTTTATAAGCTACTTTCTCGATAAATAAATATTAGTTAACCGATTTAAAAACTGTGGGCTTATGGTAGAGAGTTGATAAAGCAATTTGGTTTTTATACCAACTGGAGTGTGCGTAGGTGTCCAGAAATGAGCTTTTTTCTCGACAAGTGAAAGCACCTGTTGAGCAATATCGTTGGGTGTTAAATCGACTCCCATGTTTTGAATACTGCCAGCATCCATATTATTGACCATCGCAGTTTGTACAAATAACGGCATCACATCTAACACGCGAATACCATATTTTTTCCATTCCACATCTAAACCTTCGGTAATTCCTCTAACTGCAAATTTACTGGCCGAATAAGAAATGAGATCAGCTTGTCCGTAAATTGCAGAAGCTGAAGAGAGGTTAATGACGCGTGCAAAAGAAGCTTGCTTTAAATAAGGAAGTGCAGCATGGCAGCCATTGATGACGCCGTTTACATTAATATTGATTGTTCTTTGGTGTGACTTAATATCGATATTTTCAAAGGCTCCAGAATATAAAATTCCTGCGTTATTCACTAAAATGTTAAGCTCGCCAGCCCAGTCGGTAAATTCTTTTAATATAAGTTGCCACTGGCTGTAATCACTGACATCTAAATAGCCAGCACATGCATTAGGTCCTAACTCTGTTGCTAAGCTTTGAGCAAGTGATTCGTTAATATCATAAATGCCTACTTTATATCCTTGGTTGTAAAATACCCGTGCAATTTCTGCTCCAATACCTTGAGCTGCGCCACTAATCAGAATGCTATGTTTCATCTTTTTTTCTCTTTATCGGTACAATAGGACGAATGATTTGCCGCTTTAATTTTGATCATAGCAAATTAAGATTTTAAATTTACTGACCGACTTTTTGAACTTGAGGGTTACCATGGATAAATTGCTTAAAATTATGCAAGAGCTACGTGAGAAATGTCCGTGGGATCAACAGCAAACCCCAATGTCACTGACTAAATATGCAATTGAAGAAGCATATGAAGTCGAAGCTGCTATCCGTCAGGGCGATATTGATGAAATTCGAAATGAGTTGGGTGATTTGTTACTACAAGTTGTATTTCAATCGCAAATGTTTAGCGAACAAGGGGCGTTCAATTTTCAAGATGTAGTTGAGGCAATTAGTGAAAAATTGGTACGACGTCATCCACATGTTTTTCAAGCTGATCAATTTAATAACTTAACACCCGAACAAGTCAGTGAGTTATGGAAACAAATTAAACAACAAGAAAAGCAAGGCAAGCCACAATCAAGATTAGATGAAATTAAACATGGGCCAGCACTGTCTCAAGCACAGGAAATTCAAAAAAATGTCGCAAAAGTCGGGTTCGATTTTGAAACAGTAGAAGATGCTTATACCAAATTAGAAGAAGAACTAGATGAGTTTAAAGAAGCGCTAAAAAATCAAAATATTGATGAAATTCAAGATGAATTTGGAGATTGTCTGTTTTCATTGGTCAATGTAGGACGTAAGCTTAATATTTCAAGTGAAACTTCACTTTTATCGACCATACATAAATTTAGAAGTCGTTTTGCTTTTATTGAAGAGCAAGCCATAAAACAGCAAAGAACATTAGAAGACATGACTTTGTCTGAGATGGATGAATTGTGGAATCAAGCAAAACGACAATTACAATCAGGGGAAAAATGACATGCGATACAGCATGAGACTTTGGAAAAATAAGTGTTTTATTTTAATGATGTTGTGCTTAGGGGTAATTTCACCTTCGGTTTTTGCTCAATCTTTTGACCAGAACTTTCAAGAATGGAAGGCTAAACAGCAGATGTATGACCAAAAGTTAAACGTCTCTAAGCCTTCTCATTCTAATGCTTCTAAAAATTCTTATACTAAGCGTTTTAATGTCTCCACAGGGCAAATTCACTTGAATCAGGCCACTGTAAATGAGTTTCAGCAGTTAAAAGGCGTAGGTGAGAAAAAGGCGCAAGCGATTGTAGAATATAGACAGAAGAACGGAAGTTTTAAAAATATTGACGAAATTAAAAACGTCAAAGGAATCGGACCAGCTATTTTTGAAAAAAATAAATCACGTTTAGCCTTATAAAAGTTGTGTTCGTCAATTATCATTTCCTGCGCAATCTAAAGAGAATCAAATTGCCCTTTGTGTGTGTTAGAGCTATGATTAGCGACAACTTGTTATTTACGTCCTGACGTAGGAGACAGCGTCTTTTGCAAACCTTGCGAGCGTCAAAATGTGGTTTGTCCACAGCCCAACTTCCTTCTTCGATTTTAGATGTGATCGATAGTCTGAACAAAGCAGGCTATGAAGCTTATATTGTTGGGGGTGGTGTCCGTGATTTAATGCTAGGACTCAATCCTAAAGATTTCGATGCAGTCACCAATGCAACACCTTCTCAAATTAAAGAAGTTTTTGGTCGTCGATGCCGAATTATTGGCCGTCGATTTGAATTGGCACATGTCTATTCAGGGCGTGAGCTAATCGAAGTTGCTACTTTCCGTGCCCCTCCTAAAAAAGCAGTCACCAATGCTTCAGGCATGATTTTGCGTGACAATAACTGGGGAACCATCGAACAGGACTTTGCTCGACGCGATTTTTCTATCAATACGCTTTACTACCAACCACGTAAAGGTATTGTGCTCGATTTTTGTAAAGCAATTGATGATGTCAAAAATAAGACTTTGCGTTTATTGGGCGACCCTGTACAACGTTTTGAAGAAGATCCGGTGCGTATGCTACGGACGTTACGTTTTGCAGCGAAGTTAAACTTTAAAATTGATCCAGCGATTCTCGATATTTTTGATGTTGAGATGACGCAGTTGCTTCGTGATGTTTCTCCGCACCGTTTATACGATGAGTCTCAGAAGCTTTTCACAATGGGTCATTTGGCACGTGTATTACCAATGCTGATTGAATTTGGCGTGTGGAAACAGCTTTTTGCTGATATTCGCCCAGATTTGACGCCATTTATTCAACGTGCTGCAAAAAATACAGATCAACGTATTCAAATTGGTAAAACCATTAACCCTGCATTTTTTTATGCAGTTTTATTGTGGCAGCCATTTTTAGAACGTTGTGACTTTTATTTAACGAAAGGTGTAGTTCCAGCTGAAGCTCGTGCCCAAGCTGGTTTAGATGTTTTAAAACGTCAAGCCACACGTACAGTCATTCCTCGTTTTGCCGAAACTTTTATTCGTGAAGTTTGGGAAATGCAAACTCGATTGCTTAATCCAAAGCCACAGCAAATTGAAGCATTGGCAAGCCATGCGCGTTTCCGTGCAGGCTTTGACTTCTTATTACTTCGTGAAAAGTCAGGTGATGACACAACACAAGGAATGGGAAGCTGGTGGGATGCTTACCAAGAAATGTCAAATGACGAAAAAGAAGCTGCGATTAGCCAATATAATCGTCAAAAAGCGAAAAGTCGTCGTAAGGTTGCTGCTGAACTTGTTGAAAACAATAGAGTTGATGCAGAAATTGAGCCTTTGGTGGATGTTCCAGAGCCTCGAAGCCGTCGTGGCAAGAAAGAACGTGCACGACAAGAGCAGTCTGTTGACCGTTTTATGGAAAAATCTTCCGCATCACAAACCAATATGACGAGCGATCACCCAATCTTAAAGCGTAAGCGGGTACAACGTGATTTGAGCCAAGTTATTTTTGGACCTACGCAATGACAGTAACCACATATATTGGCTTAGGAAGTAACCTAGGTGACTCACGCCAAATTTTGTCTGAAGCGATAGCCAAGCTTAAATCTATTGGTGAAGTGAAGGTATCCAAACTGTACCAAAGCCCACCGATGGGTCCTCAAGATCAACCGAATTATCTAAATGCAGTAGCTCAGCTAAAAACTGAGTTACTTCCGCTTGACTTACTCGACCATTTACAGCGTTTTGAACAGGAAGCTGGGCGAGTGAGACTCCGTCATTGGGGAGAGCGAACTTTAGATCTTGATCTACTGATTTATGGCAATGAAAAAATACAAAATGAGCGCTTAACTGTGCCGCATGTAGGAATCTTGCAACGAGATTTTGTTGTGATTCCTTTATTAGATTTAGACGCTGATTTACATATCGATGATCAGCCACTTAAAAATTTAGAACTCTTACAGCAGCCGACGCTGACTGTACTTGCTGATGAGTCTTGGGCTTAAGCCTGACTTATACGTTCTGCAAACTCCTGTAGAGGATACCATCATGATTAGTCTAAGTGACTTAAGAAAATTTAAAGCCGAAGGACGTAAGTTCTCTTGTCTAACTTGTTACGATGCAAGTATGGCAAAAGCAATGGAACTTGCTGAAATTGATACTATCTTAATTGGTGATTCTCTTGGAATGGCAATTCAAGGTCGTGACTCAACTTTACCTGTAACTGTTGAAGACATGGCTTATCATACAGCGGCGGTGCGCCGTGGTAATCAGCATGCATTGATTATGACTGATCTACCATTTATGAGTTATGCCACTTTAAACGATGCTTTGCAGAATGCGAAAACAGTTATGCAAGCTGGTGCCCAGATGATCAAAATCGAAGGCGGTGCATGGCTAAGTGAAACCGTACAAGTGTTAACACGTAATGGTGTACCTGTATGCGTACATTTAGGTTTAACCCCTCAGTCTGTACATGTATTTGGTGGTTATAAACTACAAGCTAGAACCCGTGAAGCTGCTGATCAACTGATTGCTGACTGTACGGCTGTAGTTGAAGCGGGCGCGGCAGTATTATTACTTGAATGCGTTCCTGCACAATTGGGCCAAGAAATTGCTGAGTTATTCCCGAATACTCCTGTAATTGGTATTGGGGCGGGTAATGCGACTGATGGTCAGGTACTTGTAGTACAAGACATGTTAGGTTTGACATTTGGCAAGGTTGCACGTTTTGTGCGTAACTTTATGAAAGAACAATCTGGTGAAACAGCAATTTTAGATGCGTTTAAGGCTTTTCACGCTGCTGTACAGGACCAGTCGTTCCCAGCCAAAGAACATACTTTCCAAGTTGAGCTGTAATTCATGAAAACAGAAACCACTATACAAGGCTTAGCTGCTTCTTTAAATCCTGCTAGAGCTGCACGTAAAATCATTGGTTTTGTCCCAACTATGGGAAATCTACATGAAGGACATCTAACACTTGTTCGTGAAGCGAAAAAGTTATGTGATGTAGTAGTTGTGAGTATCTTTGTGAACCCGACCCAATTTGGTCCAGGTGAAGATTTTGATAACTATCCACGTACTTTAGAGCAGGACAGTCGTCTACTTGCTGATGTTGGTTGTGATATTATTTTTGCGCCTTCAGTTGAGCAAATGTACGGTACACAGCCTCGTTTAACTAACATTAGTGTTAGCCAAATTACGGATGACTTGTGTGGTAGTTCACGTCCGGGACACTTTGATGGCGTAGCACTGGTTGTCACAAAACTCTTTAATATTGTGCAACCGAATTATGCTTTCTTTGGTCAAAAAGATTACCAACAGTTAGCAGTGATTCGCCAGTTTGTACAAGACTTAAATATTCCATTAGAAGTGATTGGCGTGCCAATTGTTCGTGCGGCCGATGGTTTAGCGCTTAGTTCAAGAAATGGTTATTTGACTCCTGAACAACGTCAAACTGCACCAGTCATCTATCAAGGTCTAAAGCAAGCTGAAGAGCAATTACACCAAGGTAAAGATTTACAACAAGTCTTGGCAGATTTAAAAACGCTGTTGACAGACAATGGTTTTGTTGTGGATTATGTGGAAGCTCGTCAGCCAAACTTGTTAGCTGTTTCTCAGTTTGATCGCGATATTGTGTTATTTGTCGCGGCTAAATTGGGTGCAACACGTTTAATTGATAATTTACAAGTTGCCTTTACACCTCAATAATACATAAAAGGACAGCCATGCCATGAAGCGTATACTTATCGTGACAGGACAGTCTGGTTCAGGAAAATCTTCAGCTCTTCAGGTATTAGAAGATTTGGGCTATTACTGTATTGATAATTTACCTTTGGCATTGCTGCCTGAAATTGTGGCAAAGCTAGATCATGAAAACAATCTTGAGCAACTGGCTTTAGGTGTAGATGTCCGAAGTACACGGGCTGATATGCAAGAGTTCGACCATGTTTTTGAGCAATTACAAAAACATGGTACGGTTGATGTGATTTATCTGACGACACAAGATCAGGATTTGATTGCACGATTTAGTGCTTCGCGTCGTCCACATCCGTTGGCGAACCGTTTCAAAAGCCTTTTACAATGTATTCATGAAGAAAAGCAGTTACTGATTCCAATTCAGTTCCGCGCTACCGTTCATATTGATACTACAGATAAAAGTGTTCATGATTTAAAACATATTTTGCTGTCGAAATTAGGGCAGTCAGATAATCTGATTGTTATATTGCAGTCATTTGGTTATAAACATGGCATTCCTTTAGATGCCGACTATGTTTTTGACGTACGGCATTTACCAAATCCGCATTGGGATTTAGAATTACGCCGCTTTTCTGGTTTAGACGAGCCAGTTAAGCAGTTTTTAGAAGCAAGTCCGCAAGCAAACGAAATGTTTGAGGACATACATCACTTCTTAAAAAAATGGTTGCCGGCATTTGCTGAAGGGCATCGTCACTATATGACGGTTTCAATAGGTTGCACAGGCGGCCAGCATCGTTCAGTTTATATGGTAGATAGACTAAAACAAGCACTTGAGGCAGAATGGTCTGTTCAGGTCTTACACAGAGAAATGAAGCACTGGTCATGATAGACACAACTGTTGATGTAATTAATAAACTCGGTTTACATGCACGTGCATCAGGAAAACTGATAGAGGTCACTACGAAGTTTCGTTCTTCAATTCAGATTGGTAAGGGCGATCATTTAGTAGATGCAAAGAATATTATGTCGTTACTGATGTTAGGTGCAGGAAAAGGGACCACTTTACGTTTGGTCATTGATGGCACTGACGAAGAACAGGCATTAAATGAAGTACAGGCGTTATTCGCCGCAAAATTTTATGAGGCAGATTAATCGTGGCACGTCGTCCCCAGCGTTATACTGAAGAAGATTTTGATTCTTTAGAAGGACGTGCAAGTAAAACCGAACAGAAAAAAGCAGTTCAACGTATGGCTGCTTTAGGTGAGCAGTTAGCACAACTTTCTATCAAGCAAATTCAAAAGCTTCCAGTTGATGAGCGTTTAATTGATGCTCTTTTAGAAGTCCAGAATATTAGTTCGTTTGAAGCGCGCCGTCGCCAGTTTCAGCGTGTTGGTAAACTCTTGCGTAATGAAGATGAGACAGTCATTTTATCTTATTTGACTCCTCAACAAGGCGCGAAAAAACAAGCTCAACTTATGCGTTGGGTAGATCGTATGATCGAGCAGGGCGACCCTGCAATTAATGAGTTTAGTAAAATCTATAATGCATCAGAACGTCATACTTTGCGTCAGCATGTGTTAAGAATTAACCGTGATAAAACTCAGCAAGTTGCAGAAGCAGATCTTGAAGCATCTAAAGGTAAGTTTATTAACTACGTGCAGCAAGTCGCTTTATTGTCAGATCAAGGTTAATACCGTTTTAACTAAAAAAAGCGACATTAAATACGTCGCTTTTTTATTTCTGATATTCTTTAAACGCGTTCTTTTGCCCATTCACGCAAAATGAATTTTTGCAATTTGCCTGTTGAGGTTTTTGGAATTTCAGTAATCACTACATCTTTGGGAACTTTAAAACGCGCCAGTTCTTTTTGACAATGTGCAATAATTTCTTCAGGAGTCACTGTAGCACCTGTTTTTAATTCAATAAATGCACATGGTACTTCTTGCCAACGTTCATCAGGTTTTGCTACAACAGCCGCCGTTAAAACTGCTGGATGTTTATATAAAACGTCTTCCACCTCTAAAGATGAGATATTTTCTCCACCTGAAATAATAATATCTTTGGAGCGGTCAGTGATTTTTGCATAGCCATCTGGGTGGCAAACCGCTAAGTCTCCAGTGTGGAACCAACCGCCCGCAAAAGCTTCTTCAGTTGCCTTAGGATTTTTTAAATATCCCTTCATGACAATGTTGCCACGGAACATAATTTCTCCCATGGTTTCGCCGTCATTCGGAACGGGCTGCATCGTCTCAGGGTCTAGTACTCGCATACTATCTTGAAGTGGATAAGGCACACCCTGACGAGAGTGTAGTTGCGCTTGCTCGGTAATGGAGAGATCGCTCCATCCGGCCTGAGAGGCACAAAGCGCAGATGGCCCATAGGTTTCAGTTAAACCGTAAACGTGGTTGACATTGATTCCAATATTTCGCATACCTTCAATCACAGCGACAGGTGGTGCAGCACCTGCCACCATAACTTCAACATGATGCTGTATGTTTTGTTGTTTTTCTTTCGGTAGGTTAATAATCATGGACAGGACAATAGGAGCACCACAGAAGTAATCAACCTTATGTTTTGCAATAAGCTGCATCACCAGTTCAGGATCGACTTTACGCAAACAAATATTGGTTCCGCCACTTGCTGCAATACTCCATGCAAAGCACCAACCGTTACAATGGAACAGAGGAAGTGTCCATAAATAAACAGCTCGAGGTTTCATGCCACAGGCTAAAATATTACTAGCCGCATTCAAATAAGCACCTCGGTGATGATAAACCACACCCTTAGGGTTACCTGTTGTGCCGGAAGTGTAATTTAAACTAATCGCATCCCATTCATCTTGTGGTAAATGCCATTCGAAATTAGCATCGCCTTGAGCTATCCATTCTTCATATTCAAACGAACCAAGAAATTGGTTTTCACCCTCATATTCTTCATCAGCGACATCAATCACGATAATATGTTGGTTTGGAATGAGTGATAGAGCTTCTCTGGCTAAATTAACAAACTCAGGATCAACTAAAAGTACTTTAGTCTCAGCGTGCTCTAGCATAAAAGCGATGGTTTTAGCATCTAAACGGGTGTTTAGGGTATTAAGAACAGCACCTGCCATTGGTACAGCAAAATGGGCTTCAATCATTGCTGGTACATTTGGCAATAAAACTGAAACGGTATCGTTTTTAGTTATGCCCAATTGTTGAAGTTGAGAGGCAAATTGTCGGCAGCGCTGATAAGTTTCTTTCCATGAAATCTGACGGTTGCCATGAATGATAGACGCTTGGTCTGGATAGATATAAGCTGCACGTTCTAAATAGCGCAGAGGGGATAACGCAACAAAGTTTGCGGGTGTGCGTGGTAATTCATCGTATGCACTAACCATGTGAAATAACTCCATGTTCTATTTTTTAATTCATTCTTTGAAAATATGACTTAATATTAATCAAAGCATTAATGCTTTAGTCTTAAACATAAATACCCCTCAGTCAGGAAATGAGCACAAATGCTATTTTCAACATCTTAAAACAGTTCTGATGAATAATTATCCTATTTATGTATTTCTTAAAATTTAGGTAGAGCACTTATTAAAGTCACTTATTGCTGTTTACCGTATAAGCAAAATGTATTTATGATTTTATGAGCACAAAGGTTTTCACTTGGCTTGAACAAGTGTAAAATCTTTCAGGTTTTTTAATTTTGATTTACACCGTTTTTATATTTTGAGGCTTGCCTCGATCATAATCTCGCGGTGAAATGCTCCTTCGTATAGGGCATCACTCCTTAAGGATTTTTCTATGCCAATTATCACATTGCCAAATGGCGATCAAAAGAGTTTTGATCACCCTGTATCTGTTATGGAAGTCGCTCAAAGTATTGGGCCTGGTTTAGCAAAAAATACTGTTGCTGGACGAGTAAATGATCGCTTAGTTGATGCATGTGACTTAATTACCGAAGACTCGACCTTACAAATTATCACTCCAAAAGATGAAGAAGGTCTTGAGATCATTCGCCACTCTTGTGCACACCTTGTAGGGCATGCAGTAAAGCAACTTTTCCCTGAAGCAAAGATGGTGATTGGTCCAGTCATCGAAGAAGGTTTCTATTACGATATCTGGATGCCACGTCCTTTTACATTGGATGATATGGCAGCAATCGAAGAGCGTATGAAAAAGCTCATCGATCAAGATTATGACGTTATCAAAAAAATGACACCGCGTGATGAAGTCATCAAAGTATTCACTGACCGCGGCGAAGAATATAAATTACGTCTTGTGGAAGACATGCCTGAAGAAAAAGCAATGGGCTTGTACTACCACCAAGAATATGTAGATATGTGTCGTGGTCCGCACGTACCGAACACAAAATTCTTAAAATCATTCAAGCTTACTAAAATCTCTGGTGCTTACTGGCGTGGTGATGCGAAGAATGAACAGCTTCAACGTATCTATGGTACTGCTTGGGCTGATAAAAAACAGTTAGCAGCTTACATCAAGCGTATTGAAGAAGCTGAAAAGCGTGACCACCGTAAAATTGGTAAAGCATTAGACTTATTCCATATGCAAGAAGAAGCACCAGGTATGGTGTTCTGGCATGCAAATGGTTGGACTATTTATCAAGTACTAGAGCAGTACATGCGTAAAGTTCAGCAAGACAATGGTTACCAAGAAATTAAAACTCCGCAAATCGTAGACTTTACGCTTTGGGAGAAATCTGGTCACGCAGCAAACTATGCAGAAAACATGTTTACGACTCATTCTGAAAGTCGTAACTATGCTGTAAAACCAATGAACTGTCCTTGTCACGTTCAAGTGTTCAACCAAGGATTAAAATCTTATCGTGATTTACCAATTCGTTTAGCTGAGTTTGGTTCTTGTCACCGTAATGAACCATCTGGTTCTTTACACGGTATTATGCGTGTTCGTGGCTTTACACAAGATGATGCACATATCTTCTGTACTAAAGAACAGATCGGTAAAGAAGTTGCAGACTTTATTAAACTCACTTTAGATGTTTATAAAGATTTTGGCTTTGAAGAAGTTCAAATGAAGTTATCTACTCGCCCGGAAAAGCGTGTAGGTGATGACGCACTTTGGGATTTAGCTGAAAAATCTTTAGCAGATGCTTTAGATGAAGCTGGTCTTAAATGGGAATTGCAGCCGGGTGAAGGCGCATTTTATGGTCCAAAGATTGAGTTCTCTTTAAAAGACTGTCTTGGTCGTGTATGGCAATGTGGTACCATTCAGTGTGACTTCAACTTGCCAGTTCGTTTAGACGCTTCTTATGTAACTGAAGAAAACGAACGTGATCAGCCTGTAATGTTGCACCGTGCAATTCTTGGTAGTTTTGAGCGTTTTATTGGTATACTAATTGAACACTACGCTGGTTTTATGCCACCTTGGTTGTCACCTGTACAAGCATGTGTCATGAACATTACCGACGCTCAAGCGGAAGCAAGTGAGCAAGTTGTGGCAAAACTCAAGGAAAATGGCCTTCGCGCTATTTCTGACTTGAGAAATGAAAAAATCGGATTTAAGATTCGTGAGCGTACTCTAGAGCGCATTCCTTACCTGTTAGTTCTTGGTGATCGAGAAGTTGAAGAAGGTACAGTGAATGTACGTACTCGCTCAGGAAAAAATTTAGGTACTATGTCAGTGGATGCTTTCATTGACTTAGTGAAATCTGCCGTCGCCGAACGTGGCCGGTATATTGTGGAGTAAGAAAGATTAAACAGCCTGACCGTAACCAACAACAAGGTGCAAAGAGTAACCGTCCAGCAATTAACGATGAGATCCGTGCAAAAGAAGTACGCCTCGTCGCTGCTGATGGTGAGCAAAAAGGAATTGTTTCATTAAATGAAGCACTGCGTGCTGCTGAGGATGCAGATCTTGACCTTGTTGAGATTGTCGCAAACGCTGAGCCGCCTGTTTGTAAAATCATGGATTACAACAAGCACTTGTTTGACCTGAAACAGAAGCAAAAAGATGCCAAGAAAAAACAGCATCAAGTGCAAGTGAAGGAAATCAAACTACGCCCAGCAACTGATGTAGGTGATTATCAAGTTAAGCTTCGTGCTATTTTGAAGTTCCTTGAAGAAGGTAACAAAGTCAAAATCACCTTACGTTTCCGTGGTCGTGAAATGGCTCACCAACAACTTGGTTTAGCTCAATTACAAAAGATTGAAGCAGACGTAGCTGAGTTTGGTATTGTAGAGCAAGCTCCGAAAATGGAAGGTCGACAAATGGGTATGTTACTTGGACCGAAAAAGAAAAAGTAATACTCATAAAAAAGCACTGCAAAAGCAGTGCTTTTTTTTGCCTGTCATTTCGTGATTTAGTATCTTTAAAATGCGATTTAATAACTTTTTAAACCAAACTTACTCTCAAATTTTATGTGTTTTTTGGTGTTGGAGATATCATTGTATTAGCCAAAACATGATATAACGCAAGACGCAGTCATGATAACGATGAATAGGAAAATAGAATGATTGATCTATATTATTGGGGAACACCCAATGGACATAAAATCACAATTGCCTTAGAAGAAATGGGACTGGATTACACCCTTTATCCAATTAATATTTTAGAAAATGATCAATTTCAACCAGATTTCCTGAAAATTTCCCCGAATAATAAAATTCCTGCAATTGTCGATCAGGACGGTCCACGTGGTGAGCCAATTTCAGTATTTGAATCTGGTGCGATCTTACAATATTTAGGTAGAAAAACTGGCTTATTCTATCCAACAGATGAACAAGAGCGAGTTGAAGTTGAACAATGGCTCATGTGGCAAATGGGTGGACTAGGGCCTATGCTTGGGCAGAATCATCATTTTAACCGCTTTGCGCCAGAGAAAATTCCTTATGCTATAGACCGATATGTAAATGAGACTAAGCGTTTATATGGCGTATTAAACAAACAACTTATAGGGCAAAAATTTGTTGCGGGGGAATACTCAATTGCTGATATGGCAATTCTGCCTTGGATCTTGCGATATGAATGGCAGGGGATTCAATTAGAGGACTATCCATATGTGCAAGAATATATTGTCCGCCTAACAGCACGTCCTGCGGTACAAAAAGCTTTATCAATTAAAGTCATCTAATTTTGCTTGGTAGCGCAATGAATAAAGTGAAAGGTAGTTTGGTTTTAATTTAATATGCTAAGTTACTTTTTACTTTTTTTGAGTGCTTTTGGAGCGGCTACATTATTACCGCTACAATCAGAAGCTGTACTCGCTGCTTTATTATTAAAAAATCAACATTCCGCTTTTCTTCTCATTTCAATTGCTACTTTCGGAAATGTACTCGGTTCATGTGTGAACTGGTGGTTAGGTTTAAAAATAGAACAGTTTAAACATAAAAAATGGTTCCCAGTTTCTGAAAAACGTCTAGAACAAGCTCAACGTTTTTATCATAAGTATGGCTTTTATTCGCTGCTTTTAAGTTGGACACCTGTGATTGGTGATCCAATTACTTTGGTTGCTGGCTTATTCAAAGAAAATTTTTGGCGCTTTTTATTTATGGTTCTTATTGCTAAGGCTGGGCGTTATATTTTCATTTATTGGGTAATTACAGACTTTATTTAAAGTAAAAGCATCCGAAGATGCTTTTATTAAAAGGATTTAATTAGTCTTCTGAGCTTTTGGTAATGTCGACTTTAAATAGGTCGTTGGTTTTTAACCAACAGAACGTGACCACTGCAAGTGTCATACAACCACCAAAAATAGTCGCGGCAATCGTTCCCAAATATTTAGCTGCTAGGCCTGATTCAAATGCACCCAATTCATTACTAGATGAAACGAACATTCCATTTACAGCCGCAACGCGACCACGCATATTTTCTGGCGGGAAAATTTGCAAAATGGTTTGTCTAACCACAACTGAAATACTGTCACAAGCACCTGTCATCGCCAGTGCAAATAGTGATAACCACATATTGTTTGAGAAAGCGAAAAGGATTGTAAATATACCAAACCCAGCAACTGCTAATAGCATGTTACGCCATGCGTGCTGAGTTGGAGGAAAACGAGTCAAAGCAATCATGGTAATGAGGGCACCAATAGATGGCGCGGCACGTAGATAACCTAAGCCTTCTGGTCCCACTTTTAAAATATCTTCGGCAAAGATAGGTAGTAGGGCAATCACACCTCCAAATAAAACAGAGGCAAGGTCTAATGAAATAGCCCAGAGAACTATTTTGGTTTTCCAGATAAAGCGGAAACCATCACCTAAACTTTCTAATACATTGGTAGTTTCAATTTTAGGAAAGCTTCGTTTTTGTAATAAATTAATCAGAATAAAACAGATGCTGAGTAGGGCTGCAACACTAAAAAGACTGGTTTCTCTGCCTAAATAAGCAAGCATAAACCCACCTAGCATAGGCCCAATAATCACACCACTTTGCCAACCAATCGTTGTCCATGTTGCGCCATTGGCATAAAGCTCGCGTGGAATTAAGAATGGTTTCAATGATGTAGCAGAGGGATTATAAAACCCGCGTATGGTACCTAAGCCAAAAATGACTGCATAAATACCCCAAGAAAGGAAATTTACGCTGATATGGCCTAAACCATACAGATGGAACAACAGCCACAAAACTAAAGGTAGAGGCACTGAGAAAAATAAACAGATTTTCATGATGACCTGTTTATTAAACTTATCAGCAAAATAGCCACCCCAAAGGGATAGGGCAATAAATGGAATGGCTTCTGCGAGACCAATTAAACCTAAAGTTAGAGGATCTTTGGTAATTTGATAAAGTGAATAAGCAACAATAATTTCTTGAATCAAAATTGCTAACGTTAAGCAAAATTGATTAATGGTAACAATAGAGAAATCTCTATAGCGCAGTGCAGCGAATGCATCATGTTTCTGCATTTGAAATATCGTATGTTGATAATTTGAACATATTATAGAGCTAAACAAGCCATGATGTTGAATTTATTAGCAGTGACCAATCTCTAAATAAACAATATAAATTTTTAATTTGTTAAGACATCAATCCAAAAAAATGCTACGAGTAGTTTTAATTTTAGTCAGCATGCTATAAAATACGCGCTTCCTTACCTGCAGGTCGATTTTGCAATGGTGCAATCGCGCCGAACAGGTGCCTAAAAGAGGTTACTATGGCTAAGTTAAAAACTCGCCGTGGTGCAGCTAAACGCTTCAAAGCGACTGCAAACGGTTTTAAGCGTAAACAAGCGTTCAAGCGCCACATCTTGACCAAAAAATCTGCTAAACGTATCCGTCAATTACGCGGCTGTGTAATGGTTCATGTTTCTGACATGAATTCAGTTCGTCGTATGTGCCCATACATCTAAGGAGATTATAAATGGCTCGTGTAAAACGTGGTGTAGTGGCTCATCGTCGTCACAAAAAAATTCTTGCTCGCGCTAAAGGTTACTATGGTGCTCGTTCACGCGTTTACCGCGTAGCGTTCCAAGCGGTAATCAAAGCTGGTCAATACGCTTACCGTGACCGCCGTCAAAAGAAACGTCAATTCCGTGCTCTATGGATTGCGCGTATCAATGCTGGTGCTCGTCAAAACGGTTTGTCTTACAGCCGTATGATCGATGGCTTGAAAAAAGCTCAAGTGATCATCGACCGTCGCGTATTAGCTGACATCGCTATGCATGATGCAGTAGCATTTGCTGCTTTAGCTGAAAAAGCTAAAGGCGCATTAGCTGCATAAGCTTAGAGATTCAAAAAAAGACCGCTTTTTAGCGGTCTTTTTTATTTTTAGTGGTTCTATTTTAAAAAAGAAAATAATCAGAGATAAATGATGAAAGACGAAAAATTTCTAAATGATTTAATTCAAAAAGTACAGCAAGGTCACCAGTTCAAATATTTATATTTCTGGGGACATACTCCTAAGAAAGCTAATCTTATTGATAAAAGCTGTTTTAGCCAGTGGTTTCCTGCGCAATTTAATGTAGAAGGTATTGAATACTTTACTGCTGAGCACTATATGATGGCACAAAAAGCAAAATTATTTAATGATAAAGAAATTTTTGCACAGATTTTGCAGGTTAAACATCCGAATGAAGCGAAGCAATTAGGCCGTAAAGTACGTAATTATAATGAACAGATATGGCAAGAAAAACGTTTTGACATCGTGGTGCAGGCGAATTTTGCTAAATTCTCACAGCATCCGGAGTTAAAAAAATTCTTATTAGCAACAAAAGACCGTATTTTGGTTGAAGCATCTCCAGTCGATAAAATTTGGGGTGTTGGTATGGCGCAAGACCATCCACACATTCAAGATCCATCTCTATGGCAAGGACTAAATTTGTTGGGTTTTGCTTTAATACATGTTCGAGAGTTACTTTTAACTGAGTAGATTAGTACGAGACGAATTAATGCTTCACTCTAAAAAGTAGTGACATGAGGGAAGTGAATTGAAACCATTAAATGACACAGATATTCGTATAGCATCATTTAAGGATGCATTGTCTATTGCAGAAGTACATGTACAGAGTTGGAAAGAAACCTATACAGGTATGATTAAGCAAGAAATATTGAATAAGCTTAACGTACTAGATAAACAACAGTTATGGAAAGAGATAAGTAGAAGTCCTGATCATAAGTTATTTATCTATACTGAAAATGGAGTAGTGAAAGGCTTTCTCGATGGTTATTTAAATCCGGAAAATAATATTGCTGAAATTCGTGCTTTTTATTTATTAGGAGAAATTCAAAGAAAAGGAGTAGGGCGTGCGTTATTCCAAAAGTTCTATCAATGCGCTTTAAATCAAGGTTATGCTTTTATTCGTTTAGAGGTTTTTAATAAAAATCCAAGTCGCTTCTTCTATGAAAAAATGGGAGCCAAATTAACTGGTGAAGCCGAACTACCAGAGTTCGGCCTCGGAATAACAGAACTATTTTATGAATGGGAACTTTAATCTTGATTAAAGACCAAAATAATAAGCTAAGGCACAAATAATTATTGTCAGAACAATAAGCTTGATTACACCTGTTCCTCCAGCCTTATGATGAGGTGCTTTTAAATGAGCTGCGGACTCATTCGTTGCATCAAAAGGAGAAGGTTTCTCAACAGGTTTTAATTGAGCTGTTTGATAGTGATTTGCTGCTTTCACAATAAGTTTTGCAAATAGGTCGTCAGTTTTGTGGGTAAAGTTTCTTAAGTTAATAATTTGTTCTTGGTCTAAGTCTTCCCCTAAAGGATCATTTGCGGTGCGTTTTTTCTGCTCTAAATAATCTGATAAGGCCTGAGTGCGGTAGAGGAGTTGATGTGCACAATCTGCTGGGTAGCTTTCAGGTATAAGTGCAAGAGTTGGTTGATGCTCTACCGAAATTTGATGTGTTGACCCATCAAAATATTTTTTCTGAAATTCTGGTTCTTCAAAACCTGCTGCATACTTACTTCGAAATAACTCAGTTTCCATAAAGTTTGCAATTTCATCCCATTGAGGTGCTTTTAAGTCAGCTTCAACTTTTTTAGATAATTTTTCATTCAATTCAAAACGCCAGAAAGTCTCTAAGCGTAAATCGCTGCGTTGAGTCAGAGGCGGCTCAAACTCGTTATCGCTGCTGTACCATTCGGCAAGCTCATGTCCAAAAATCCATGCGATTTTTTTATTGTTTTGATGGCTTACAATAAAATGGGTATAGGGTAAAAGTTCTACATTATTATTTGGATTTTGCTCTTCATTTAAGATGGTTGATAAGTGAAGAGAGATTTGGGTTGTTCCCTGTTTTTTGAGTGCTTCTAGCCAAACTTGGAAATGTTGAGCAAGTAAATGCTGTGAAACTAAGTCACGAAACTGAAAACTATGTTGGTCAAAAATATGATGTTGTCGCCATTGGTTGAAGCTTAAATTCTGGCGAAGGTATTCATTACCGTAGGTCACAAGTGTAAGTTGTTGTTTCCAAATCTGATTGAGCGCCATAATAATTGATCTCATTGACGATAGTATTATTTTATACGTTTTATCTTTTTGTTGCCTAATACATTTTTCATGATGGATAAACTTCATCAATACGGTGAAAAACTGTTAGAATGCAGTGTTTTATTATATTTTTAAATTTGTTGCTTTGAGAGTTAATATGTCACTGGAAGCCCTGACCACAGAAGCGCTTGCTGCCATTGCAGCAGCTCAAGACCTTGTTGCACTTGATCAGGTGCGTGTGCAATTTACAGGGAAAAAAAGCCAGCTTGCAGAACAATCGAAAGCATTAGGGAAAATGGACCCTGAAGAACGTAAAGTACAAGGTGCTGCGATTCATGCTGTTCGAGAAACAATTAATAGCGCTTTAACTGAGCGTCAAACGGCATTACAACAAGCTGCGCTAGCGCAAAAACTAGCAAATGAGACCATTGATATTACTTTACCAGGTCGTGGACAGCGCATTGGTACAGTTCATCCTGTTACTCAAGTACAAGAACGTATTTGCCAGTTCTTTACTAAAGCTGGTTTTACAGTTGCAACAGGACCAGAAGTTGAAGATGACTATCATAACTTTGAAGCATTAAATATTCCTGGGCACCACCCTGCACGTGCCATGCACGATACTTTCTATTTCGATGCAAACCATTTGTTGCGTACGCATACTTCTGGTGTGCAAATTCGTACCATGGAAACAAGTCAGCCGCCAATTCGTATTGTATGTCCGGGCCGTGTATACCGCTGTGACTCAGACCAAACGCATTCGCCAATGTTCCATCAAATCGAAGGTTTGTACGTTGCTGAGAACACCAGCTTTGCTGAATTAAAAGGTTTATTAATTAACCTACTGAATGAATTTTTTGAGAAAGATTTAAAAGTACGTTTCCGCCCATCATATTTCCCATTTACAGAGCCTAGTGCAGAAGTAGATATCATGGATGAGCGTGGACGTTGGTTAGAAGTATTAGGCTGTGGCATGGTACATCCAAATGTATTACGTGCTGCGGGTATTGATCCTGATAAATACAAAGGCTTTGCTTTTGGTTTAGGGGTAGAGCGTTTTGCAATGTTGCGTTATGGCATCAATGACTTGCGTATGTTCTATCAAAATGATGTGCGTTTTTTACGCCAATTTGCCTAACATTTTTTCAGGATTAAATAAGGTTTATAAAGATGAAGATTAGCGAAAATTGGTTACGCACATGGGTTAACCCAGCCATTGATAGTGATACATTATCTGATCAGTTGACTATGCTTGGTCTTGAGGTAGATGAACTAGCACCTGTTGCTAAGCCATTTACTGGGGTTGTGGTTGGTGAAGTTTTAACAGTTGAGCAACACCCTGATGCAGATCGTCTGCGTGTCACAACAGTGAATATTGGTTCAGGTGAGCCTCTGCAAATTGTATGTGGTGCTCCTAACGTTCGTGCTGGCATGAAAGCACCTGTCGCAACTATTGGCGCAGTATTACCAGGCGATTTTAAAATCAAAAAAGGTAAGCTTCGGGGTGTCGAGTCACAGGGTATGCTGTGCGGCGCTTCTGAAATTGACCTTGAAGATAAAATCGATGGTTTACTTGAGCTACCTGCCGATGCTCCAGTAGGGGTAAACATCCGTGAATACTTAAAACTTGATGATAACGTCATCGATATCAGTATTACACCAAACCGTGGTGACTGTTTCAGTATCCGTGGTATCGCACGTGAGATTGCAGTAATTAACCAACTGCAAATGAATGAGCCTGAAATCAAATCAGTTGATGCGACAATCACTGATGAGAAAAAAGTAGTGATCAGCACGGATGGTGCTCCACGCTACTTAGGACGTGTAGTTAAAAACGTGAATATAAAAGCTGCAACTCCAGAGTGGATGGAACAAGCTTTAGCACGTTCAGGAATTCGTACTCACAGTATTCTGGTTGATGTAACGAACTATGTCCTCATGGAATTAGGTCAGCCAATGCATGCTTTCGATTTAGCTAAAATCGAAGGAACTGTACATGTACGTCAAGCTCATCCACTAGAAAAGTTGCAACTTTTGAATGATCAAGAAGTTGAGTTGCAAGAAGATGTGATGGTGATTGCAGATGACCAGAAAGCACTAGCAATCGCTGGTATTATGGGCGGTCTAGCATCAAGTGTAACTGATGATACGGCTGATATCTTCTTGGAGAGCGCATTCTTCGCTCCGCTTGCGATTGCTGGGCGTGCTCGCCGTTTTGGTTTACATACAGATTCTTCGCAACGTTATGAACGCGGTGTAGATTTTGAATTGCCATTAATTGCGATGAATCGTGCTTCTCAGCTCATTCAAGAATTAGCGGGTGGTGAGTTTGGTCCTATCACTGTAGCTGAAAAAACTGATTTACTTCCAAAACGTGAAGCTATTGAACTCAAGCAAGCTCAAGTAGACCAATTATTGGGATATCAAGTTGCTGCTGATTTCATTACAGATGCTTTAACTCGACTAGGGTGTAAAGTAACTGTTAAAGCTGAAGGTGAGTGGAGCGTTGTTCCACCATCACATCGCTACGATATGGCAATTTATCAAGATTTGATTGAAGAAGTTGCACGTATTGATGGTTATGACAATATCCAGATTAGCTTACCAAGTATGGATGTTCAGCTTGCTAAGTACCAAGATCGTTTTGAAATTGCACAACTACGCCAAACAGTAGTCACTTTGGGTTACCAAGAAGCAATCAGCTTTAGCTTTGCTGATGCAAAACTTGAAAAGCAGTTAAACCCGCAAGTAAATCCACTCATGCTAGCAAATCCAATTTCAAGTGATTTAGCAGTAATGCGTAGCACATTGCTTTCTAGTTTAATTCCTTGTGTACAATATAATTTAAACCGTCAACAAAGCCGTGTGCGTTTCTTTGAGCTTGGTTTGCGTTTTGATTATCAAGATGCCACTTCTATTCAAGACTTAAAGCAAATCCCGACATTAGCGTTAATTGCTGTAGGTTCTCGTGAACCAGAATCATGGCATGCTAAGCCACAGCCAATGGATTTCTTCGATTTCAAAGGTGAAGTAGAAGAAGTTTTAGCTGCTGGACGTGTCAAAGTCGAATATGTTCGTTCAGAGCGTGCTTGGTTACATCCAGGACAATCTGCTGAAATCTTAGTTGATGGCCAATCAATTGGTTACCTAGGTCGTTTGCATCCATCTTTAGAAAATGAGCTCGATTTGAGCACAACTTGGGTTGCTGAGCTTGATCAGGCAGCAGTTTTGCAATCTTATGTATCTAATTTTACAGAATTATCACGTTTTCCTTCGGTTAGACGTGATATTGCGCTTTTAATCTCTGATAATATAAATGTTAGAGATATTCAGCAGTTAATCGAAAAAACTGGTGGAGAGCTTTTAGACTCTACTTGGTTATTCGATGTGTATACGGGGCAGGGTGTCGAAGAAGGTAAGCGCTCATTAGCGTTTGCATTATTATGGCAACATCCTTCACGTACGCTTGAAGATGCTGAAATTAAATCTGGTATGGACAATATAATCCAAGTGTTGGAAAACACTTATCAAGCGACATTGAGGGCCTCATGACAGCACTAACTAAAGCAGACATGGCTGATCATTTAAGTGAGTTAACCAGCTTAAATCGCCGTGAAGCAAAACAAATGGTCGAGTTGTTCTTTGACGAAATTAGCCAAGCGCTTATCGCGGGTGAGCAGGTTAAGCTTTCTGGTTTTGGTAATTTCGAACTTAGAGATAAACGCGAGCGTCCAGGACGTAATCCAAAAACAGGCGAAGAAATTCCGATTTCTGCACGCCGTGTAGTGACCTTTAGAGCGGGTCAGAAATTTAGACAACGCGTTGGAAATGAGCAGATCGATTGATCTGCTTTTTTTATTTATAATTTTAAATAAACCTAGAATAAATATTTCTTAATATTAGAAAAGTATGCTTAGCCGTTGATACATCAAATCTATTTTGATGCGTAAACATAAAATTTAGGTATAAAAAAAGAGGACATAAAGTCCTCTTTTTTTATCTAATCTAAAATATAGATTAGTGTGCAGCAGAAGCAGCAGCGTCAGAAGCAGCAACGTCAGAAGCAGCAGCAGCAACGTCAGAAGCAGCAGCAGCAGTTTCAGAAGCAGCAGCGTCAACAGCAGTAGCAGCTTCAGAAGCAGCAGCAGTAGCTTCAGAAGCAGCAGCTACAGCTTCAGAAGCAGCAGCAGCAGCAGGAGCTTCTTCTTTCTTAGTACAACCAACGAAAGCTAAAGTAGCAGCAACAGCAGCAGCAACAGCGAATTTTTTGAATAACATGGCATCACTCTCACAAAAAAAATTTGAGATTAAAAAAACCTAAGTTAGGCTGTTTTGCTTTTATTATTCCTAAACGTAGCTAGGTAACAACGCATGGAGCAGTCTAACTGGTCTGCCGCTATGCTATCACTGCGCATGTTGAAATACTACTGTCACCTGTCAAAAAAGCGCAGAAAAATCGAAAAAACAGTCTGTTTTTTAACAGAAAAAAACAATCAAATAGATTGGATATATTGGAAAAGGTATAAGTAAACTGCTAAAAAACATAATTTTTTTATATTAAAAATATTTGTTTTCAAAAGCTTAAATATATACTTACACAAGGAATAGTAAAATGTAATTTTGTGTAAAGCATGTCAACCAAATAAAAAAGCTACTCATGAGAGTAGCTTCTTGGGAACAACTTAATGATTAAGTTGAAGCTTTACGTTTCATTTGATCAAAGAAATCATCATTTGTTTTGGTTTCTTTCATACGGTCAAGTAAGAATTCCATAGCAGCCAACTCATCCATAGGATGAAGGAGTTTGCGAAGGATCCAGACTTTACGTAATTTATCTTCATCCATTAAACGTTCTTCACGACGTGTACCTGACTTCTTAATATTCATGGCAGGGAAGACACGTTTCTCAGCAATACGGCGATCAAGTGTAATTTCTTGGTTACCTGTACCTTTGAATTCTTCGTAAATTACATCATCCATTTTACTGCCAGTTTCAATAAGCGCAGTAGAGATGATTGTTAAAGAACCGCCTTCTTCGATGTTACGAGCAGCACCAAAGAAACGTTTTGGACGTTCTAATGCATGTGCATCTACACCACCAGTTAATACCTTACCTGATGAAGGGATTACAGTGTTATATGCACGAGCCAAACGTGTAATAGAGTCAAGCAAAATCACAACATCTTTTTTATGTTCAACAAGACGTTTTGCTTTTTCAATGACCATTTCAGCTACTTGTACGTGACGTGCAGGTGCTTCATCAAATGTTGAAGCAACGACTTCACCGCGTACAGTACGTTCCATTTCAGTTACTTCTTCTGGGCGCTCATCAATGAGTAAAACAATAAGGAACACTTCCGGATTGTTTCTCACAATAGATTGAGCAATGTTTTGAAGTAACATTGTTTTACCCGCTTTTGGCGGTGCAACAATAATCGAACGTTGACCTTTACCAATTGGGGCAACTAAGTCGACAACACGAGCAGTTAAGTCTTCTGTTGTACCATTACCTAGTTCCATAACCAATTGTTCGGTTGGGAAAAGGGGAGTTAAGTTTTCAAATAAAATTTTATTTCGAGAATTTTCAGGCGTGTCATAGTTAATCTGATTAACTTTGAGTAACGCGAAATAACGCTCACCTTCTTTCGGAGGGCGAATAGTACCTGTGATGGTATCACCTGTACGCAAGTTAAAGCGTCGGATTTGTGAAGGACTCACATAAATATCATCCGGACCTGCTAAATACGAACCTGCGGCAGAGCGCAAAAAACCAAAACCATCAGAGAGAATTTCAAGAACGCCGTCACCAAAAATTTCTTCGCCATTCATTGCATGGCGTTTCAAGATGGCAAAGATAATATCTTGCTTTCGGTTACGAGCCATACCTTCAAGGCCCATAAATTCAGCAATTTTAATTAGTTCGCCGATTGGTTTTTTCTTGAGTTCAGTTAAATTCATAAGGGTCAGAATTAGGAAAGAGTAGAGTGTGGTTTAAAAGAAGAAAAATCGCTCGCATACAAAAAAGAGTATCGCAATTGTATTTACACAATAACAATTCAGAAGTCTGATTAACTGTTTCGAAGAGAAATGTGAAAAAACAATTTCTGTTGCCGAGTGGCGATCTTTATGTTTGTGTCTTGTAAGAAGCCGGACAGAAGACGATTCCCTTCAGTGCCTCTTGAGCATGCAATATAAGTGAGATCAGCTAATTTGTCAATTTATAGCCGAAAAAAATACGCTATAGAGATATAGCGTATTTTCATCTGTAACGTTTCGTCTTAAACGTTTTCGTCAATGAAGCTAACGAGTTTAGAACGAGGTACAGCACCGATTTGCTGAGCTACTACTTCACCATTTTTGAAAAGTAATAAAGCAGGAATATTACGGATATTGTATTTCACTGCAGTATCTTCACAAGAAGTCACGTCAACTTTAACGATTTTTACTTTACCAGCATATTCACTTGATAAATCTTCAAGAACAGGTGCAATTGCTTTACAAGGTGCACACCAACCTGCCCAGAAGTCAACAAGTACAGGTGTTTCTGCATCTAGAACATCTGCTTGGAAGTTATCATCAGTTGTATTTACAATAGTCGCAGACATGGTAGGGCTCCAATTTTTAGAAAAAAGTGCTATCACTATATGAGGATATAATCTCTATCAGTATTACATAGCTACTTAGTTCAATGTAAGGGTTTGATGCTATTATTCAAGGCTTAACTGAATTTGTCTAATGGATGCTCACGATATTCACCATCGGCTTGTACAATCGTTTAACAAATAGAAAAATATCGATGTCTATTAATTGTTGATGAAAATGGCTTTTCAATTGCATTCTTGTGAATTACTCTAGGCGTGAATTGTTATGGGTTTAGTTCAATAATGTCTGATTTTCTGATTGATGAAGAATTACTTGCTGCCATAGATATGGGGTCGAACAGTTTTCACCTTGCAATTGCACGGGTAGATCACGGTGAAGTTAAAAAAGTGGCTTCAATGTCAGAAAAAGTACAGCTTGCGGCTGGTCTTGATGAAAATAAAAATTTAACAGAAGCAGCACAACAACGTGGATTAGCATGTTTAGCTCGTTTTGTGGGACGTTTAAGTTCTGTTCAACCCAATCGTTTAAGAATTGTGGCAACCAATGCTTTACGTCAGGCTAAAAATGGTCATGAATTTATTCAAAAAGCGGCCGAAATTTTACCTAAGCCTATTGAAATTATTGCGGGTCGTGAAGAAGCACGACTGATTTACCTTGGTGTATCTCACACGATGGCTAACGGTGGACGTCGTTTAGTTGTGGATATTGGTGGGGGATCTACCGAGTTTATTATTGGCGAAGAGTTTGAGCCAATTTATACCGAATCATTACAAATGGGATGTGTAGCTTATACAAAAGCCTATTTTGCTGATGGTGAAATCACACAAAAAGCATTCGATAAGGCAGTAGTTGCTGCCCGTAAAGAACTTTCAGCAATCGCAACGACTTATAAGATGGAAGGTTGGGATACTGTTGTTGGTTCAAGTGGAACTATTAAAGCCTGTCGTCAAATTATGGTGAATATGGGGTTAAGTGACGAACAAGAAAATGTCACTCGTGAAGGCCTCTATAAACTTAAAGATAAGTTACTTAAGTTCAAAAATATTTCTGAAATTGATTTTGAAGGACTTCGAGAAGACCGACGAGCAGTTTTGCCAGCCGGATTGGCAATTTTGTACGCAGTTTTTGAAGTATTGGAAATTGAATATTTGGCATATTCTGATGGTGCATTGCGTGAAGGAGTCATGTATGACCTGTTAGGTCGTTTTAAGCATGAAGATATCCGAGATCGTAGTGTACAAGCCCTTATGGGGCGCTATAACGCTGATCCGAAACAAGCAGAACGAGTTGTAAATACAGCTCAACAGTTATTTGATGGTGTGGCAAAACCACTTAATTTAACGAGTGAAGACAGTGACTTACTGCGCCGTGCTGCATATTTGCATGAAATTGGTTTAGCAATAAGTCATGGTGGTTACCATCGTCATGGTGCTTATTTATTACAGCATTCTGATATTCCAGGTTTCTCACAAATTGATCAAAACCATCTTTCACATTTGGTTGCTCATCATCGTCGCAAATTACGTAATGATGTAAAAAATGAAGTTTTAAAGGCTGGCGGTTATAAATTACTTTACTTAAGTTTATTACTTCGCCTTGCAGTTTTACTCAACCATAGTCGTAGTGATCAGATGCTTCCTGCCATTGAATTGACCATTATAAATGATCAACAATGGCAGCTTAGTGTTTCTGGTGATGCCAAACAATGGCCATTGTTAGTTGCCGACTTGCATGATGAGCAAGAGCAGTTTAAGCATTGGGACATTGAATTGAATATTCAGTCGGAAAAATTTATCGATTAAAGGGATAATATTCGACCTATGAAAAAAGCTACTCAGTCCAAAGCGTGGACAACGGTTCAAATTGCACGTCATCCTGATCGTCCGCAGTTTCTAGATTATGTCGGTGAAATCTTTACAGAGTTTGATGCCTTGCATGGTGATCGTTTGTTTGGTGACGATGGTGCGATGGTAGGTGGTCTTGCTCGTTTTGACGGTCAACCTGTGATGGTCATTGGACAACACCGTGGTCGTAGTACCCGTGAAAAATTAAAGCATAACTTTGGTATGGCGAACCCTGAAGGTTACCGTAAATCTCAGCGTTTATTAGATATGGCTGAGCGTTTTAATCTTCCGGTGTTCACATTTATTGATACGATGGGCGCATATCCAGGTGTTGGTGCTGAAGAACGTGGACAAGCTGAAGCAATTGCTACTAGCCTTGCTCAACTTTCAAGTTTGAAAGTTCCTGTTGTTGCAACAGTACTTGGTGAAGGTGGTTCTGGCGGTGCTTTAGGTATTGGTGTTGCAGACCGAGTAATTATGTTATCGCATAGTATTTATTCTGTAATTTCACCAGAAGGTTGTGCTTCTATTTTATGGAAGACTGCTGAAAAAGCGGCTCAAGCGAGTGAAGCTTTAGGTTTAACAGCAGATAAACTACAATCTCTAGGTATTGTTGAATATGTAGTAGATGAAGGTGAAGGGGCTCATTTAGACCCTGAGCGTGTTATGCAAAACCTAAAAGTGGTTTTGAAGCAAGCTTTGGAAGAGTTGCTACCAATGGATGCAAATGAACGATGCGAAGCACGTTATCAACGTTTAATGAAGTTTGGCAGCGAAAATTTAGGCATCACGTCTTAAAGCAGGCTCAAGAGTTTTCAGAAAATAGTTCTTTTCTTATTGGATGTAGTGGTGGCATGGATTCAATGCTACTACTACATTTAATGGCTCAAATTTTCCCTCAAAAGATCCGAGCAATTTACATTGATCATCAACTGCAAGAACAAAGTGCAGAATGGGGGGAATTTGTTGCCAGTCAGTCAACAAATTTAAATATTCCTTATATTATTCAAAAAGTTCAGATTTCTGATGGGAATCTGGAAGCTCAAGCACGTCAAGCACGTTATCAAGCTTATCAGCAACATTTACAAAAAAATGAAATTCTATTGCTTGCTCATCATCAGCAAGATCAGGCCGAAACAGCTATTTTACGGTTATTGTCAGGTACAGGTGTAGATGGACTTGCTGCGATGCAAGCCATTGATTACCGTGCAAACATGACAATTTGGCGCCCTTTTTTGGATCTAACACGTGAGCAAATTGCTTTTTGGACTGCTCAGCTTGAAGTTAAGTATATTGATGATCCAATGAACTATGATACCCATTACGATCGTGTGTGGTGTCGTGAAGAGCTTTGGCCATTTTTAACAAAACGATTTCCAAAAATGCAGCAGGCATTGAGCCGAACCAGTTATCTCATGCAAGATGCTTCTGAAATTTTAGAAGAGGTTTTGAAAGCCGATTTAAAGCATTGTGGAACAGCTGAATGCTTAGATTTAATTAAACTATTAGATTTGTCATCTGCCCGTCAACGTCAATTACTTTCTGCTTGGATGAAGGGTGATGGGCAATATCGGCCTGCATTTGAAATGGTCGAGCGCTTAAAGACTGAAGTTATTGAATCTAAGTCAGATGCTCAAGCTGCTTTACATTGGAACCAGTTTTACTATGTTCGTTATCAAAATATACTCTATAGGTTAAGTAAACAGGTTTATCTTGCTGAAACTTTAAATCCGGTTGAAGCTGAACTCGAGCATACATTTAAATTAGAAGAAAAGTGGCAGGGGGCTTCTGGAAGTTTTTATATTGTGTCTAAAGAAATTGGTTTAAGTCATTCTTTATTAAATAAAGAATTAAAAATAATTCGACGTCAAGGCGGTGAAAAAGTCCATTTATATGGTCGTGTTGGGCAATGGCCATTAAAAAAAGCGATTCAAGAGGCACATATTTTGCCTTGGCTTCGTCATACAATTCAAATATTAGTCATAGATAATGTTATGCTTGGGGTTTTTACACCGAAGGGATTTTGGTTGGCTCAGTCTCCGTATTGTGAGCAAGGGGGATGGCAACCAGATTTAATTTCTCATTTTTGTGATCTGGTAAATGGCGAATATGGTTATGACAAGTGCAGTAAATAGTAATATCTGTTTTATTGGTGGTGGTAATATGGCTCAAGCGTTGATCGGCGGGCTGATTTCAAGAGGTTTGCCGCCAACACGTATTACCGTTTCAGATCCAGTTGAACAAATCCGTCATTTATTACAAGAAAAAGAAGTTCATGTAACCCAAGATAATGTGGCTGCAATTAAAAATGCAGATGTTGTAGTACTTGCTGTAAAACCACAGGTTTTAGCAAATGTTCTACGCCCGTTGAAAGGCCTATTATCGGATAAACTGGTTATTTCGATTATTGCTGGTGCGGAAATTAAGACAATATCAAATCTTATTGATAGCGAACGAATTGTACGTGTTATGCCGAATACGCCAGCATTAGTTCAAACTGGCGCACATGGTATTTATGCGACTGATGTGGTTGGTGCTTCAGACCGTGAATTAACGAGTCAAATTTTAGCAGCAACTGGTTTAACAATTTGGGTAAACTCCGAAGCTCAAATTGATGCGGTAACGGCAGTTTCAGGTTCAGGTCCGGCTTATTTCTTCTACCTCATGGAAAGTATGATCCGCGCAGGTAAAAATCTAGGGCTAGATGAAAAAGTTGCAACTGCATTAACACTTCAAACAGCATTAGGTGCGGCTCAAATGGCAATTACGAGTTCAAATACTCCGTCTGAACTACGTAAAAATGTGACTTCACCGAATGGTACAACACAAGCTGCACTTGAAGTTTTTGATCGTGCACAAATCTCTCAAAATATTCAATCTGCATTAGCTGCTGCACAGAAACGTAGCCAAGAATTGGCTCAAGAACTGAGTGACAGTGCAAAATAGCTTTAATAGGATAAGACAACTATGGGTGCAAATTCTGCGCTAATTTTTGGAATTTTAATTAACGTTGCGATTTTATTGGTCTTTTTCCGGTTCTTAATGCAATTGGCGGCAGTAAGTCCTTATAATCCTGTGGTTTTATCGACAGTAAAGGCGACGAAGATTGTTGATATTTTTGGCCGTATTTTTCCAACGGTTGCAAAAGGCCGGTTCAATTTAGCCGCGTTAGTTCTTTTAATTATTTTATATTTACTGAAAATTTTCGGTGTGATGTATCTTTCAGGTTCAATGCCAAATAGTCCGATTCATTTAGTGATTCTGACATTTGTGACGATGATCCAAGATTTGATTCGTTTCTGCCGTTATTTAATTTTCGCGACAATCATTTTAAGTTGGGTGGTTATGTTCACTCAATCTCGTTCACCTTACATTGAGGTGATTCAAGATTTAGCCGAACCATTATTAGCGCCGTTCCGTCGTTTACTACCTAACATGGGGATGATTGATTTATCTCCAATTTTGGCTTTCTTGGCACTCTATATTGCCGAAATTTTAATGAATGAAGTCGCTAAAGTTCTTTTAACTGGACTTTAAGTTGAGACGATAAAAAAGGGCTGTATTTCACAGCCCTTTTTTTATTGGTTTATTGATGACTTAGTGTGCATCATCCCAGTTTTGTCCTTGTCCAACTTCAACCACTAAAGGCACGGAAATTTCGACAACGGATTCCATGACACTTGCGATTTGCTTAGAAAGTTCTTCGGCAATGTTTTGATCGGCTTCAAACACTAATTCATCGTGTACTTGAAGTAGTAGCTTTGCTTGATCTTTTGGCAAGATTTTATCAACTGCAATCATTGCAATTTTAATAATATCAGCCGCACTACCTTGCAAAGGTGCATTAATCGCAGCACGTTCAGCAGCCTTACGTACCATCACATTTCGTGCATCAATATCTGGTGTATATAGACGACGGCCTAGAATAGTTTCAACAAAGCCTTGTTCCGATGCTACTTGGCGGGTACGTTGCATATATTCATAGATGCCAGGGTAGCGTTGGAAATATTGCTTAATATAATTTTGCGATTCTTGACGTGTGAAACCTAACTGGCGAATCAAGCCAAACTCAGACATACCATACAGTAGACCAAAGTTTACGGCCTTAGCTTGACGACGTTGATCATTGGTCACATCTTCAATCGCAATACCCAATACTTCTGCAGCAGTACGGCGGTGAACGTCTTGTCCGTGCTGGAACGCATGTACTAAAGCATCATCTTGAGAAAAATGAGCCATTAAACGAAGTTCAATTTGCGAGTAATCGGCTGCTAGTAAAACTCGTCCTTCTGGTGCAATGAATGCTTTACGAATTTGACGGCCAATTTGTCTACGAATTGGAATATTTTGTAAGTTCGGATCAGAAGAGGAGAGACGGCCTGTCGCTGTGAGTGCTTGATGATAACTCGTATGTACACGATGCGTGTCGTTATGAGATTGCTCAACTAAACGGTCAGTATAAGTACTTTTAAGTTTTGCTAAACCTCGATGCTCTAGAATAATTTCCGCTAAAGGATGTTCAATTTTTTCTAAAACACTTTCACTGGTGCTGTATTGTCCAGTTGCAGTTTTTTTGCCACCTTTGATTCCTAATTTATCAAATAGTATTTCGCCGACTTGTTTAGGTGAAGCAATATTAAAAGTTTCATCTGCAATTTCCATCGCTTGATTTTCAAGCCCTTCCATTGTTTTTGCAAATTCAACGCTTAACTTGTCTAGGAATGCATGATCTAGACGTATACCATCTTCTTCCATGCCTGACAAAATGCGAGCAACCGGCATTTCGATGTTGTATAAAATATTTTCTAATTCAGGGTGTGCTTTGAGCTTATTTGAAAGAACTTCATATAAACGATAGGTCACATGTGCATCTTCTGCTGCATAGTGAGCAGCAACTTCAATCTCAATTTGATTAAAAGTTTTCTGCTTTGCACCCTTACCAGCAATTTGTTCAAAAGTGGTGGTTAAGTGGCTTAAGTAGACACGAGCGACATCATCCATGCCGTGGCGAGTCGCCGCTGCATTTAATACATAAGATGCCAGCATGCTATCGAAATACCAGCCTTTAAGTTCTATACCGTGGTTTGCAAAAATGTGTGCATCATACTTGAGGTGATGACCAATTTTTTTAACTGCTTCATTTTCTAGCACAGGTTTAATTTGAGCCAGAACTTGTTCACGATTCAGCTGCTGCGGTGCATTTTCATAGTTATGTGCTAAAGGCACATAGTATGCATCTTGTGCATCAAACGCGATTGAAAAACCAACCATCTCGGCAATACGGTAATCAAGACTTGTAGTCTCTGTATCAATAGCAAAATGATCGGCATTTTGTATGCGTTGCCAGAGCTGATCCCATGCTTCTTGAGTTAAAACAGTATGATAATTTGCAGTCCCAAGCTGGTCATCTTGACTAGTTAAGCTTGCTTGATCTTCGGTTTCTATAGATTCAGCAGGTTTAACTTCGTTTTGAACCACTGTCTGTGATGCTTGCTGCTTATAGCTTGAACTATTTGGGTTGTTTGGATGATCAAGCGACTGTAATTGGTTTCTAAACTCAAGCTCAGTATAAAGATTACGTAGAGCCTCTACATTTGGATCGGTAAGCTTTAATTCATGCCAATCGAGTTCTAAAGGGAGATCACACACAATACTGGCTAATTGGTGATCAAGCTTAATATTGTCTAAGTTATCTTTAATATTTTGGCTAAGTTTGCCTTTAAGCTGGTCTACATTAGCAATGATATTGTCTAAAGTGCCATATTCAGTCAGTAACTTGGCTGCTGTTTTTGCACCCACGCCTGGAACACCCATAATACCGTCGGATGCATCACCCATTAGTGTTAAATAGTCGATAATCTGATTTGGCCAAACGCCAAATTTTTCAAATACACCATCGGTGTCCATTACACGATCTTTAAAGCTATCTTCAAGTTTTACATGGTCATTGACGAGCTGAGCCATGTCTTTATCTCCTGTTGAGATAAGTACATGATGACCTTCGAGTACGGCACGTTTAGCAAGTGTGCCGATAATGTCATCAGCTTCAGCACCCGGAAGACTATATAAAGGAATTCCTTGCGCTTTAATTAATGCATGCAAATATGGAATTTGTTGAGATAACTCTTCAGGCATGGTTGGGCGATCACCTTTATAAATAGGTGAAAGCTTATGACGGAAAGTTGGCTCAGGCGTATCAAAAATGACAGCCATATGTGTTGGCTGCATACGGCGCATCAGTTTTTGAATTGCAGAAATTGCTCCACGTATTGCATTGGTATGTAACCCTGTAGAGGTCGTCAATGGTGGTAATGCATGATATGCACGAAATAAAAAATAGGACCCATCAACCAAGACAAATGGTGGCATTGAACAATTCCTTAATTTGAATTAGGGGTATTTTACGTGAAAACGGCTATGAATGCAGGTTTATGATTTTTGCAGTATTTTGTATGTATAAATATACGCTTGTATTGGCTTGAAGTAAGATGACATGTAATGAAGGTGTCATATTGCTAAGCCCATGTATAAAAAAGACAAACAGGGAATGATCGTCGTTTTGATCGCTTTGACTTTGTTTTTAGCCATTTCAATTGGTTTTAAATTTCAGAGTGCCGTTGTTGCTTTATCTATTGTGCTGACTGTCATACTGGTTCAGTTTTTATCAAATCTGCACCAACGTTTAATTCATTTAGAACAACAGTTTTCTCAGCAGAAAACGCCACTTTATTCTATTCATATGCAAAGAACAGTGATTTATGCAGCCGTCTTGGTTGCATTAGTTGCTTATATCAATCATTGGATGTGGATTGCTGGTGGGGCTTTGCTGGTTTTATTGCTATGTTTGATTCAAACCATCAGTACATTTCATACTAGACTGTTGTTCCTTGAGTCAGCAAAGCAAAATGTTTATGTAGATGAAACCATAAATACAGAAGTTATAAATCCTGTAATAGAACAAGTTAGTTCCAATAATACGGACATGCTAGTCCCAGCGGGAACGGCACCTTTAAATCAAACAGAACAACCAGTTCATGTACAAAGCGCATGGTGGCAACCAGCAGTCGATTGGATGGTTCATGGCAATCCAATTTTAAGAGTTGCTGTTGCTGTGCTTATGGTTGGGGTGGTGCTCTTGCTGCGTTTTGCAAGCGAACACTGGCAGTTAAGCTTAGGTGTTAAGCTGGGCTTTATTGCAATTGCTGGAGCTGTATTAACGGCATTTGGATATACCTTACAAAAGAAAAACCAGCTTTTTGCTGTGGCATTACAGGGTGTAGGGCTTGCGGTTGTGTTCCTGACGCTTGTGTTCTCACATCATTTTGGTGTGATTGCCAATATCACTACAGCAAGTATTTTATTTGCTATTTTATTAGCAATTACGGTATTCCTGAGCTTAAAACAGCAAGCAATTTATTTAGCAATATTAGCACTCGGTATGGCTTATGCAGCACCTTTAGTTATTCCGCAATATCGCCCAGATGTGATTTTCCTGTTTAGTTATTACTTTGTAATTAACCTTGCGGTTGCTGCTGTTAATTTTATTCAGCCTTGGAAAGTTTTAAATCAAATTGCTTTCTTTGCCACAATGTTTATTGGTGGTAGTGCAATCGCATTTTATGCAGAACCCGCAAAGTTTGATACATTAGACTGGATCTTATGGTGTCATATTGTCTTGTTTATTTGGCTTAGTGTCCGTTATAGCCAAAATATATCTCGGACTTCAGCACATGAAAAACAAGAGGGCATTCGTTTACCGCCACTCTTAGATGTGGGTCTTATTTTTAGTGTACCTGTACTGGGCTTTACACTTCATGCCTATTTAGTGCATGAGTCTACTCAAGCGTTGACGATTGGTGCTGCTGTTTTGGCGGGAACCTATGCGGTATTAACGTATTGGATTAAAAAATCCCATCCCCAGCTTTCGGTCCTTGCAAAAAGCTTTTTCATTCTTGCTGTTGCATTTTTTGCCTTAATTTTTCCACTTGCAAAAGGAGCGCACTGGACTGCTATTGGCTGGGTTGCACAAGGTACGGCTTTAATTGTGTGGGGCGTAACTGAACGCTACCGTTTAAGCCGATATATTGGCGTGATTTTAGTTTTACTCAGCTCACTTGCACTGTTTTATCAGGTTTGGGCGAATGAAGAGTTTCCAACGCTAAGCACTAGTATTTATGCAATTGCCCAATTTATTTCGGCCTTTTATTTATTGCAATACAACAGTAAAGAGCAACGCTATTTTAGCGCAAGCATGTTTAGTGGCATTTTCTTATGTTTAGGCATGTACGCGGGCGCTGTAGCTGGTGTGGAAATAATGGCATGGCATCATCATGGTTTGAGTCCATATTTGATGTTTGCCATAGCCTTGATAGCAGTATTTAGTGCAGTTATTCATTATAAGCTTCGTGTCCAATGGGAAAGTTTACAGTTACTTTTAATTAGTCTGTTACTGTTACTAATTTTGGGGGAAGCCTTTACTAGTCAAGTTTTTATATTGTTTAAATGGATAGACTCATTACAGCAAATTACTTTCCTAGTCGCTACCATTATTCTTAGCGGCTTATTTATTATGGCTCAACCGCAGTCGGGTGAATCTGGATACTTAAAAGTCTGGGCTGGTTTAAGTTGGTTATCATTGGCGATAGTTGGTGTGGCTATTTTCCCACAAATGCCAATTGTGGCTTTGTCTTTTATTCCTGTGGTTTATTCGTTTTGGGCGTATAAGTCTCATAAAACGACATTGTTGCATCAAATTCCAGTGTGGTGTTTAAGCTTACTGTGGTTGCTTGTAGTGAGTGTAGATAGCCATTCTGCTGAGTATCTTTATTTTGTTCCTTTAATTAACTTGACTGATTTTCTTTCAATTTCGGTATTTGCAGGTCTACTCTTTATTATTTACCAGCATGATTTTGATCAAGATAAATCACTGGAGTGGACTTTTAAAATTACAACAATTCTAGTGGGGTTGTTGGTATTCAGTAGTGTGGTGGTCAGAGGCTTGCACCATTACTGGGCGACACCACTATGGGGTGCTGCAATTTGGACAAACGGAATAGTCCAGTTAAGTTTGACATTGCTCTGGGTTATTTTGGCATTTGTATTGACTACATTCTCTAGTCGAAAAATGATTCGTCAACTCTGGTTTGTAGGTGCTGCACTTTTAGGGATTGTTGTATTAAAGCTGATTTTGCTTGATCTATCGCAAAGTGCGACATTAACTCGAGTTATTTCGTTTATTGGAGCAGGTGGGGTAATGTTGATTATTGCTTATCTTGCACCATTACCACCGTCATCTTCTGTACAGAAGAATCAAGAGCCTAAGCTTTAGGCTCTTGTTTTAATCCCTTTTGATTACTGTATTGATCGATATCATCGTCAGCAAAAATATTAGATGGTCGATCAATCAAGCCCATTTTAGGAACAGGAATTTCGATTCGGTTATCTAAAAAACCATTACGGATACGTTCTTGCATTTCATCTCGAACTTTTAAAGAATTTTCTTGTCGACACCACATTGTAAATAAAAGCTCAATCGATGATTCCCTAAATGCAGTAACCGTAACTGCCGGTTTTGGATCATCTAATACGAGTGGATAATTTGATGCGACATTCAGTAAAACCTCACGTACTTTAATAATGTCTTCATGGAAGTTGATTGCGAGTGTAATTGGAATACGCCGTATCGGATATTTAGATAAGTTGTGTACAGGCGCACGAATGAGTTGTTCGTTTGGCAAGCGAATATAGACGTTGTCGAGTGTAAGTAGCTTAACCGAAAGCAAATCAATCGAGATCACTTCACCTTCGATGGTATTGCCACGAATAAGAGTAATTTGAATGGTATCACCGACTTCAAATGAACCTTCCCCAATCAAAAATAGACCACTAATCAGGTTACTGGCAGATGTTTGCGAAGCAAAACCCAGTGCTACTGTTAAAATCCCTGCTGCGCCAAGGAAGACACTGAGTTTAAATCCTGCCTCTTTTAAACTCGTCATAATGAAGAGTAAGAAAATAAAATAGAAAATACCACGGCGCCATACAAGGCGTTGATGAGCATTAAAGCGTGAGCCAATGGTTCTAATAAATGTATTTGAAATAATACGGGCAAGAACAAAACCAATAAAGCACAGTACAACACCGACTAAAATTTCACTAATACGTTCGGTATTAATATTGGTAAATATACTTTTGAGGCTATCAGCGATATCTCTAGGAATATTTGAATCAGCCATAGAACCCCCTTAGAAAAATGAATCAAACATATTAAATAGTGCACCACCAGGTGAACGTGGGGGATGTACGTAAGTCACCTCACCGGCAAGAGGAGGCGTACGGTTTTCAATACGAATGCGGGCAGGGCGATCAGACCCTTCATAGTAAACTTTAATTTGAGAAGTCCATAAGCGTCCCGTACTTTCACTATAAAATAGCGGTAGGGCCGTCACTGGTACATTCATGCGGTCAAAGCGTAATTGATGATTACTGGTATTATGGAAATCAATTGGTGTAACCGCACGGAATGCGCGTGGTGTTAAGAGATTTAAGTCGGTACGCCCATCAACAGAGGTTGCGTAGCAAATTTCACCTTGCTGGGCATTTGGGCCAAACCACGTATCTTTAGGCTGAATTACAGGAATCTCAAATAAAGGCTCATGCTGACTTTCGACCAAACCAGCAATCCAGAGAGGAGTACTAATATAAAGAGTCCCTCGCTGACCTGCTGGAATATAAATAGGATCAACAGGTTTAATCACAACAGATCGGTCTGCCAAACGAGGCATGAGTAGAAACTTTGGATTAGTTTTCCGAAACATGTAACGTTCGACTTGAACAGAATGTGGGAAACCGAAATTAGCATCCGGGATGATGTGCCAATCTTGTTCATTATCATCTTGAAGAGTGGGACGATAATATTCGATACGCCATTCTTTTATGCCACGCGTTAAACGAAAGAGCATTGAACCGAATTGCCATGCTTTGGACTGGTTAATTTCAAAGTGCTGCTCACCCCACCATTTTAAAGAATTCTGGGGGCGAGGCTGATATTCATTATTTTCAAACAAGACGTAAAATTCCTCTACCGAGTTGTTAAACAGACTTCACGCTGTAATCTGCTTAGAGTACACTCAAAATCATCTTACTCATCATTATAAATTGTGATGCAAATATTGAAACAAATACAAGTTCCATATAGTTTTGCCAAGCGTCATGGTGTTTTATTTCGTTATGACGGTGATCAAGTTTTTATTGTTAGACGTCAAAATACAGAAAAAATTGCATTGCAGGAAGCAAGACGAATTTTGGGGAAGCCTGCACATTATCAGCTATGTACTGAGCAAGAGTTTAATAGCTTATTGAGTACGAGTTATGCGGGGGATACAGGCGAATCTCAACAAGTTGCGGCTGGCTTAGAAGACCACCCAGATTTATTAAGTTTGGCCGATCAGGTTCCTGAAACAGAAGATTTAATGGATCAGGAAGATGACGCGCCTATTGTGCGTCTGATCAATGCACTTCTCTCTGAGGCAATCCGTGTAGGTGCTTCAGATATTCATATTGAAGCTTTTGAAAAGAAATTATCTGTACGTTTACGGGTGGATGGTCAATTACGCGAAATTGTGCAGCCGCGCCGTGAACTGGCCCCGTTACTTGTTTCACGTATTAAAGTTATGGCAAAACTTGATATTGCCGAAAAGCGTGTACCGCAAGATGGACGTATTTCTTTGCGTCTTGCTGGCCGTGAAGTTGATGTTCGTGTTTCAACTTTGCCTTCGTCTCATGGCGAGCGAGTAGTTATGCGTTTGCTTGATAAACAAGCGGGTCGTCTTAATATGACTCACTTGGGTTTAATGGCAAGTGACTATGAACGTTTAACTCAATTGGTGCATCGTCCACATGGCATTATTTTAGTCACAGGTCCTACTGGTTCGGGTAAAACAACGACTTTATATGCGGCCTTATCTGATCTAAATGACAATACCAGAAATATCTTAACTGCCGAAGATCCAATTGAATATCAACTTGAAGGTATTGGTCAAACTCAAGTGAATACCAAAGTGGATATGACATTTGCTCGTGCTTTAAAAGCAATGTTACGTCAAGATCCTGATGTGGTGATGGTGGGCGAAATTCGTGATTTAGAGACTGCTGAAATTGCGGTTCAAGCATCTTTAACAGGTCATTTGGTTTTATCGACGCTACATACCAATACTGCTATTGGTGCAGTGACTCGTCTTAAAGATATGGGGATTGAACCCTTCTTATTATCAAGTTCTTTAATTGGGGTGGTTGCGCAGCGTTTGGTTCGTACTTTATGTCCACATTGTATGACATGGCGTGAAGCCGATACTTTTGAGAAGCAAGTTTTTCAGCATATTTCCCATGAACCAAGTTTAAAGTTACCAGAGGCTCAAGGGTGTGATCAGTGTTCTCATTTAGGGTTTAATGGCCGTACAGCGATTTATGAAATTGTACCTATTGATGAACCTATGCGCCGTCTCATTCATGGTAATGCAGCTGAATTTGAATTAGAAAATCATGCTCGCCAGTACTCGGGTTCTATTCGTGATGATGGCTTGCGCAAGGTAATTTTAGGTAAAACCACACTTGAAGAAGTATTGCGTGTAACCAATGAAGCAAATGAAGCATAATCTGTAAGATATAAAAAATGCCCGATTTAACTCGGGCATTTTTGAAATGACAAAAATTATTCAGTCACAATATTAAAAGTCACATCAATATTGTTGCGAGTCGCATTTGAATATGGGCAAACAATATGAGCTGCTGCAACTAACTTCTCAGCTTCTTCACGGTCCATACCAATTAAGTAAACATTTAACGTTACTTCAATACTAAAACCTGTAGGAATTGGACCAATACCAACTTCACCTTCAACATAAGCATCTTTGCTAATATTAAATTTATCGCGGTTTGCAACGAATTTTAAAGCACCCAAAAAGCACGCTGAGTAACCAGCTGCAAATAATTGTTCTGGATTAGTTACAGCACCACCAGCGCCGCCCATTTCTTTAGGCACACCAAGTTGTACGTCTAACACACCGTCTGATGAAGTTGCACGACCATCACGGCCACCAGTTGCTTTAGCTTTTGCACGATACACAACTTTTTCTAAAGACATCTTTTAATTCCTAAATTAAATTGAATACAAGTATATCGTACACGACTTAATTATTTTAACAAGCCAAAATTGTAAAAAAATGGGTGATTATTTAGCTATATTTGTACGAAGTTGTGTCAGCTGATCTTTCAGATCAAGTAGGGTGGTCATGTCACAAGAACTTGCTTCTAAAATATGAGCAGGAATATTTACGGCTTGTTCTTTAAGTATTTTCCCTTTTTCACTTAGTGTAATAATCACTTGGCGTTCATCTTCTTTTGAACGTGTGCGATTCACAAGTTGCATTGCTTCTAATTTTTTTAAAATGGGAGTTAAGGTAGAAGATTCTAAAAATAGTTTGTTGCCAATTTCTGAAACAGTGATCTCATCTTTTTCCCATAGGACCAACATCACCAAATATTGAGGATAAGTAATGCCTAAAGGAGTCAAAAGTTTTCGATAAAGCTGATTAAGTGCTAAATTTGTTGAGTAAATGAGGAAACATAATTGATTCTCAAGCTTTAAATTTTGACAGTCTTGGTCCATATATTCCTCAGAAAACTAAAAGATGCTTTTCTAGTATATCGCTTTATATCTGATTTCTTAAATGCTCATAATTCTGAGCTATTGATAAAAATGAGATAACGCAAAAAAAGAGTAATCGAAAGATTACTCTATAACTTTAGAATATGAACTTGAAACAGTTACCAGAGATCGGCAATTTTTTTCATTAAACGAGCACGGTATTTTGCAGTTGGGTTATTTTCATTACGTTGCTGTTCTTGTTCATAGAAATCTTGCCAAGCTGTAATCATTTCTAAGGTTGTTCCTTGTTTTTTAATCATAGAAACATCAGCAGGTTGAATATTTTCTAAACGTTGCCTTGCGCCTTCAGCCCCAGTTCCCCAGCCAATAATCCGCTGACCAAAAGCAGGTAGAGGAATGTTTTTTGGAGTAGGTGGAAGAACATCTTGTTTCAGCTGCAAATTTGGAGAAACAAAATGATTCGTTGCACCAAACTCAGCTGCATAACAGTGAATATTTGCCCCTAAGCAAAAAATGCTAAATAAGTATTTCCACATGAATAATTAAGCTTTTAATAGTGAATTAATTTACGATGCGTCATTAAAGGCATTGATGTACGAACAAGCTCTTGAGCAGATAAATCAAAAGGTACAGTAATTAAACCATTGCCTTCATATTCAATCATACTTAAAACTTGTCCACGGCTATCAGTTGCTCCTGCATGTCCCCACGTTTGACGTTTTTCCCCATGCCAACCTTGTTGCGCTGCTCCTAGAACATAACATTGACTGTCCATTGCACGTGCTTGTAACAAAAGCTGCCAGTGCATTTGTCCTGTTGTATAGGTAAATGCTGCTGGAGCAGTCAATAAATGAGCACCTTGTTGTCTGAGAGTTAAAGCTAACTCAGGAAAACGCAAGTCATAACATACCATTAGCCCAATGTTGCCAAAAGGGGTAGATGTGACTACAACGTCTGTTCCAGGTTCAAAGAAACGAGATTCTTGATATCCACCAACTGCATCGCCAACTTGCACATCGAATAAATGTATTTTGTCATAACGTGCTTCTGTACCTTCAGGACTGATACATAAGCTTACTGTACGCACTCGGCCATCTTGTATGATAGAGCCATCTGGACGAAATGGGCACGGCAGAGTACCTGCAACAATCCAGATTTGATATTGATGCGCAAGTTTCTCAAGTCTTTGCTGGATCGATTCAAATTGCTCAGCTGTTTCACGCTGTTTACCAGCAGCGAAACATACAAAGTTTTCGGGAAAAACAATTAAGCTGGCATTTTGAGCACTGCTTTGCTGAATCAATGACTCGATTATTTGAAAGTTGCTTTCAATGTCATCTTGAGAATTCATTTGAACAACTGAAACAAGAGTCATATACAAATCCAGATTAGCAATAAAATTTAGGCATTTTGCTTATCAGATACTTGTTCAAGCGTGTCTTGTTCTTTCTGCAATTGCTTAACAAGTGGCTCAAACATATTCTGATTATTTGCATTGAGTTTCATCAATGTCTTATGTGCATCCAGAACAGTTCTTAGCATCGCATTATGAGTAATGTGTTCATCCGTTAGCGTTAGAGTGCATACGCTAGGATCACCACAATAATTCAGAATGACAAAAACCTGCCCTAGCCCCATGCTGTTGGCTAAGGTTGTGATATCTGGATTGGTAGATAGCATCACAGCTTGAATATGATGAGTCTGTTTCAGTTTTAAACCTAGCTTGGCTAGGATACCTAATACAGTACTATCAATAAATGTTGTTTTGGTTAAATCAACGATTGCACCAACAACATTCTCTTGCTGTTCAATTCTGTTTAAAAGTTTGTCTAGACTTATACAAGAATGGGCTCGCACTTCACCAATAAGTTTGAAAATATGCGTTCCATTTAAGCTTGCATATTCAACATGACCTGTTGACATATAAATGCCATTTTCAGAGAAGGATAGAAAAATTATCACATAGTGCCATCTCAGACTCAAGAGTCCTTAAGTCGTATATTTTTTAATTGATTGATTTTTAAATTAATTCATTCGACAAAGACTAAAGATGGCAATGTCATCAGCAACATGATCAGGGGCTTGGAATGATTGATTTTGCAAATGTTGGACCAATTGTTGAAATTGATCATTCAATCCACCATCAAATGGTTCTAGTGCTCCATCTGAACAAACAATGAAACGCGCATGACGATTTAATGTACATACATGTTCTTCAACTTCCAATTCGTCAGTTAAGCCCAGAGGAAAGCTACTAGTCGTTAAAATTTTTGGGGGTTGATTAGGTTCAAAAATAATTGGAGGAGGGTAGTGACCTGCACTAGACCAGCGAAGATTATGCGTTTCAAGATTTAAAATACCGACCACGATCGTAATATGTTTTTCAATATTCTCTTGAACGAGCATTCCATTTAATTTTTTGATCAATTGTCGCGGTGTTTTTGAACGGCCATGAAATGCAGCCATCCATGAAGTCAATAAACTGCTTGTGACACCATGTCCCGATACATCAGCAAGATAAAATAAAACTTCTTTATCATTTAATTTCCAATAATCATACCAGTCCCCTGATAGATAAGCGGAAGGTTGAAAAAAAGTTTCAACTTCATAATTTAATAAATCAATAGGATTTGGTAATAACCGTTTTTGTAATTCTGCTGCGGAAGGTAAGTCACGGCTATCTTGATTACGTTTATATTGAGCATCAATTCTGGTTAATGCTTTATTTAAATCTTGAGGTAACTGGTTCCATACCCATCCAGCAAGAGCACCTGCTTCCCATGCCTGAGCTAAAGCACTACCTTCATGCTCAAAAGCAATCACAATTGTAGGCAAACGCCATTTATGAGTCAGGAAATCTTGTACATCTGCAATTGCAATAATTGTTGGGTCATATAAATCGAGATCATCTATGTGAATGACTTGTAAGTCTGGTAATGCATCCAGAGCTTGCTCTAATAAAGGGATAGAGCGGGTCGGTTTAATAAAATACATAGAAGATATGGTAGTCCTTTTACAAGATCACTTTATCCATCATAGAGGATGTATGATCAAAATCAAGGTATTGCCTTTTTATATAAACAGCACAATACCCTGATTTCTTCTTTAATTATTTTTTAGTTTTAGTATGACTATCGTCTGGAACATCTTCAGATTCGTCATCATCAATGAAAGATACATCTGCTGAATTACCTTTTTTCTCAGCAATCTGGAATGCCTTACGTTGGAGATATAAATCGCGAATCATCGCATATTGATCACCTTGTATAGTTTGATCCAAATCTAGATATTGAGCACGTGTATCAATGGCCTGTAACACATTGGTTGACCAGTAAAGACCATCTTGATTATCCATAATATACTTTTGTGGACGAGCCTGAGAATCTACAGCTAAGCCAATACCATCACGTAATGTGCTTGGTCCAAAGAAAGGCAACATCAAAAATGGTCCAGAAGGGACGCCATAGTAACCAAGAGTGACACCAAAGCTTTCATCTTCAGGCGGAAGACCTAAGCGACTAGCAGGGTCAGCTAAACCTAAAGTTGTTAATGTGTTAACAGTAAATCGACCAAGTGTCTTTGCTGCACGTCCAGGGCGTCCTTGAATTAACTGGTTAACAGCATTCCATGGCTCTCCAAGATTTTTGCGGAACTGGCGATAAGAACCACGCACATCTTCTGGAGTTTTCTCATTATATTGAACTGCAACGGGACGAAGAATATTGCGGTCTAACATGTCATTAAAAGAATAAATCGGTCGGTTTAATGACTGTAATGGATCTTTGACTGTATCCGGTTGAGCAGCATTTGCATTGATTTTTAAATCTTTAGCTTTTAGCGCTTTCAAGTCTTTAATAATTTGTGAGCGGGGGCGGCCCTGCTGAGCCTCTGTCGAAGTAGCATCTTCCGAACTAGCGGCAGATTCTTCAGTAAGATTTTCCTGAGCGTGTGCTGAGGTATAAAGACCCACAGCTAATAAGCTCGATAATAGTAAATTAGAATAATTCATATAATTCCTTAACCGCTAGCCAGGCTCTGTTCAATATGCAGTTGGATAGAGATATATTTTAATACAAAAGCGATAAGCTATTATCAATGTAAAATTGGTCAAATAATATAGAAAAATGACTAAAAAGCCTAAAAATTGACCGGTTGAATGATAAAGTTTGAGAAAGGGCTTGCAAAGGGATCTTAATGGTCTATAATGCACATCCATCGGCGGTGATGCAGATAGAAACTTGTTGAAAAACAGTTACTTAGAATTGAGTTGGTTGCTTTGAGTAATGAATTTGATGTTAAGTTGGTTTTGAGAATAAGTTTTAAAAATATCGAAATTACCTGTTGACTTTTAAGAGATTAAGAGTAATATAGCCGACCTAGCTTGCTGGTGACGAACCAGGAAGAAGATCATTAAGAGAATTGAAGAACAACTTGTGTGGATTTTTACTGATTGATTAATCGAAATAATTTTCATTGATTGATTGGTTTAAATTACTCGAAGTTTATTTGAGCGAAATTTAAGTCAGTAATTGATGAGCCAGAATTGGTACCTTGTCTATAAATAAGGTACAAAATGATTTTAACTGAAGAGTTTGATCATGGCTCAGATTGAACGCTGGCGGCAGGCTTAACACATGCAAGTCGAGCGGGGAAAGGTAGCTTGCTACTGGACCTAGCGGCGGACGGGTGAGTAATG